>NZ_QNVX01000013.1:0-20231 GCF_003314725.1 Rhodovulum sp. BSW8
CTCATCGTCCTCGCCAACGCCCTGATCCGGGACGACCGGAAATGGGCCGAAATCAACCCTTGATCAAAACGGATACTATTGATGCTGACGCTCGATCTGACGAACGCGCCGCGCTGGCATGACCTCGCGCCCGGCGTCCGGGTGCAGCTGCGCCCGCTGACCACGGCGCTGATGGTAGCGACCCGCAGCGATCCCGCCGTCGAGGTGGTGCCCGAGGAGGCAGCGGACGAGGAACGCGCCGTCGCCTTCGCCAAGGCGCTTGCCCGCCGCGCGGTGCTTGCCTGGGAGGGCATCGGCGACGCCGAAGGCAACCCCATCGATCCGAGCCCCGAGGCCATCAATGCGCTGCTCGACGTCTGGCCGATCTTCGAGGCTTTCCAGCTGACCTATGTCTCCAAGGGTCTGCTGCTGGAACAGGAAAAAAACGTCTCCGCGCTCTCGCCGAATGGTCCTTCGGCGGGGGCGAGCGCTATTGCGAAGTGTGTGCGCAAGCCTGCCCGGACTGCCCGGCGCGGCTGAACCGTCCGGAAACTCCGGAGGGTTGGCAGGTCTGGGACCTCGTCGGCCGTCTCGGTGGCCAGCTGCGTGTCCTGCCCGGCGCGGTGATCGGGTGGGACATGTCGGCGGCGCTGGCGCTCGGTGACGCGCTTGGCGTGCCGCCGCTCGCCATGGCCGAACTGCTGCCCGTCATCGAAGCGGTGATGGTCGCCAAACTCAACGAACAGATGGATCATTCCCATGGCGGAAAAACGGGTTAGCGTCCGCCTCGCGGCCGTGGGCGGACGGCAGGTGCGCGCCGAACTGGAGGGCGTGGGCGAGGCCGGGTCGCGCGGTTTCGGGCGGCTCAGCCGCGAGATGGAGGCGGCCAACGCCCGGCTCGCGGCTTTCTCGCGCCGGGTCCGGGTAGCGGCAGCCGCTGCCGTGGCCGCCGCGACCGCCGCTGGCGTGGCGATGATCCGCTCCGGCCTCCAGACCGTCGATGCGCAGGCCAAGCTCGCGCAGTCGCTGGGGACCACGGTCGCCTCGATCCAGACGCTGGAGCGCGCGGGCGAACTGGCGGGCGTGTCGATGTCCGGGATCGAACAGGCCACCAAGGATCTGACGCGTCGGCTCAGCCAGGCGGCCGCAGGGACCGGCCCCGCCGCCGATGCGCTGGACCGGCTGGGCCTTTCCGCCAACGAGCTGATCGCCCTGCCGCTGGACCAGCGCGTCGGCGCCATCAACGCCGCCATCGAAAGCTTCGTGCCCGCCGCAGAACGCGCGGCTGTCGCAGGCCAGCTTTTTGGCGAGGAAGGCTCCATTGCCATGTCGCGGATCGACACCGCGACGCTGCGCCAGGCGACGGAAGACGTCCTCGCCTTCGGTGTCGTCGTTTCCGAACAGGATGCCGACCAGATCGAGCGCACGAACGATGCCATCTCCCGGCTCGGACTGATCTGGCGCGGTCTGTCGAACCAGCTCGCCGTCGCCGCAGCGCCTGCGCTCGAGGCCCTCGCAAACGCCATGGCTGCGGTCGCGAGCCGCACGGGTCCGCTCGGCATCGCGATCCGCGGGCTCTTCGACAACATCGGCCGCCTGACCACCTATGCCGCCACCTTCGCCGCGTTCCTCGCGGGACGTTGGGTCGCCGGCATGGCCGCTGCCGCGCTCTCGGTCCGTGGCCTCGCCACAGCGCTCGTCCTTCTGCGCGGCGCATTGATCCGCACCGGCATCGGGGCGCTGATCGTCGGCGCGGGCGAGCTCGTCTACCAGTTTACCCGTCTCGTCTCCGGCGCGGGCGGCTTCGGCGAGGCGATGTCGCTCCTGAAGGACCTCGCGGTCGAGGTCTGGGAGCGGATCAGGATGGGCGCCGCTGCGGCGGGCGCGGCCGCCACGGCGATGTTCTTCGACCTGAAGGCCGACGCCGCGTCGGGCATGCAGAGCGCCATTGAGAGTGTCGTCGGATTCGGCAACACCGCGGCGAACACCTTCGAAGGCGCCTACGAGGCGATCAAGGCGATCTGGGGTCTGCTGCCCGCCGCCATCGGCGATCTGGCGTTCCAGGCGGCCAACAGCCTCGTCGACGGCGTCGAGGCGATGCTGAACGGCGTGGTCTCGCGCATCAACGGCTTCATCGGCGGCATCAACCAAGGGCTGGAAGCGCTCGGGTCGGAGCGCCGCATCTCGCTGGTGCCGGACCTCGACCTCGGCGAGATCGAGAACCGCTTCGAGGGCGCGGCCAGTGCCGCCACGACGGCGGCGCAGGCGGCCTTCGACCGGGCCTTCGAGGACAACCCGCTCAGCGCGCCCGATCTCGGCCTGACCGAGGCGGCGAACCGGGCGCTCGAGTCCGCGAATGTCTACCGCAGCGCCGCGCGCGATCTCGCCGAGGGCGCTCGCGCGCCCCTCGAAAGCTGGCAGGCGCTGCGCGATGCGGTGCGGGGTGCCGACGAAGCCAGTGCCGATGTATTGACCGAGGCCACCAGCGCGGCCGAGCGGCTGGAGACGGCGCTCGGCGATGCCGGACGCGCCGCCACGGGTGCAGGTGCTGCGGCCGGAGCTGCTGCTGCGGTAGCGGAGCCCGCGACCGAGGCCGCCGTCACCGGCTGGCAGGCCGTCACCGCAGCGCTCTCCAACTACGCCAGCAAGGCCCGCGACATCGGCGGTGACATCGGCCAGAGCCTCGTCGGCGCATTCCAGTCGGCCGAGAACGCGGTGGGCCAGTTCGTGAAGACCGGCAAGCTGAACTTCCGCGACCTCGTCACCTCGCTGCTGGCAGGTCTCGCCCAACTGGCCGCGCGGCGTTTCATCCTCGGGCCGATAGCCAATGCGCTCTCGGGCGTGTTCTCCGGCGCGGGCGTTCGCGGGGCTTACGCAGCCCCACTGGGGCCACGGTCCCCGCTCACCTACGCCAACGTCCTGCATGCGGGCGGGATGGTCGGATCGGCTGGGCCCTCGCGCATGGTCCCGGCTATGGCCTTCGCCGCCGCGCCCCGGATGCACGGTGGCGGCATGGCCGGACTTCGCCACGACGAAGTGCCCGCGATCCTGCAGCGGGGCGAGCGCGTGCTGTCCCGGCGTGAGGCGCAGAGCTACGGCACAGGCGGCGGCGTCAACGTCACCATCATGGCGCACGACGCCGAGAGCTTCCGCCAATCCCGCACGCAGGTGGCGGCCGACATCGCCCGCGCCGTCTCGCTCGGGCGGAGGGGCATGTGATGGCGTTCCACGAGGTCCGGTTTCCCGACAACATCAGTCGCGGCGCGCGGGGCGGGCCGGAGCGGCGCACGCAAATCGTCGAGCTCGCCTCGGGCGACGAGGAACGCAACGCCAGCTGGGCCAACTCGCGCCGCCGCTACGACGTCGCCTACGGTATCCGCCGCGCGGACGATCTCGCAGCCGTCGTCGCCTTCTTCGAGGCGCGCAACGGGCGGCTGCACGGCTTCCGCTTCAAGGACTGGGGCGACCACAAGTCCTGCCTGCCTTCGGGCACGCCGTCGCCCAGCGACCAGGCGATCGGCACCGGCGACAGCGCGACGACCGCTTTCCAGCTGGTCAAGCGCTATGCCTCGGGCGCGCAATCCTGGACGCGCGCCATCGCCAAGCCGGTGGCGGGCACCGTGCGCATCGCGCTCGCCGGGGTCGAGCAGCCCTCCGGCTGGTCGGTCGATACCACGACCGGCGTCGTCAGCTTCAACGCTGCGCCGGGCGCTGGCGTCGCGATCACCGCCGGCTTCGAGTTCGACGTGCCGGTCCGCTTCGACACCGACGTGCTCGACGTGACGCTCGACCTCGAACGGCTCGGCTCGATCACCTCCATACCGCTTCTGGAACTGCGCCGATGAAGACCCTCGTTCCCGCCTTTCAGGCCCATCTCGACGAGGGCACGACCACGCTCGCCTGGTGCTGGCGGATCGCGCGTGCCGACGGCACGAGCTTCGGCTTCACCGACCACGACCGGACGCTCACCTTCGATGGCGTCAACTTCGAGCCAGAAAGTGGGCTGACCGCCTCCGAGGTCCGCTCGGGCTCGGACCTGTCCGTCGATGCGCAGGATGCCGAGGGCGTGCTGACCTCCGACCGCATCACCGAGACCGACATCCTCGACGGCCGCTGGGACAATGCCGAGGTCGAGGTCTGGCGGGTGAACTGGGCCGACACGAGCCAGCGTGTGCTGATGCGGCGCGGCGCCATCGGCCAGATCCGGCGCGGGAGGCTGGCCTTCGTCGCCGAGGTGCGATCGCTCGCCCATGTCCTCGGCCAAACGGTCGGGCGGACCTTCCAGGCGACCTGCGATGCCGCGCTCGGCGATGCGCGCTGCGGCGTCGATCTGGAGGACCCCGCCTTCAAGGGCACGGGCGCCGTGATCGACCTTTTGCGCGACCGCGCCTTCACCGCCTCCGGGCTCGGAGGCTTCGCCTCTGGCTTGTTCACCTTCGGGACCATCGCATGGACCAGCGGCGCGAATGCGGGGCGCAAAGCTGAGGTGCTAGGCCATGACGTGACCGACGGCGTCGCCGTGCTGACCCTGCTCGAAGCGCCGGTGCGCGCTATCGCCGAGGGTGACGGCTTCACGATCCGTGCAGGCTGCGACAAGCGCATGGAGACCTGCGGGGCCAAGTACGCGAACATCGCCAACTTCCGCGGCTTTCCGCACATCCCCGGCCAAGACGCGGTTCTCCGCTACGCCACGAAGGACGGCGGCCACGAGGGGTCCGTGCTGTGACCTCCGCCGATCCCTCCCGCGTCATCGCCATTGCGCGCTCCTGGCTCGGCACGCATTACCACGACCAGGCCAGCCTTCGCGGCGTCGGCTGCGACTGCCTTGGCCTCGCCCGCGGCGTTTGGCGCGAGGTCGTCGGCCCCGAGCCGTTCCCGATCCCACCCTACAGCCGCGACTGGGGCGAGACCGGACCGCGCGAGGTGCTGGCCGACGGCGCGCGCGCCATGATGATCGAGGTGTTGCCCGCCGAGGCTGGTCCCGGCGCGCTGGTGCTCTTCCGCATGAAGCCTCGCGCCATCTCAAAGCATGTGGGCATCCTGACCGGGCCTGCCACCTTCCTCCACGCCTATGAGCGGCTCGGCGTGATCGAGGAACCCCTCACGCAATCCTGGCGGCGGCGCATCGCCTTCGCTTTCCTGTTCCCACAACGCTGAGACCCCGACATGGCCACCCTCGTTCTCGGCGCGGCTGGCGCCGCCATTGGCGGCAGCATCGGCGGAGCCATCCTCGGTGTCAGCGCCGCCACCATCGGCGGCTTCATCGGCTCCACCATCGGCTCGGTCGTCGACAGCTGGATCATCTCGTCGCTGGCGCCCACGCAGCGCATCGAAGGCGCGCGGCTCGACACGCTGCGCATCACTTCCGCCACCGAGGGCGCGGTGATCCCGCGGCTCTATGGCCGGATGCGGATGGGCGGCAACATCATCTGGGCGACCGATTTCCGCGAGGAGACGAAGACCACCACGCAGGGCGGCGGCAAGGGCGGCGGGGGCGGCAAGGTCAAGACGACCGAGTATCTCTATTACGCCTCCTTCGCCGTGGCGCTCTGCGAAGGCCCGATCACCGGGATTGGCCGCATCTGGGCCGATGGCAAGCCGATGGACCTCTCCGGCGTCACCTGGCGCTGGTATCCGGGCGACGAGGCTCAGGGCCCCGATCCGTTCATCGCGGCGAAAATGGGCGCGGCCAACACCCCCGCCTATCGCGGCACCGCCTATGTCGTCTTCGAGGAACTGGCGCTCTCGACCTATGGCAACCGCCTGCCGCAGCTGTCCTTCGAGGTGTTCCGGCCGCTCGCCGATCCCGACACCGCCGAGGGGCTGACCTGCGCCGTCACCATGATCCCGGCCTCGGGCGAGTTCACCTATGCCACGCAGGCGATCCGCAAGACCGATGGCGGCGCGACGGTGCCCGAGAACCTGAACGCGCTGGCCGACTCCACCGACATGGTGGAGGCGCTGGACCGGCTGCAGGCCATGGCCCCGGCGGTCGAGAGCGTCAGCCTCGTCGTCGCGTGGTTCGGCGACGATCTGCGGGCGGGATCCTGCAAGGTGCGGCCCGGCGTCGAGGTGTCCGCGAAGTCGACCACGCCTGCCAGTTGGTCGGTCAACGGCGTCAGCCGCGCCAACGCCTTCCTCGTCAGCCGCGACGACCAGGACCGCCCCGTCTATGGCGGCACGCCATCCGACTTCGCTGTGGTGCAGGCGATCCAGGAGATGAAGGCCCGCGAGCTGCGGGTGACATTCTATCCCTTCATCCTGATGGACGTGCCGCCGGGCAACACGCTGCCGAACCCGTATTCCGACGACGCCGCCGAGACCGGCCAGCCCGCTTTCCCTTGGCGGGGGCGGATCACCTGTTCGCCGGCGGCGGGCTATGCCGGGACGGTGGACAAGACCGCCACGGCCGCGACGCAGGTCTCGGCGCTGTTCGGCGCGGCGACGCCCGCGAGCTTCAGCGTCTCGGGCCAGTCGGTTTCGTGGACCGGCGCGCCCGGCGACTGGGGCCTGCGCCGCATGGTGCTGCACTACGCTCATCTCTGCGCGGCGGCGGGCGGTGTCGATGCGTTCCTGATCGGGACCGAGATGCCCGGGCTCACGACGATCCGCTCGGGCGCCAGTACCTATCCGGCGGTCCAGGCCTATCGGGACCTGCTTGCGGATGTCCGTTCGATCCTCGGGTCCGGGACGAAGATCGGATATGCCGCCGACTGGTCGGAATACTTCGGGCACCAGCCGGGTGACGGCAGCGGTGACGTGTTCTTCCACCTCGACCCGCTCTGGGCCGATCCCGAGATCGATTTCGTCGGGATCGACAACTACATGCCGCTCTCCGATTGGCGTGACGGGTTCGAGCACGCGGACGCGGCCGAGGGCTGGCCCGCGATCTACGACCGCGCCTACCTGCAGGGGAACATCGCAGGCGGCGAAGGTTTCGACTGGTTCTATGCCAGCGCGGCCGATCGCACCGGGCAGGTGCGGACCCCGATCACCGACGGCGCGGCCAGCAAGCCTTGGGTCTTTCGCTACAAGGATCTGCGCGCCTGGTGGTCGAACCCGCACTACGACCGCCCGGGCGGTGTGGAGAGCGGCACGCGGACGGCATGGACGCCCGAGTCCAAGCCGATCTGGTTCACCGAACTGGGCTGCCCGGCCATCGACCGGGGCACCAACCAGCCGAACGTCTTCTTCGATCCGAAGTCGTCGGAGAGCTTCACGCCGCATTTTTCGCGGGGCTGGCGCGACGACGCCATCCAGCGCGCCTATCTCGAGGCGACGTACCTCTGGTGGGGCGATGCCGCGAACAACCTACTGTCCTCGGTCTACGGCGGCCGGATGGTGCATGTGCCGGAATGCGCCGCCTGGACCTGGGACGCGCGGCCCTATCCGTTCTTTCCCGCGCTGACCGACGTCTGGACGGACGGGGCGAACTGGCGGCTCGGCCACTGGCTGACCGGTCGGCTGGGAGCGGTGTCGATCGCGGCGCTGGTCCGGCACCTTTGCCTGCGCGCTGGTCTGCCCGAAGCCCACATCGACGTCTCCGGTCTCTGGGGCGCAGTGGAAGGCTACGCGATCACCGCGCTCGAAAGCCCGCGCGCCTCGATCACCACGCTGTCGCGCCACTTCGGCTTCGACGCGGTCGAGACCGAGGGGGTGATCCGCTTCATCATGCGCGGCCGGGCCTCCGTCGCGACCCTCGCACCCGATGATCTGGTCGCGGCCCGCGAGGGCGACGTGCTGGAACTGACGCGCGGCCAGGAGACGGAGCTGCCGCAGGCGCTGAAATGGCAGGTCGCCCGCGCCGACGAGGACTACGACGCCGCCCTCGTCGAGGCGCGGCGCATCACGGTGGACACGACCCGGATCGCGTCCGAGTCCTTCCCGATGGCGGTGCCGCCCGAGGAGGCCGAGCGACGCTGCCGCCGTGCGTTGATGGAGGCTTGGGTGGGGCGCGAGACCGCGGCGTTCCGTCTGCCGCCCTCGCGCCTGGCGCTCGATCCGGCAGACGCGATCCGGCTTGCGCATGACGGGCGACTGGTCGATCTGCGGCTCGTCTCCATCGCCGACGCCGAGGCGCGCGGCATCGAGGCGGTGCGCCAGGATCGGGCGACCTACGACCTGCCGCCCGGCGATCCGCGCGCGGCGTCGCTTACGCGCGCCGTAGTGTTCGGCGCGCCGGACGCGGTGCTGATGGACCTGCCGCAGCTGACCGAGGACCAGCCGGCGCATCGGCCCCTCATTGCGGCGCACGCGGTTCCCTGGCCCGGCGAGATGGCGGTGTTCCGCAGCCCCTCGACGGACGGGTTCGAGCTGCTGACCACCTTCGGCAGTCGCGCCCGGAAGGGGGCGCTGGTCTCCGACCTCTACGCCGGGCCCACCTCGCGCTTCGACCTCGGCAATGCTCTGGTCGTCGATCTGCTGACCGGCACGCTGGAGAGCGTCACCGACCTGACGCTGTTCGGCGGGGCGAACGCGCTGGCGGTGGAAACCGCGTCGGGCGTCTGGGAGATCGTGCAGGCGGGCGCGGCGGAACTGCTCGCGCCCGGCCGGTATCGCCTGACCCGGCTCCTGCGCGGCCAGCGCGGCACCGAAGGTGCGATGGGCAACCCGGCTCCGGCAGGCGCACGCGTGGTGGTGCTGGACGATAGTCTCGCGTCCCTGCCGATCGCGGAGGCCGATCTCGAGCTGCCGTGGAACTGGCGCATCGGTCCGGCGAGCCGCCCAGTCAGCGACGAAACCTATGTGGCGCAGTCCTTCACGCCGGCAGGCGTTGGGTTGCGGCCGTTCTCGGTCGCTCATGTCGAGCAGCCGTGGCGCACACCGCGCACGCCTGGCGATCTGACGATCCGCTGGACGCGCCGGTCGCGCGTACTCGCAGCCGACAGCTGGGGCGGGCTGGAGGTGCCGCTCGGAGAAGAGCTCGAAGCCTACGAGGTCGAGATCCTCGATGGCGCGACGGTCAAACGGGTGCTGAGCGTGACCACCACCAGTGCGGTCTACACCGCCGCCCAGCAGACCGCCGATTGGGGCAGTCCGCTCGACCCCGGCGACACGCTCGACATCCGCATCTTCCAGCTCTCGGCCCTCGTCGGGCGGGGCGCGCCCAAGACTGTCACGCACTTGTTCTGAAGGCCTTTCCCATGTCCGACGCCACGACCCATCTCCTGCTGCCCTACATCCTGGCGGCGCAGGCCCAGAAACACGTTACCCACAACGAGGCGCTGCGGCTCCTAGACGGGCTCGTGCAGCTCTCGGTGATCGACCGTGACCTCACCGCGCCGCCCGGGTCTCCCGCCGATGGCGACCGCTACATCGTCGGCTCGGGCGCAACGGGCGACTGGGCGGGCTGGGACCTGAACGTCGCGCTCTGGACCGATGGCGTCTGGCTGCGCCTGCCGCCCCGGTCCGGCTGGCGGGCTTGGGTCGAGGACGAGGGACTGTTGCTGGTCCATGACGGCGCGGGCTGGGTCGGAACTACACCCACGGCGCTGCAGAACCTCGCGCTCCTGGGGCTAGGCACCACCGCCGATGCGTCGAACCCGTTCTCGGCCAAGCTGAACGCCGCGCTCTGGACGGCGAAGACCGTGGCCGAGGGCGGCACCGGCGACCTGTTCTACACCATGAACAAGGAGGCGGCAGGCGACGATCTCGGCCTGACCCTGCAGACCGGCTTCGTGACCAAGGCGCTGGTCGGCCTCTTCGGCTCGGACCGCTTCCGCCTGGCAGTCTCCGCCGACGGCAGCACCTTCTTCGACGGGCTCAGCGTCGACAACGCCACCGGCATCGTGGACCAGCCCCGGCTGCCCCGGTTCAAGGCGTACACCAACTACGACAACTACGTGGGCGTGGGGACCTGGACGAAGATCGGCCTCAACAACACCGACTACAACGATCAGGGCGCGTTCGACGCCGGGAACAACCACTTCGTGGCGCCCGCGGACGGCACCTACCTCTTCGGCGCGACGCTGCTCTACAAGATCAACGCCAGCGCCACGGCCCGCATGCGCGGGCGGCTGGTGCTGAACGGCACGACGGAAATCCGCGGCTCCCTCGGCGAAATCTCCGCCACCCATGTCTCGCTCGCCACCGCGATCTGGCTGCAGACGATGGTGCCGCTGACCGCGGGCGATACCGTCGAGATGCAGGGATATTTCCGGGTCGCGGACGGCTACTTCGCGGCCGACCACACGTCCTTCTGGGGCTGCAAGATCGGCTGAGCGGCGCAAGGAGGACCCGATGAACCCACCCCGATCCGAGGGCTACGTCCGCATGCCCGACGCCGAGTTCGAGGCGATCCTGACCCGGGCGGCCGAGGAAGGTGCAAAGCGCGCGCTCGCCGATGTCGGCCTCGACGGCGACGAGGCCGCGCTCGACATCCGGGATCTGCGCTCCCTGGTCGACTGCATCCGGCTGGTGCGCCGGACCGCCATGCAGACCGCGGTCCGGATGATCACCACCGGCGTCATGCTGGCGCTGCTCGCGGGCATCGCGATCAAGCTGAAGATCTTCGGCGGCGGCCCGTAGCCGCGCCCCATCCCCTTTCATCGGCCCGCAATGACCCGCCCTCGAGGCGGGTTTTTCGTTTCTGGAGGACCCCATGACCACGACCTTCTACGACCACTGGCGCGACGTGCCGGAGAGCACCTGGCGCTGGCCCAACTTCAGCCCTGCCGAGATTGCCTGCCGGGGCACCGGCAAGCTGCTCGTCAACGAACCCGCGCTCGACAAGCTGCAGGCGCTGCGCGACCTGCTGGGCAAGCCGCTGATCGTGCGTTCCGCCTATCGCAGCCCCGAGCACAACCGCGCCGTCGGCGGCGCGACCCGCTCCAAGCACCTCGATGGCGCCGCCTTCGACATCGCCATGGCGAACCACGACCCCGTGGCCTTCGAGGCGTCGGCGCGGGAGGTCGGGTTCCTCGGCTTCGGCTTCTACCCGCGCTCCGGCTTCATGCACGTCGACCTCGGTCCCGCGCGTCAGTGGGGCGAGCGGTTCCCGGTCCGGGCGACGGCATTTGCAGCCGAGTCGCCGCCCGCGCGCGAGGTGCTGGCCGACAGCCGCACAATGAAGGGGGGTGGCGCGGCGGGCGTGGCGACGCTGGGTGCGGCCGGCGTCGAGGTTGCGCAGAGCGTCCTCGCCGAGACCCAGACCGCCATCCTGCCGCTCGTGCCGTATCTCGACACGCTTCGATGGGTGTTCATCGCCGTGGCGCTCGGCGGGATCGCGGTCACGATCTACGCCCGCCTCGACGACTGGCGGCGGGGGCGGCGGTGATCTCCGGGCTCCTCGCCATGCTCGCCGGATCGTCATGGGCGCGCGCGGCGCTTCGCTACGGCGTCACCGCCCTCGCGGTCCTGCTGTTCCTGCTGGCCCTGCGCGGCTCCGGGGAGCAAGCGGGACGCCTCGCCGAGCGCCTTGAAACCACGGAGAAGGCCAATGACGTGCAACGCCAGATGCTGGAAGCGGCGGCTCGCCGTCCTCGCGATCGCAACGATCTCGCTGACCGGCTGCGCGACGGTGAGTTCTGAGGACGGGAGGCTCGCGACGTGCCCGCCCGTGGTCGAGTATGGCCGGGAGTTCCAGGCGCGGGCGGCCGAGGAGCTGGCCTTGCTGCCGGAAGGATCGATGATCGCGGAAATGCTGAGCGATTACGCTGTCATGCGGGACCAAGTGCGATCATGCTCTCCGGCAATATGATCAGTGTCCATCCTCCACGTCGGCAGGAACCGCATGCCCATCTGTGTATCGCGGCGTCATCAAGTCCGCTCCGCACTGCCCGGTGCGGTCGGCTCAAAGAACCGGTAGCCAACGCCCGGCTCGTTCAGGATCAGCGTCGGGCTGGACGGGTCGTCCTCGAGTTTCTTGCGCAGCGATCTGACGGTCACCCGCAGGTACTCGACGTTGTCGGTGTGGGCCGGCCCCCAGACTTCGCGCAGGAGGTGGGTGTGGGTCAGCACCTTGCCCGGATGACTGGCCAGCTCCGCCAGCAGCGAGAATTCCTTCGGCGTAAGCCGGGCATCGGCGCCGGACTTGCGAACGCTGTGCGCGTCGAGATCGATCTCGACCGGGCCGACCTTGACCCGCCGCGTGACGCCTGCGCTCCGGTCCGCCCTGCGCAGGCAGGAGCGGATGCGCGCCAGAAGCTCCTCACTGTCGAACGGCTTCGTGACGTAGTCGTCCGCCCCGAGATCAAGGGCGGCGACTTTCTCGCCCGAGCCCTCACGGGCGGTGAGCACGATGATCGGCACACCCTTGTCGCGGAACGGACCGATGAGTTCGAGACCGTCCCGGTCGGGAAGGCCGAGATCCAGGAGCACGAGCCTCGGCTTGGACCTATCGAGAGCCTGAAGCGCCGCCGCGGCGGTCGCCGCTTCTTCGGTGGTGTAGCCGCTTCGCTCGGTGGACACCCGCAGCAACCGACGGATGGGCATCTCGTCGTCGACGATCAGGATGTGCCCGCTCACGCTATGTCCTCCATCGAGAGCTGGACGATCGCCTCGGGCGGCATCCGGATCGTGAACCGCGAGCCGCCACGCTGCCGCCGCGCCGCCTCTACTGTGAACCCCATCGCCTGAGCAAAACCCTTGACGATGGCGAGCCCGAGCCCCGAACCGCCGGTGCGGTCCGAGGTCTCGCCACGTGCGAAGCGGTCGAAGATGCGCTGTTCGCTACCCTGGGGGATGCCGGGGCCCCGGTCGAGCACGTCGATCACCGGGCCGCGCCGTCCCATGCGCGCGACTACCTCGATCGGTTCCTCCTCGGGCGAATACTTCACCGCGTTGTCGATGAGGTTCAGGATCGCATGGTGCAGCAGCACGGCGTCCGCGCGGACGAGCGGGAGGTTCGGATCGATCGATGTCTGCACCTTGCGGCCCTCCAGCGGCCCGGCGAGGTCGGCTATGGCCGAGGTGATGGCGTCCGTCAGATCGATGGGCTGCAGATCGGGGGTGACCGCGCCTTCCTCGATCCGGGTCAGGTCGAGCAGGTCGGAGAGGAACCGGTTCAGCCGCCGCGCTTCGCTGCGCACCGTCTCGACGAGTTCGGCGTCCTCGCCGCTGGAGGACAAAGCCTCGGCCGCGGCCGTTACAGCCGTCAGCGGTGTCCTCAGGTCGTGGCTGAGGGAGGCCAGGAGGGCTGCACGCAGGCTGTCGCGCTGGCGCACCACCTCCATCTCGCGCATGTCCGTCTCGAGCTTGAGCCGCTCATGGGCGAGCGCGGCCTGGTCGATCAGGCTCTCTGCAAGCGCGGCCCGCTCCGTCGGTACGGCGTCGCGGCCTGAGGGGCTGCGCAGCCCGAGGACCGCCAGCGTGCCGAGCGAGGTCTTGAGCGGGCGGAATTGCCAGTCGCTCGCGGTGAGTGTGTTCGTGCCGCGCCCCGCGGCTTCCCCATGCTCAAAAGCCCACTCGGCAGCCGCCCTGTCCACAGGGCTGAGTTCGGGCTTCGTCTGGCCGGAGGCGGTGATCTTCACGCCATCTCCCGATCCATGCAGGATCATCGTCTGCACGACGAGGATCGAGCGGATTTCGTCGCAGACGATTCTCGCCGTCTCGGAGGTGTCGGACGCCGCTCCAAGCCGTGTCGCGAACCGGGCGAGCGCCGCGTTCTCCCGCGCGCTGCGCATCGCAAGCGCCGCCGCCGCCCGCGCCTGCGCGGCGAGCTGGCCGGTGAAGATTGCCACAATGACGAGCAGGATGGCCGTGATGATATTGGCAGGGCCGTAGATGATGAAGGTGTAGAAGGGCGGCAGAAAGAAGAAGTTGTAGGCGATGCCTGCGGCGATGGCCGCCACAAGTCCCGACCGGGAGCCGAAGAAACTCGCGCTCGCGATCACCGGCACGAGGTAGAGCATGTCGATCGGGCCGCGGCTGATCCAGTCCTGCGCGAAGAATAGCACAAGGGTAGTGACGCCGACTGCTCCGAGCGCCACGGCATCCCCGGTGAACGGCGCTGCGGGCAGATAGCGCCGCCAGCTATCCGCCCGGCGCTCCTCGGCCAGCGGCACGACATGCACAGCAACGCCGCTGGTCCTGTCGATGAGGTCCTTCACGATCGAGCGCCGAAACGGCGGGAAGCCCCGACCACCGTGGCGTGAACTGCCGATGACCAGTTGCGTCGCCCGCATCTCCCGACACTGGGCTACGATGGCCTCCTGCACGGAGGTTGCGGGGACCGACTGGAGCGTGGCGTCCAGGGACGAGGCCAATGCCAGGGTCCGGGCGAGCTGCGTCTTTTCCGCATCGCTGCGCCGAGCGGCTGACGGAGTTTCGACATAGAGCGCGACCATCGGCGCCTTGAGGGCATCCGCGAGCCGCTTCGCGGCCCGGACGACCTGCTCGCCACCGGCCGCCTCGGAGATCGCCACCAGAACCCGCTGACCGCCGCCGAAGCCGTCCTTGCCGGTGACGCTCTGGTGTTCCTTGATTCTCGCGTCGACGTACTGGGCCGCATGGCGCAAAGCGAGCTCGCGGAGCGCGAGCAGGTTGCCCTTGGAGAAGAAATGGTCGAGCGCCTGGCGGGCCTGGTCGGGCACATAGACCTTGCCCGCCTCCAACCGGACGATCAGGTCCTCCGGCGGCAGGTCGATCAGCTCGATCTCGGCGTTCTCGAACACCTTGTCCGGAACCGTCTCGCGCACGCGGACATGGGTGAACGAACCCACCACGTCGTTCAGGCTCTCGACATGCTGGATGTTCACCGTAGTCATCACGTCGATGCCCGCGGCGAGCAGTTCCTCGATATCCTGCCAGCGCTTGGGGTGCCGGCTGCCCGGCGCATTCGTGTGTGCGAGCTCGTCGACCAGGACGATCTTCGGCCGCCGCTCGAGGACGGCGTCTATGTCCATCTCGGTCAGCGTCTGACCCTTGTAGACGAGCTCCTTCCTCGGAATCACGGGGAGCGGCGCGACGAGGGCTTCGGTTTCCTTGCGGCCATGGGTCTCGACGATGCCGATGACCACGTCCTTGCCCGCCTCGCGTTTTTCGGCGCCTTCGAGCAGCATCTCGTACGTTTTCCCGACGCCGGGTGCGGCGCCGAGAAAGATCTTGAGCGTGCCACGCCCTTCCCGTTCCGCTTCACGGAGCAATGCATCTGGGGAGGGGCGCGTTTCTTCAGTCATGGGAACACCTTATTCGGTGACCGCCGGAGGAGCCAGTTCCGCATCGAGTGCGAGGTTGAGTTCCAGGACGTTGACGATGCGGCCTTCGGTGAAGAAGGCGCCGGGCGCGTAGGCCATGTCCCGGACGACCGCAGTGACCACCGAGGGCGCAACGCCCCGGGCCTCAGCCACCCGTGGCGCCTGGAACAGAGCGCCCTCAAGCGAGATGTGGGGGTCGAGTCCGGCACCGGACGCAGTGACGAGATCGGCCGGGATCGGCCGCTCCTCGGTGGCGCCGCCATGGGCGGAGATCAGGGCCGCGGCCCGTTCGGCCAGCTCCGGGTTCGCCGGGGAGAGATTCGACCCCCCGGCACCGGCTGCGTCGTAGTCCACGGCCGAGGGACGGGGCCAGAAGTACTCCGGCGACGCGAACGCTTGGGCGATCAGCCGGCTGCCGACGATCTCGCCTTCCGCGTTTGTGACGAGCGATCCGTTCGCGGTGGCCGGGGTCACGGCTTGCGCGAACCCGAGGATGAGAGCGGTGTAACCCGCCACGCAGATGGCCATTGTCGCAGCTGCGACGCGCAGGCCGGAAATGAAGTCTGACATGTGCGTTTCTCCTGTTTCAGCCGCTCAAGGCAGCGAGAAGTGTTCGGCGAGGGGCCCGAGCGCCGCTGCCGGAAGGAAGGTGAGTGCGCCGAAGATGACGACGGTCAGCCCCAGCATGGTGCCGAAGGTGGCATCCTCCACGCCGAGCGTGCCGGCGCTCTCGGTCGCGCGCTTCTTGGCCATGAGGCTGCCCACGATCGCGAAGGGCAGGATGATCGGCAGGTAGCGGCCGAGCAGCATCACGATCCCGGTCGCGATGTTCCACGGACCCGACCCGTCGCCGAGGCCCTCGAAGCCCGAGCCATTGTTGGCTGCGGCGGAAGAGAACTCGTAGAGGATCTCGGAGAACCCGTGCGCGCCGGGATCCTGCACCGTCGCCTGGCCGAGCGCGGTCGCGGCGAAGAGCGCGGTGCCGCCAAGGATCAGTACAGCGTGGGCGAAGAGCGCGAGGATCGCGAAGCGGACCTCCTTGGCCTCGATCTTGTGGCCGAGATATTCCGGCGTCCGTCCGACCATCATGCCTGCGACGAAGACCGCCACGACGATGTAGAGAAACATGTTGATCATGCCGACGCCCACGCCGCCGAAGGTGGCGTTGAGCCACATGCCCGCCATCGGCATCAGGGCCGTGAGCGGATTGAGGCTGTCGTGCATCGCACCTACCGAGCCGTTCGAGGTAGAGGTGGTCAGCACCGCCCAGAGCGGGCCTGTCGTGGCGCCCAGGCGGAGCTCCTTGCCCTCAAGGTTGCCCGTGTCCTCTGACACCGGAAGTTCGGCGAAGGCGGGCGTCGGCGCGCTCTCGAAGGCGACCGAACCGCCGATCTTCACCAGGATGAACACCGCCATCACCGCGAAGATGACGGTCGCGTGCCGCATCCGTCCGACGATGCGGCCGAACATCCAGACGCAGGCCATCGGGATGAGCAGGATCGCGACCATGGCGAGCGCGTTGGTCCAGAAGGTCGGGTTTTCCAGCGGATGCGTGGCGTTGGGGCCAAAGAAGCCGCCGCCGTTGGTGCCAAGCTGCTTGATGGTCAGGAAGGCCGCGACCGGGCCGCGCGAGATGGTCTGCATCGCCCCTTCGAGCGTCGTCGCGGTCGCCGCGCCTTGCAGCGTCATCGGCATGCCCAACAGGACCATCAGGGATGCGACGACGACGGCCAGCGGCAGCAGCACCAGAAAGCTCGCCCGCTGCACGTCCACGAGGAAGTTCCCGAGGACCGGCCGACCCGCAATTCCGCGCGCCAGTGCCGCCAGCGCGGCGATCCCGGTCGCGGCCGAGACGAACTGCAGCCACATCAGGCCGGCAAGCTGGCTGAGGTAGCTCATCGAGACCTCGCCGGAGTAGTGCTGCAGGTTCGTGTTCGTGGTGAAAGACGCGGCCGTGTTGAACACCAGCGTCGGGTCGAGGGCGCCCCTGTCGTCCGGGTTGAGCGGCAGCCACTGCTGCAGAGCGAGGATCGCGAAGGTCACCGTGAACATGATGACGTTGAAGACGAGCAGCGTGACCAGATAGCGCTTCCAGTCCTGGTCCGCGGACGCGCCGCCGATTGACTGGAACAGTCCGGTCCAGCGGTTGGCCTGGCCGGGCGTGGGGTCCATCGCCCATTTCATGTAGGCGCCGAGCGGTAGCGACAGCAGCGCCGTGCCCCCGACGATGAAGAGAATGACAGATATGTGGTCCATGGGATCAGTCCTTGAAGAGCCGGGTCACGGCGCCGATCAGAGCGGCGAACACGAGGATCCCGAGTGCATATGTGAGAAGGATCATCTGAGGTCTCCTGTCAGGCGAGGCCGAGGCCGGACACGGCCATGTCGATCAGCTTGATGCCGACAAAGGGCACGATCAGGCCACCGAGGCCGTAAATGCCGAGGTTCCGGATTAGCTGTCGGGACGCGCTTTGCGGGCGGTAGGTCACGCCGCGCAGCGCCAGCGGCACGAGAAGCGGGATGATGACGGCGTTGAAGATCAGCGCCGAAAGAATGGCGCTCTGCGGGCTGGCTAGGCCCATCACGTTGAGTGCGCCGAGGCCCGGGTAGAGCGCCACGAAGATCGCCGGCAGGATCGCGAAGTACTTCGCCACGTCGTTCGAGATCGAGAAAGTGGTAAGCGCGCCGCGCGTCATCAGGAGCTGCTTGCCGATGCCCACGATCTCGATGAGCTTTGTGGGGTTGTTGTCGAGGTCGACCATGTTGCCGGCCTCGCGCGCGGCCTGGGTGCCGGTGTTCATCGCGACGCCCACGTCGGACTGTGCCAGCGCAGGCGCGTCGTTGGTCCCGTCGCCGCACATGGCGACAAGCTTGCCGCCGGCCTGTTCCTTGCGGATCAGTTCCAGTTTGTCCTCGGGCGTCGCCTCGGCGAGGAAATCGTCCACGCCGGCTTCGGCCGCGATGGCGGCAGCCGTCAACGGGTTGTCCCCGGTGATCATCACCGTCCGGATGCCCATCCGCCGCAGCTCGGCGAAACGCTCCTTGATGCCGGATTTGACGATGTCCTTGAGGTGGATCGCGCCCAGAAGGCGCGTTCCGTCGGCCACCGCGAGAGGCGTGCCGCCCGCCCGCGCGATACGGTCGGTCAGCGACTTCATCTCGCGAACCGCCGCGGGCTCGAAGGCATGCAGCTTCAGGACGGCATCGACCGCGCCCTTGCGCACCTGGCGGTCGCCAATATTGAGGCCGCTAACACGGGTCTGGGCCGTGAATCCAACCACTTCCGAGCTACCCGGGGCAGCTTCGCCCTTTCCTGCAAGTTCGATGATCGAACGGCCCTCCGGCGTCTCATCGCCAAGCGACGACAGCCGCGCCGCCTCGATCAGTTCGGCATCGCGGATCCCTGAGAGCGGCAGGAACTCGGAGGCCTGCCGGTCGCCGAGCGTGATCGTCCCGGTCTTGTCGAGGAGGAGCGTGTCGATGTCGCCCGCCGCCTCGACGGCTCGGCCCGACTTCGCGAGGACGTTGAAGCGGATCAGCCGGTCCATGCCCGCGATGCCGATGGCCGAGAGCAGCGCCGAGATCGTCGTGGGGATCAGCGCCACGAAGAGCGCGATCAGAACAGGGACAGCGATCGATCCACCGGCGTAGGCGGCGAACGCGGGCAGCGTTCCAACGGCGACCAGGAAGATCAGCGTCAAACCGGTCAGCAGGACCGTGAGCGCAATCTCGTTCGGCGTCTTGGCCCGGCTTGCGCCCTCCACGAGCGCGATCATCCGATCGAGGAAGCCCGTACCCGGCTCGGCGGTCACCTTGACCTTGATCCAGTCGGAGATGACGCGCGTGCCCGCGGTCACGGCCGAACGGTCGCCGCCTGCTTCACGGATCACCGGGGCGCTCTCGCCCGTGATCGCCGCCTCGTTCACGGAGGCCACGCCCTCGATCACCTCGCCGTCGGCGGGGATCAGGTCGCCTGTCTCGACGAGCACGATGTCGTCCTTGCGCAGCTCGCTTGCAGGGACTTCCTTTGTGCTGTCGCCCTTGACGCGCTTGCCTCTCAGTTCGGCCTTCGTCGACCGAAGTGCCGCCGCCTGTGCTTTGCCGCGTCCCTCGGCCAGCGCCTCGGCGAAGTTGCCGAAGAGGACCGTGAGCCAGAGCCAGAAGGCGATCTGGACTTCAAAGAGGAAGTCGCCGCCGGTGACCGCAGTTCGCAGGAGCAGCACTGTCGCGAGGAGCGCGACAGTCGCCGTCGTGAACATGACCGGGTTGCGGACAAGCAGACGGGGATGCAGCTTCGCGAAGCTCTGCCGCAGCGCGGGGCCGACGAGTTCGGCCGCGAAGATGGATTGTGTCGGTTGCAGTGCCATGATGCGCCCCTCAGAACCGCTCGGGCCGCATCAGCACGGCCAGGAGATACACGAGGAGCGTCGCAGCGACGATGCCGCCGAGGACGAGTTCGAAGCCCATGTCTTGGGTCCTCCAGATACAGAATTACGTCCTGTATTTGGACCCGGAGCCCGTAATGGCTCCATGCGGAACTTGGCCTCGCGGCATTAGAGAGGCATAAAAATCTATATTTTACATGCGGTTGCAGAAGCGGCTCGGGAGTGCCGCGCAGTGGAGAAGGTTGGATGTCAGGCCCATCCCCTCCGCCACTTGCCCTCGCGAAAGCGTTCTCCCGATCCGGCTCCGGCCGGATTTTTCCGTTGTTTTAGAGGGTTATACGGGTGGAGCTGAGCACTGGCTTCTGCGCCAGGTGGCATCGAAATGGTCTCTCCGGGCCGATATTCTCCGGACCTCTCGACTTCGCAGATCTGGTGTAGAGCCTGTAAGCTCTTGAAATAGCAGCGAGAAATAGCGGCCTGACCTGAACGCTTCGAAGTCAGTCGCATCCGAGAGACGGAACCGAAGTCGAACCGAACCGCGGACGTTGGTCCGGTGGCCAAGCTACAGACTCCATTTCTTGCTCCGTTTGCCGGCCGAACTTCTGCTGTCTCCTGTCCGATGGCTGAAGCGCCTGCTGGCGGATGCCATGCTGGATGACCTGCCCCCCTTGGGTCCCTCGTTCATAACGAGAGTCTGCGGGTTTGAGATTGGTAGTCTGGGCAGTCTTTCTGG
>NZ_QNVX01000080.1:0-1924 GCF_003314725.1 Rhodovulum sp. BSW8
AAGACCTTCCTCTCCGCCATAGCCCTCGCCGCAACCGTCATCTTCTGGCTTTGACGATCAATGAGTCTGGAGCCTAGGTTCTCGTCCCCAATCTGCACGAACACCGACCCGCTCTCGGTCAGCAATTCCCGCGCCAGCATCAGCCGGTCGCGCAGATAGGTGAGGTAGGAGTGGATGCCGAGTTCCCAGGTGTCCCGGAACGCCTTGATCGTCTCGGGTTCCTGGGTGAGGTCGTCGTCAGAGCGGTCCTTCACGTCGCGCTTGTTCGTGAAGGGCTGGAAGTTCGACCCGTATTTGATGCCGTAGGGCGGGTCGATGTAGATCATCTGGACGCGGCCAGCCATGCTCTCCTTGGTCAGGAGCGAGTTCATCACCAGCAGGCTGTCGCCCGCCACCAGCCGGTTCGACCAGCCCTTTTCGTGGTGGTAGAAATCCAGCGCCTGGCGCAGCGGCAGGTTCTCGAACGGCGCCGCGAACAGATCTGGCTGCCGCCACTGCGTTGCGGCATCCTTCCCCTTTAGCCGCTTCGCCGCGTTGGCAAGGATCGTCGCCGGGTCCACCCGTTCGTGGACATGGAGCGAGACGGTATCGACCGCGACGCTCGTCCGCTCCGCCTTGCCCGTCCAGTTCAGATAGGGCGCCTGCAGCCGCTTCAGCTCCTGCAACGCATCCTTCATCCGCTCGGGATCGTCGCTGGCCAGCGCATCGTCGATGAGCTTCTCGATCCCCGCCCGTGCGCTGTCGAAGTTCAGCACCGGGTCGAGATGCGGGTCGTAGGCCCAGACCGTCTTCTCGCCATCCGGATCGGTGCCGGCATGGACCATCCCGACCTCGGGGTTGTTCACCCGCGTCTCGCCGTGGCGGTAGCTGAGCACCTGCGTGGGGCCGTTCGGTTTGCGCGCGGCCTTCTTCCCGCGAGAGGCGACGCGCTGCCGCGGCGCAGGCTCGTCGGTCGGCGTCAGCTCGAACCCGTCGTCGTCGGCATCCTCGTCCGAGGATTCCTCGCCGTCGTCCTCATCCTCTTCGGCATCGACCACCCGCATGATCGACCCGCCCCGCCCACGGCCACGGGCAAGAAGCCCGTCATCGACCAGCGCATCGCGAGCGGCCGCGTAGTCATCGTCGGTCAGGCCCGGCACACGCTCACGCACCAGCGCCATCATCGCGCCGTTGCCGATGGAGGACCCGTCTTCGGGGGTCAGGGAAAGGATCAGGTCGGTCAGGCTGTTGGACATGCGGGACGGGCACTCACGAAAAGGGCTTGTTTTCCAGAAGACTATCGCGCGAGTCTTTGTTTTGCACGCCCGATTCCGCCGGTCCGGCGCGGTAATCCTCAACGTCAGATCGAGAAACCATGCTGTACGACCGCATCATCAAACAGGGCACCATCAACGAGAGGGGCGGAAAGCCCGATCCCCAGTTCGCGCTGCCGTCGACGGTCAACTGGATGCGTGCCCTGCGAATCCTTGCGGAGGACGAAGGGATCGATTTCGGGACGGCGACCGCCTTCTACGGGAAGGAGGGAAAGCGGAAGATGGATGTCTGGGTCGAGAACACCGTGCTCGAGCAACTCTTCCTTGGGCTCCATCATCTTTCCGCCCTCGACCAGTTCCGAGGCGGAACGACGGCCGCGGACTACGCGCGGGTCGGCGTGCTGGCCTGGTACTACGGCATCGCCAACGCCGCGAGCGCGATGACCGCCGCGCAATCCGGGTCTTTCCAGGAGGACCATGCTGGGACGGCGCGGCTGTGGGACGAGCAGATCGCCAGCCGGGGCCTCGCCCTGGCGCCGTTCAGCTGGAGAGTGAGCAGTCTCGTGGAGAAGACCTACAAGTCGGAGGTCGATTGACCTGCCCCCCGCGAGATCCCTCAGTCTGATGTAGAGTCTGCTCAACCGCGAAGGAGCAGACGCATGCGAAAGAGC
>NZ_QNVX01000014.1:0-195260 GCF_003314725.1 Rhodovulum sp. BSW8
GCTTCGGCTATCGGCGCGTGGGCATCATGCTGGAGCGCAAGGGGATGATCATGAACGAGAAGAAGCTGTACCGGATTTCCCATGAGGACAGAGATCACGCCTGGCCAAACGTCAGACTGTCTCGGCTTCGATCTGGTGATGGCGGATAATCTGCCCCGCCCGAGCGTGCTCATCGCAGATCGCGGCTACGATGCAGACAAGATCAGAAACGGCATGGAGGCGCGCAACGTCCTGCCCGTGATACCGATGCGCAAGTCCCGCAAGAAGCGCATTGGTGTCGATCGCTCGCTGTATCGCCTGCGTAATCTGGTCGAACGCTGCTTCAACAAGCTCAAGAACGCCAGGCGTGTCGCGACCCGCTACGACAAGACCGCTGAGAGCTTCCTCGGCTTCATTGACATCACGTCGATCCGTCTCTGGGTCCGCCATTTGTCAACATGACCTAGCCTGGCCATCGTCCCGACCGGATGCCTTGCTTCGTAAGCCGCGATCTCCTCCAGGCTCCAAGAATGGAGACCGTCCGCGTTCTTCGGGTGAAGATATTCGACCTCCGCCGCCGGATTCCGGTCGCAGAATTCGTAGCGAACCGCAAATTTGAACAGTTGTCCCACCGCCTTGACCATGCCGTTCGCGGCTTCGGGACGGCCGCGGCGTCCTGGCAACTCCCGTCGAGTCCGGCCCGAAGCCGACATTCGTTCCTGGCGCCGATGCCGCACCGCGGCGTCTCGAGACCGGCCATTCAAGCATTGTGCGGCATTTCCGAGGTGTGAAGGTCTTCTGAGCGAACTTCTCTTCCGATCGCCGAATCCGCAGCCTTCACCGCGCCCGGCATCCGCGAAGCGCAGTTCTTACGACGCCGATCCGTCGGCTTAGGGTCCAGACCCATTGATTTCGGGCGGTTCGCGTGATTCAGGCCTCGCAAGGAGACCTGACCGATGAGCAACCTCTACTGGCTGTCCGAGACGCAAATGGAGCGCCTGAAGCCATTCTTTCCGAAGAGCCATGGCAACAGGGCCAGAACGGCCGGGCCGATGCGCGGCCCCGTGCGTTGCTACAGCAAATCCTGCAGCACCGGAATCAGCGGCAGATCGGCCGGCGGCATCGGGAAATCGCGCAGATCCCGCGCATGCGCCCATTTCAGTACCTGACCCTCGCGGGGCTGGGGCTGGCCCTGCCATTTGCGGCAGGCGAACAGCGGCATCAGCAGATGGAAATCTTCATAGGAATGGCTCGCGAAGCTCAGCGGCGCGAGGCAACTTTCCCAGGTGTCGATGCCAAGCTCTTCCTTCAGCTCACGCTTCAGCGCGGCCTCGGGGGTCTCGCCCGGCTCGATCTTGCCGCCGGGAAATTCCCAAAGGCCCGCCATGGCCTTGCCCGCGGGGCGTTGGGCGAGAAGAACCCGCCCATCCGCATCGATCAGGGCCACGGCGGCCACGAGGACAATCTTCACGACCGGTAATCCGCGTTGATCTCGATGTAGCGCTTGGTGAAGTCGCAGGTCCAGACCGTCGAGGCGCCCTTGCCAAGGCCCAGATCCACCCCGATGACCAGCTCCTCACGGGTCATGTAGGCGGCACCCACCTCTTCTGCATAGCTTTCGGCGACCCAGCCCTTTTCGGCGACGAGGATCTCGCCAAAGCGGATCGACAGAAGATCGCGGTCGGCCCTGGCGCCCGACTTGCCAACGGCCATCACGATCCGGCCCCAGTTCGGGTCCTCGCCCGCGATGGCGGTCTTGACCAGCGGCGAATTGGCGATCGACATCGCCACCTTGCGGGCATCGGCCGGGCTGGCCGCGCCGGTCACCGCGACCTCGACGAACTTGGTCGCGCCCTCGCCATCCTTCACCACCTGATGGGCCAGATCCAGCATCACGCCCTTCAGCGCCTCCTGGAAGGCGCGCCCTGCCGAGCTGCGCAGATCGGTGATCTCGGGCACCTTCGACTTGCCGGTGGCCGCGACGATCAGCGTGTCCGAGGTCGAGGTGTCGCCATCGACGGTGATGCAGTTGAAGGTCTCGTCGGTCAGCTTGCCCAGCATCTTCTGCAGAAGCGGCTGGCCGATCTTCGCATCGGTGAAGATGTAGACCAGCATCGTCGCCATGTCGGGCGCGATCATGCCGGAGCCCTTGGCGATGCCCGCGATGCGGATCTGCTGTCCGTCGATCTCGACCGTGGCGGTCGCGCCCTTCGGGAAGGTGTCGGTGGTCATGATCGCCCGCGCGGCCAGCGGCAGCGCCTCGGGCGACAGCCGCGCCGCCAGATCGCCCAGAACCGCCGAGATCCGCTCATGCGGCAGCGGCTCGCCGATCACGCCGGTCGAGGCGGTGAAGACCCGCGCCTCTGGCACACCGGCGGCCTCGGCCGCGGCGGCACAAAGCGCCGAGACGGCCTCGGCCCCGGCGGCGCCGGTGAAGGCGTTGGAATTGCCCGAATTCACCAGAATCGCCGCGCACTGTTTCTGTCCGGGCTTGGCCGCGATCTTGGCCTCGCAGTCCAGAACCGGCGCCGAGCGCGTCGCCGACCGGGTAAAGACGCCGGCCACGGCCGTGCCGGGGGCCAGCCGGGCCAGCATCACGTCAAGCCGCCCCTTGTAGCGCACCCCGGCCTCGGCCGCCGCGAATTCGGCACCCTCGATCACCGGCAGCGCCGGGAACCCGGCCTCGGGGGCGAGCGGCGAGATCACCGGCGTCTTGGCGGGAACCTTTTCGGCAACCGCCACCAGCTGCGCCCGCAGGCGTTCGATCTCGCGCTTCAGCGGCTTGATCTTGGCCTTTTTCTTCTTGGTCTCGCCCGTATCGACCTTGTTCTTCTTGTCCTTGGCCATCTGTCCCTCTTGGATTGGCACCTATTGGTCGAGCAGCGACTGGTCTTTCAGGATCGCCGGGTCGACCTCGATCTCGTTCCGGGTGACGTCTGCCTCTTCGGTGTATTTTTCAAGCGCCTGCTCCATCGCCTCGCGCTGGATCCTCTGCACCAGATCGCCGCGGACATCGTCCAGCGCCGGGGCGTCTTTCAACCGGCTTTCGTAAAGCTTGATGACGTGCCACCCGAACTGGGTCTGCACCGGGGCCGAAACCTCGCCCGGATTCATCGCAACCACGGCCTCCTCGAAGGGCTGGACCATCATCCCTTCCGAGAACCAGCCCAGATCGCCGCCATTCGGACCAGAGGGACCGGTGGATTTCTCCTTGGCGAGTTCGGCGAAATCGGCACCGTTCGCCAGCTCGGTCTCGATCGCCTTCGCCTCGTCCTCGGTTTCCACCAGGATATGCGCGGCATGGTATTCGTTGATCGGATGCGCGGCTCCATAGGCCGCGTCATAGGCGGCCTGCACCGCCTCGTCGGTCACGGCCTCTTCCGCGACGCGCGACAGCGCCTCGCCCGCCACGAAGGACCGGCGTTCGTTTTCAAGCGCGAGGCTCGCGCCCTTCGAGAGGTCCGTCCCGATGGCCTCGCCCACCGCGGTCTGGCGGATCAGCTGGTCGAGCACCGCCTGATACAGCACGTCGTCGGGAAGCTGCTGATAGTCGGGCGGAAGCTGGGCGCGCAGCACGATCATGTGCCCGATGGTGATCTCCTGATTGCCCACCCGCGCGACGACCGTGTCGGGGCCGATATCCGCGGCCAGCGCGGGCAGCGCCATCCCCGCCGCGAGGGTCAGCGCGGCAAGCGGTTTGAGGGCAAATGTCATGGGGCTCTCCTTCTCGCCGGGCACTTGGCGGCGTTGACACCATTCCGGCCTCCCCTTACATCGCAACTGGTTCTCGGGGTCGGCCTTATTTCCTTGGCCACTTCTATTGCCGCATTCTCAGGCGGGCAAGCGGTCCGTCGTACAAGATCCTGTCAGATACGCATCCGCGCGGAGAGAACATGCTGGGCATCGGAACACTCACCCGTAAGGTCTTCGGGACCCGGAACGACCGGCTGGTCAAGAAGGTGCGCCCGCTGGTCGCCCGGATCAACGCGCTGGAGCCCGAGTTTCAGGCGCTGGACGACGACGGGCTGAAGGCCAAGACCGCGGAATTCCGCCGCCGTGTCGCCGAGGGCGAGGCGCTGGACGACATCCTGCCCGAGGCCTTCGCCAACTGCCGCGAGGGCGCGCGCCGGGCGCTGGGGCTGCGGGCCTTCGACGTGCAGCTGGTGGGCGGGATCTTCCTGCACCGGGGCAATATCGCCGAGATGAAGACCGGCGAGGGCAAGACGCTGGTCGCGACCTTCCCGGCCTATCTGAACGCGCTGACCGGCGAGGGCGTGCATATCGTCACCGTCAACGACTATCTGGCCAAGCGCGACGCCGAGTGGATGGGCAAGGTCTATGCCATGCTCGGCATGACCACGGGCGTCGTCTATCCGTGGCAGCCCGAACCCGAAAAGCGCGCGGCCTACCGCGCCGACATCACCTACGGCACGAACAACGAGCTGGGCTTCGACTACCTGCGCGACAACATGAAGTCCGAGCTGAAGGACATGGCCCAGCGCGGGCATTATTACGCCATCGTCGACGAGGTCGACTCGATCCTGATCGACGAGGCGCGCACGCCGCTGATCATCTCGGGGCCGAGCCAGGACCGGTCCGAGCTGTACATGACCCTCGACAAGGTCGTGCCCGACCTGACCGACGAGCATTACAAGCTCGACGAAAAGATGCGCAACGTGACCTTCACCGAAGAAGGCAACGAGTTCATGGAGAAGCGGCTCCATGAAATGGGCATCCTGCCCGAGGGGCAGTCGATGTACGACCCCGAAAGCACGACCATCGTCCACCACGCCCAGCAGGCGCTGAAGGCGCACAAGATGTTCCTGAAGGACAAGGAATACATCGTGCGCGACGGCGAGGTGATGCTGATCGACGAATTCACCGGGAGGATGATGCGCGGGCGGCGGCTGTCCGACGGGCTGCACCAGGCCATCGAGGCCAAGGAAGGCGTCCAGATCCAGCCCGAGAACGTGACCCTGGCCTCGGTCACCTTCCAGAACTATTTCCGGCTGTACGACAAGCTTGCGGGCATGACCGGGACGGCCGCGACCGAGGCCGAGGAATTCATGCAGATCTACGGGCTTGGCGTGGTCGAGATCCCGACCAACCGCCCCATCGCCCGGATCGACGAGCATGACGCCGTCTACCGCACCGCAACCGAGAAATACGCGGCCATCGTCGAGTCGATCAAGGACGCCCACGGGCGCGGCCAGCCGGTTCTGGTCGGCACCACCTCGATCGAGAAATCCGAGATGCTGTCGGACATGCTCAAGACACAGGGCATCCCGCATAACGTGCTGAACGCGCGTCACCACGAACAGGAAGCCCAGATCGTGGCCGATGCGGGCCGCTTCGGCGCGGTCACCATCGCCACCAACATGGCCGGGCGCGGCACCGACATCCAGCTGGGCGGCAATGCCGAGATGAAGGTCATGGAGGCGCTCGACGCCGACCCGACCGCCCATCCCGACGCGGTGCGCGCGCGCATCGAGGCCGAGCATGCCGAAGAAAAACAGAAGGTGCTCGAGGCCGGCGGTCTTTACGTGCTGGGCACCGAACGCCACGAATCCCGCCGGATCGACAACCAGCTGCGCGGCCGCTCGGGCCGTCAGGGCGATCCGGGCCGGTCCTATTTCTTCCTGTCGCTGGAAGACGACCTGATGCGGATCTTCGGGTCGGAACGGCTGGACAAGGTGCTGTCGACGCTGGGGATGAAGGATGGCGAGGCGATCATCCACCCCTGGGTGAACAAGTCGCTCGAGAAGGCCCAGGCCAAGGTCGAGGGCCGCAACTTCGATATCCGCAAGCAGTTGCTGAAATTCGACGACGTGATGAACGACCAGCGCAAGGTCATCTTCGGCCAGCGCCGCGAGATCATGGAAGCGGACGACCTGTCGGATATCGTGCAGGACATGCGCCACGAGGTGATCGACGATCTGGTCGAGACCCATATCCCGCCGCGGTCCTATGCCGATCAATGGGATGCCGAGGGCCTGCAGCGCGCGGTGGCCGAGTCGCTGAACCTCGATCTGCCGATCCTGGACTGGGCCGACGAAGAGGGCGTCGACGACGAGACCATCGCCGAACGGATCGCCGATGCCTCGGACAAGGCGATGGCCTCGAAGGCGGCGCAGTTCGGCCCCGAGGCGATGCGCAACATCGAAAAACAGATGTTGCTGCAGACCATCGACACCAAGTGGCGCGAACATCTGCTGAAGCTCGAACACCTGCGCTCGGTCATCGGCTTCCGCGGCTACGCCCAGCGCGACCCGCTGAACGAATACAAGACCGAAAGCTTCGCGCTGTTCGAATCGATGCTGAACAGCCTGCGCGAGGATGTGACCAAGAAACTCGGACAGATCCGGCCGCTGACCGAAGACGAGCGGAACGAGATGATCCGCCAACTGGCCGAACAGCAGGCCCGGCTGGCCGAGGCGACGGCACAGGCCCAGCCCTCGCATGCCGACGCGCCCGCGGACGGGACCGAACCCGCCCCGGCGGCGCTGACCTCTGCGGCCCCCGGTTTCGACGAGAGCCGCCCCGAGACCTGGGGCAACCCGAACCGCAACGATCCCTGCCCCTGCGGGTCGGGCAAGAAGTTCAAGCATTGCCACGGTCAGCTGGTCTAGGACCGGCGGCCGTCCGCCCGGCCGATTGAAACCCGACCGGTTGAAATCGGCGCCGCCAGACCCGACACTCGGGCCCGACAAAGGCAATGCGGTCCGGTTGAACATGCGCTGTCTGCCCGGCATCCTGCTTTGCGCGGCGCTGTGCCTTCCGGCCGCCCGGCCCGCCCTGGCCGGGGACGTGACGCTGATGTCGCGCGACGGCGCGGTCGAGATCGGCGGCCACCTGCTGGACTTCGACGGCGGGACCTATCGGCTCGACACGATCTATGGCCCGCTCGCGGTCAACGCCGATGCCGTGACCTGCAAGGGCGCCGCCTGTCCCGGCGCCGAGGCGCGTGTCGCCCGGTTCTCGCTTTCGGGGACGCCTGTGCTTGGCGCTGTCGCGATGCCCGCCCTGATCGAGGGCTTCGCTGCCGCACGCGGGATGACGGTCGAGCGGGCTGCCGACGGGCGGCGGGGTCTGTTCCGGCTGCGCGACCCGGACGACGGGACGCTGCGTGCCGAAATCGCCCTGACCACCGGCAGCACCGGCGAGGGCTTTGCCGATCTTCTGACCGGCGGCGCCGATATCGCGATGGCCGACCGCGCCATCCTGCCCGAAGAGGTCGCCCATGGACGCGAAGCCGGGCTTGGAGACCTTTCCGCAAGCCACCGCCGCCGGCTGATCGCGCTCGACGCCATCGTGCCGGTGGTGGCCCCAGACACCCGGATGGGGGACCCCGGGCGCGGCCTTACGCTTGAAACCCTCCGCGGGCTGCTGACCGGCGAGATCGTCGACTGGTCCCGGATCGGCGGGGCGGAAGCCCCGGTGACGCCCCATCTGCCGCGGCCCGGCGCAGGGCTCGGCCGGACCCCCGAGGCGCGGCTTCTGGAGGGACAGGCGCCGGGTTCTTCGGCGCGCCAGCACGCCGATGCGGCGGCGGTCTCGGGGGCG
Source organism: Rhodovulum sp. BSW8 (assembly GCF_003314725.1). Taxonomy (NCBI): domain Bacteria; kingdom Pseudomonadati; phylum Pseudomonadota; class Alphaproteobacteria; order Rhodobacterales; family Paracoccaceae; genus Rhodovulum; species Rhodovulum sp. BSW8. Next base: position 7,543 of record NZ_QNVX01000014.1, read on the forward strand.
GTGGCGGCCGACCCGATGGGGGTCGGACTGACCCGGCTCTCGGCGCTCGGCGGCGCGGTTCAGGTGCCGCTGGCCGCCGGATGCGGCACCCGGCTTCTGGCCTCGCGCCAAGGCATCAAGACCGGCGACTACCCTTTCGTGGTGCCGCTTTTCCTTTACCTCGGCGCACCGCAGCTGCCGTCGCTTGCCGGGGCCTTCCTCGACTATCTTGCCACGCCCGCGGCCCAGATCGCGATGCGACGGGCGGGCTTTGCCGATCTCATGCGCGAGGAAATCCCGCTTGCCCGGCAAGGCGACCGGCTGGCCCTGGCCATCGCCGAGGCCGCGCCCGGGTCCGGTCTGGCAGAGTTGCAGCGGATGATGTCGGTTCTGCGCGGCGCGGTGCGCCTGACCGAAACCGTCCGCCCCGGCCCCGAAACGGACGAAGCCCTGTCGCAGTCTGGGATCGAGGCTCTGGCGCGGGCGCTGGAAGCCGGAACCTTCGACGGCCACACCCTGATCCTTGCGGGCTTTGCCGATGGCGGGGACGGTCCCGATGCCGACCGCGCGCTGGCCCGAAAGGACGCCGAGGCCGTGCGGGACGCCCTGCGTGCCGCGGCGACGGCCGCCGATTTCGGCCGGGTCCGGCTGGAAGTTGTGGCATTCGGCGCCCTGCTGCCGCTGGCCTGCACGGGCGGGCTGCCCGAAGACCGGCTGCCCGAAGCGATGGCACACCGGCTCAATCGCCGGGTCGAGATCTGGCTGCGCTAGGGCTCCCCCCGGGCCGAATTGCGACGATTCCGCCGCAGGCCGATGCGGGCCCGCGTCACATGGATGTTGCACGAACCGGGTATCCGGTTCCGAATGGAGTCTACATCATGGGTCCCGCTATGGAATGTCGCACCATATTTATTTCTGACATCCATCTGGGAACGCGCGGATGTCAGGCCGGGATGCTTCTCGATTTCCTGTCGCATCACAGCGCCGAGCGGATCTTTCTGGTGGGCGACATTGTCGATGGCTGGCGGCTCGAACGCACCTGGCACTGGCCCCAGACCCATAACGACCTGGTGCAGGAAATCCTGGCCCGCGCCCGGAGCGGGGTCGAGATCGTCTACATCCCGGGCAACCATGACGAGATGCTGCGTGCCTATCTGGGCACCCATTTCGGCGGCATCGAGGTCAAGCGCCAGGCCGTCCATGTGGCGGCCGACGGGCGGCGCTATCTGATCACCCATGGCGACCAGTTCGATTCGATCGTCATGCACGCCAAGTGGCTGGCGCATCTGGGCGACCGGGCCTACGGGGCGGCGCTGGGGCTGAACACCCTTCTGAACCGGGCGCGGCGGATCTGGGGCGGGCCCTACTGGTCGCTGTCGAACTGGGCCAAGCAGCAGGTCAAGCAGGCCGTCAACTACATCAGCGAATACGAAAACGTGCTGGCCGCCGAGGCCCGCCGGGGCGGGTATGACGGCATCGTCTGCGGCCATATCCACAAGGCCGAGCTGTCGACCGTCGACGGGCTCGCCTATGTCAATTGCGGCGACTGGGTCGAAAGCTGTACCGCCGTGATCGAGCATCCGGACGGCCGGTTCGAGCTGATCGACTGGGCCGCCGAGATGCGGGCCCGGGCATTGCACCGCGACCGTCTGCGCCTGCTGGGCGGGCGTCGCCGCGGCCAGGACCGCGAGGCGGCATGAGCGATATCTCTGTTCCCCCCGCATCGGTCGAAGCCCAGCTCGGCGCGGCCGTCCACCAGAACCGTGCCCTCTCCGCCACGGGCCTGCTGGAACGGGCCTTCTCGCGGCTTTTTCAGGGGCTGGTCTATGTTCAGATCTGGGAGGACCCGGTCGCCGACATGGCGGCGCTGGATCTGGCAGAGGGCGACCGGGTGGTCTGCATCGCCTCGGGCGGCTGCAACGTCATGTCCTATCTCACCCGGCGCCCGGCCGAAGTGGCCGCGGTCGATCTGTCGCCCGCCCATGTCGCGCTTTTGAGCCTCAAGCGCGCGGCGGCGCTGCACCTGCCGGATCAGGCGGCGTTCTTCACCTTCTTCGGCGCGGCCGACCGCCAGTCGAACGTCCGGGCCTATGACAGGTATCTGGCACCGCATCTGGACGCGGCATCCCGGGCCTGGTGGGAGGGTCGGGTGTTCGGCCGCCGCCGGATCGAAATCTTCGCGCGCGGCGCCTATCGCCATGGCCTGCTGGGCCGGTTCCTCGGCGCGGCCGGGCTGGTGGCGCGGCTGGGCGGGGCCGATTTCGACCGGCTTCTTGCGGCCCAAAGCCTGGAGGATCAGCGCCGCTTCTTCGAAACCGAGGTCGGCCCGCTTTTCGACCGGCCGCTGGTCCGCGCGCTGGCGCGGCGGCGGGCGGCGCTGTTCGGGCTGGGCATTCCGCCCGCCCAGCACGACAAGCTGGCCGCCGATGGCGGTGGCGACGTGATCCCGGTGCTGCGCGAACGCGTGCGCAAGCTTTTCTGCGACTTTCCCGTGGCCGAAAACTACTTCATCTGGCAGGCCTGCAAACGGCGCTATGGCGGGGTCGCAGGAGGCGCGGTACCGCCTTACCTCGACCCCGCCGCCTTCGAAACGGTGCGCGCGATGGCCGGACGCGTCTCGGTCAGGAACCGCTCGGTCACCGACTATCTGGCCGAACGCCCCGCGGGGTCGGTCGACTGCGCGGTGCTGCTCGATGCGCAGGACTGGATGACCGATGCCCAGCTGACCGCGCTCTGGACCGAACTGACCCGGGCCGCGGCGCCGGGCGCGCGGGTGCTGTTCCGGACCGGCGGCGAACCCGACATCCTGCCCGGCCGGGTGCCCGACGCGATCCTGGGGCGCTGGACCTATGACACCGGGGCGTCGCGCCGCGGCTCGGCTGAAGACAGGTCGGCGATCTACGGGGCGGTCCATCTTTACCGGCTCCGGGGCTGACCCGATGACCGATACGCCCGAGCACGCGGCATTGATGGATGCGACCTACCGGCATCAGCGGCTGATCTACGATGCGACCCGGGCCTGGTTCCTGCTGGGCCGCGACCGGCTGATCGCCGATCTCGCCCCACCCCCAAAGGGCCGGGTGCTGGAGATTGCCTGCGGCACCGGCCGGAACCTCGCCCGGATCGGCGCGCGCTATCCCGGCCGGCGGCTGTTCGGGCTCGACATCTCGCGCGAGATGCTGCGCACCGCCTCGGCCCGGCTGAACGGTCGGGCGCTGCTGGCCGAGGGCGACGCGCGCCGCTTCGATCCCGAATCGCTGTTCGGCACCGGCGCATTCGACCGGATCGCAATTTCCTACGCGCTTTCGATGATACCCGACTGGCCCGAGGCGATCCGCGAAGCCGTGCGCCATCTGGCCCCGGGCGGTACGCTGCACATCGTCGATTTTCACGATCAGGCGGGACTGCCAGAGGCTTTCGGAAAGGGGCTTCGGGCCTGGCTTGCGCGGTTCCATGTGGAGCCCCGCACCGACCTCGCCGGGGTCGTGGGTCGCATCGCGGCCGAGACCGGCGGCGAGGCAACCCATCGCGTGCTCTTCCGCGGCTATGCCCAGATCGCCGTCATCCGGCAAACGTCCCGGGGCCTTCGCTGAGGATCGGCGCCGCGCCTTCTTCGCGCTGTGCCCTCGACGCCAGCGTCAAGGCGCAGGAAGCCAGCAGGCAAGGAACCGTGTGGCGGACCACAACCGAATCCGTCCTTGCCGGATTCCGGATGCCTCGATCCCGGGCGCCGTCGCCAGTTGCCGCTCGAACCGATACCGCCCCATAAGGCGACCGCGCGGTTTCTCGTCGACCTCCCGCAGCGCGCCGTACCCGGTGGTCTGGCCCCAGCTGCCGCGCGGCTTTCTGATGCTCGGAGTGGATCCGGAGCGAGTGTCTCGATGGATGCCCTATTGAAGGGTCTCGTGGACCGAGGAGCGCTCGGCGCGGCCGCAAATGGCCTGATGCCGTGAAGGCGCGGATCCGTGGCCAAAACCCTGCGCCCGGTGTGACCGTGGCCGCTGTGGCGCGTCAGCACGGCGTCGAGGCGCCCGGTGATCGACTTGGCGGCCCCTGGCCCGGCCGGGCAAGCTCGTGCTGGCAGCCCCGGAAGACGAAGTCGAGTTCGCGGCAATATGGGTCGCGACCAAGCCTGTGGACTATCGCAAAGGGCACGACGGGCTGGCGGTGCCGGTGAAGAACGGGTTTTCGAGCTGCGGCCGGTCTTTGATGCGCTGATGGCGGATTGAAGCGCTCGTCCAAGCTCTTTAGGGACGCGACCCGCGCCCCGGTGCTCGGCCCGGGGCGGCGGAGAGCGAAAACCGGTGCTTCCTGGACCCTGGAACGGGACGAGCGTCCATCAGGCGGCGGGGCACCGCCCGGTGTAGCCTCCTGCTCTGCAGCGGGACGCGGTGGCCAACAGGCCGAGCGCATCCTGCAAGGTTCTGGTGGCGCCCCGCAGGAGGACAGCTATCCCGGTTACACCTGGATCCCGAGATCAGGCTGGCTATCCTTGGGTGTGTGCCAGGCGCAGGCTGGTGAAGATCGCCGGGACCGGCTCCGCACCAATCGCCGAGAATGCACACAGCGCATTGGTGGGCTCTATCGCATCGCATCGCATCCCCGGCCTCGATCCCACTGCGCGTCTCGCCGCAAGACACGTGCGTTCGGTGCCGTCCATCGGCGACTTCGAGGAAGGACCCTCCAAGCATCGCGCCCCTGTCCCGAGGCAGTCGCCCCTCGGCGCAAGGCCGACCCGCATCGCGAGATACTGCAACGGCCTCCGCCTGTTCCTGACCGTTGGCCGGATCGAGCTTGACAACACCACCGTCGAACGCCCCATCGGTCTGAACCCGAGGACAGCCCTCTTTGTCGGCCATGACGCAGAGGCCCAGATCTGGGCGGCCATCGCGTCGCTGATCGAGACCCGCCACTTGCACCCGGTCGACCCGCGCGGGTGCCCTTCGCGATATCTCCGCCAATTGCCATCATCTCACGATGCACTTGCCTTTCTTCTCAGGCAGATGCCCCGGTTTCAGGCGCGCGGGACGGGTCGCCTGATTTTCGGGTCCGTTCTTCAGAAGCGCACAGTCCGGTCGGCCGATGCGGTTGGCCAGCGCGATGGCGGCCTGTTCGGGCTTTTTGCGCTCTGTGATCATCCACAGCCAGTCCTCGCCCGGTTCTCCTCGGAGGCGCGCACCGACCGGGGCAATGGTGCCGAGAAAAAGCAGGCGCCGCGAATCCCGGTTGCCCGTCTTCAAGATCCGGCCCAGCCGCCCCTTGCCACCGGTGGAATGCGGTTTCGGTGTGAGGCCGATCCGGGCAGCCAGGTCCCGACCCGACCTGAAGCCCGACGCCTCCCGCAGCGCCGCCACCAGCGCGCTGGCCGTGATCCTGTCGATGCCGGGGATCGTCCGAGGGCGCTGCGCGGCGTCGTTCGCCTTGGCGTCAGCGTGGATATCTGCGATCAGCCGCGCGATCTTCTCCTGTGTTCCGACCGACCCGTCGGCCGGCAGTGTCAGCGCCTCGCGCGCCGACACCGGAAGGTCGGCCCGGTCGCAGGCCGCAATCAGCCGGTCGGCATTGTAGATACCCTTCGCCACTACAATCCCGGATCCGCTTGGATCGCGTTCACGGTCAGGGTCCGCTGGCGGACGAGGAACTCCCGCGCCTTGTGGCTCATCAGAAGGTCCCGCCTCTCCTCGGCTTTCACCGGATCGAAGTGCATCGACAGCCAAGACACCGCCCCGCAGATCGACTCCGCATCCGCCTTGTCGGTCTTTCCTCTCTTCACATAGCCCTTGACGCAGGACGGCTGCATCAGCCGATCTCCGTGCCCGAGCTTCGTCAATTCCCGCGCCCAGCACCGCGCGCCGGCACAGTCTTCCATGCCGACCAAACTGTCCGGCAGGTTGTGAAAGACCTCCAGCATCCGACCGCGCCGAAGCTGACGGCGCGGGACCGCGCTTCCCTTCATCGTCGACACCGTGCAACTGAAAAACACTCTTCGCCAGATCGACCCCGATCGTGCCACGCCCGCTCGTGGATAGCTCCCCTCATTGGTGACTTTTCACAGCACCCAATGTGGCACATTGCGATGCCGGGAGCGGGCGCCATCCTCTTGGTCAATGGCGGGCATGGATCTCTTCACGAGGCGTATGCTCAGGGCATCGCGACACGGTCCGTCGATCGCCTCGGCAAGGCAAAGGGCATGTCGAGGATAAGCAGAAACCAGGTCTCGCGGCTCTGCGAAAAGATCGACGGCAAGATGACGGCGTGCCTGAACCGCCCCCTCGAAGGTGACTGGCCTTGTCCCTGGATCAACGCCACCTCCCTCACGGCGCATCGGGGCGAGCGGATCGTGTCAGTTGCCGGCATCATTGTCATCGGGGTGAGCACCGACCGACAGATCGAGGTTCCGGGCTTGCCAACAGGTATATCCGAGGTCGACCGATCTGGACCGAATTCTTGCGCAAGCTCACAAGGCGTGGTCTGCGCGGCGTAACGCTGGCGATCTTGGATGCCCATGCGGGCATCAAGACCGCCATCTCCAAGGTTCTCAGCGCCACCTGGCGGCGCTGCCGCATCCATTTCCAGCGCAAAGCCTTTCTGCCCTTGCCGGAAAAAGCGGGCGTCTCGGCTTTCATCGCCACCGCCTTCGCCCGGACACTGACGACGCGGTCAGCCCGCAGCGGCGCGCAGTCGCCGATCAGCTCCAGCCCAAAGTGCCCAAGTTCGCCGCCATCATGGACGAGGCCGAGCATGACGTCCTGGCCCGCATGTCTTTCTCCAAGGCCCATCGGGCACGGCTGGACTCGACAAACCCGATCGAGAGACTGAACGCCGAGATCAAGCGTCGCACCCAGGTTGTCGGTATCTTCTCCGACTATCAAGCCGTGGTCCGCCTGGTCGGCGCCCTGCCCCCGGGGCAGAATGATAACGCGCCATCCAGCGTACCCGATCCGTAACGCCAGCAATGATCGCACCTTAGGCGATCATTCCGTCATCGGCCTGCCTGCCGTGACATCCCGATCACGCAGGCCCGCACCGAGCATCACGGCCAGGACCGGCGCGAAATACAGAATGCCTCGGGACAGAGGATCACGATACTGGGATCACCGGACGACAAAATCCGCATGCAAAGCCCCAGCTGCCTTGATGCTCTTGAGAATGTCGATCATGTCGCGCGGAGAAACCCCCAAGGCGTTCAGCCCCGCGACCACTTCTGACAAAGATGTTCCTTCGTTGATCTCGGCCAGACCCGTTCCCGGATCTTCTTCAATTTCCGCCCTGGTCCGCGGGACGACCACGGTCTGCCCTTGCGCGAAGGGGTTCGGCTGAATGACCAGTGGCTCTTCCTGCACGCGCAACGTAAGATTCCCTTGAGACACCGCCACGCGAGAAATGCGTACGTCTTCCCCCATCACGATGGTCCCCGATCGTTGGTCGACCACGACCGTCGCCTTCTGCTGAGGCTCGACCATGATCCCCTCGATGCGTTGCAGAGCATGGGCAGGCGACGCCGCGCGGGTTGCACCAATGTCAAGCACGACGGTGCCCGAATCGACCATGCGTGCAACACCGCGGCCGTAATCATTGTTGATCGCGGCTTCGATCCGCCCCGCCGTGGTAAAGTCTGGGTTGCGCAGCGCCAAGCGCAGGCGATTGAGCGACCCGAAATCGAAATCGATTTCACGCTCGACCCGCGCACCCGAAGGGATAACGCCCGATGTCGGAACGCCTTCGACGACCTTCGCGCCGTCGCCCTCCGCAGAAGCGCCGCCAGCGATCACGGCCCCTTGCGACACCGCATAGATCTGACCGTCGGCCGCGTTCAGCGGCGTCATCACCAAAGTGCCGCCCAAAAGGCTTTTGGCATCGCCGATGGCCGAAACGGTCACGTCGATCTGAGACCCGGCGCGGGCAAAGGGCGGCAGGCTGGCGGTGACCAGAACCGCTGCGACGTTCTTGGGCCGGAACTGCTCTCCGGTAACGTTAACGCCAAGCCGTTCGAGAATGTTGGACATGATCTCTTCGGTGAAAGGCGCATTTCGGATCCCGTCGCCGGTCCCGTTGAGACCGACGACGAGGCCGTATCCGACCAGATCGTTGCCCCGAACCCCATCGAACTCCACCAGATCCTTGATACGGATCGGCGCCGAAAAGGCCGGAAAGGCAAGAAGAAGGATGGCGAGAAGAAGGGTCAGGCGGCTGATCATGACATGTAGTTCGTGAAGCTGAGGCGCGCCAGGCGTGCCGTGACCGTGTAGAGCGTATCGATCTGGGATTCGACGGCTTCCATCTGGGTGGCGGTTTCGTACGGATCGAGGCCAATCACACCATCGCGGGCAAGCAAAAGCGTCTTCCGGTTGGCACTGTTTTCGGTTTCGATCGACTCAATCTTTTCCTGGCGGACCCCAAGCAGCGCCCGAACGTCGGTCAGCGCGCTGTCGGCGGTCAGAAGACCTTCGCCCGCAGATTCGGCCAGAAGCGACCTCTGCACCGGGCTCCCTGAAAGAAGCGCCGGGTCTGCCAGAAGCGCACCTGTCGCCAAGGACTTCAGCACATCGCGGATGGCCGGGTCCATGGCGGTGACGTCAAGGCGGACGGTCTCTGTCTCGTTGAGGCGGACGGTCCCGACGGCGGTTGTCGACCCCTGATAAGCAACTGTGTCGAAACCGCCGGGGGAGTTGAACCAGTTGTCAATCGCGGTTTCGATGTCGGTGACACTGATCAGGCCGCTGATCGCACTCCCGATCGAAGACAGGATCGTATCGGCGCTGGCCAACGCCGGCGCGTCGGTCGCATCGCCGGCAAACAAAGATCGTCCGGCAAACCGCGTGTTCAGGGCGGCAATGACCTGACGGAACTGTTCGTCTGCCTCCTGGCCTGCCGCGGCGATCATGTTCTCGTGCTGACCCGACGAACTGCTGACCAAGGTCGAGCCTATCTCCTTCGCCGTATCGCTGAGAACGCCCAGCGCCGCTTGCATGACCTCCGCCGTCGATTTGGTTTCGGATGTCGCAAGGTCATAGGCGTCGAGCATCGTCAAGCTGCGCTCGATCGCGCCGAGAGGGCGGAAATCGCCCCGCACACGAGCGGCCGGATCAGAGGTTACCCCGCTGACCATTTCCTCTGTCAGGCGTGTGAATTGCGCCTTGACCTCGGCATTGCGCGTGCGAAGCCCGAGGCTCTGCGCCAGATCTCCCATAGAGATTAAGGACATGACTCAAAGCTCCATCAACAGGTTGATCAGTTCGTCAATCGTCTTCATGACCTTCGCGTTGGCGGCGTACGCCTCTTCGAAGAGCATCAGCATCTGCAGTTCGTGGTCCGTGTCGACACCGTCGGCGAGTTCAGCTTCCCGAAGCGTCGCGGCACGGGCCGTGCTGAAAGTGGACTGGTCGATGGCCGATTGCGCGCGAACCGAGATGCCGGACACCACTTCGGACGCGAGATCGGCCATGGTGAAGGCCTGAGTCGTGTAAGAACCGGAGCTTGGGGTGCGGCTGGCTGTCAGGGCATCGGACATCGAATTGAGCAGGCTCGCATCGCCAACCGAGCCCGCCGACCCGGCCATCAGCCCGCTGCGGAGCCGCCAGAGCGCACCGCCCTGATCCGGGTCGACAAGGGCGTTCACGCCGATCCGCGTGGACAGTCCGGTCTCCGCATTGGGATCGGAAACAAGGTCGAAGGCGGCCCCGAAATTGGTGAAGAGACCCGCATCGGTCGCCCCAAGCGAGGCGTCGACCGCCGGATCCTGAAAACGTTCGATCAGGTCGCGCGTGAGCGCGTCGAGATCGGTCTGCGCCTGGACCGCGGTGACGTCACGCTGTTCGAACAGGGCTTCTAGACTGCCGCCGCCCATCGCCGCGTAGGTGCCCGACACCTTGACGGGTTTGCCGTTCATGTAGAGGCCATTGAGGGCCCCGCCTTCGACCGTCATTTGGGGAACGATCACGCCAGCGCTTGAGAAGGAGAATTCGGCCGGAGGGCCGTCAATCAGGGCAGCGCCGTTCTCGGTGTAAAGAGCCACCATGCCATTGTCGCGCGGGATCTCCCGGATCGGGACGATCTCGGCCAACTTGTCGATCAGGATCTGGCGTTGATCGACAAGCGCGTTGGCGTTGTTGTTGTAGGAATATTGCTTGCAGATCTCGGTGTTGAGCTCGGCGATCTGCTGAAGCGTATCGTTCAGGGTCTGCACGGTCGAAGCGATGCCGGATTCCGCATCCATCCGCGATTGCTGGATGGCATCGGCCGCATCGTTGATCCTGCCGGTGAGGCTTTGGGCTGCCGAAAGCACGGTTGCAAGCCGGGCATCGCTGTCAGGTCGGCTGGCCGCGGCGGTAAGCGCGGATTCGAAGGCGGCAATGCTGCCGGAAATCGAATCGGCGCTGTCTGCCGTTCCAAAGGCGGCCTCAAGCTTCGAGAGACCGTCGGCGCGGGTTTCGGCCTCGGCCGAGGCCGCATCTGCGAAGCGCCGGTCGCCGATCAGCTGCTGGTTCACGTCGCGGCGCACCCCCACGACCTTCACACCGCTGCCCGACGTCGAGACGGTGTTCGGCGTGGTTTCCAGAACGCGCCGGCCATAGCCTTCGGTCAGCGCGTTCGATACGTTCGACGAAACGACCTGGGCACCGCGGGAAGCGGCATTGAGGCCGGATAGGGCGTTGGCCAGGCTCGCGCTCAGGCTCATGTGTCACCTCCTCTTCCCGCCGCCGGGACAGATTACCGTTTGATGTTGGTCGTTTCCTGGAGCATCTCGTCGACGGTCTGGATCACCTTCGCGTTCGACGAATAGGCCCTTTGGGTCTGGATCAGTTCGGTCAGTTCGCCGGCGACATCGGTCGCCGATTCCTCAAGCGCATAGCTCACCACATCGCCGGTCGGGCCGTCGCCGGCATCCCACATGAAGAACGAGCCGCTGGTGTCGGACTGGCTGTAGCATTGGTTGTCATGGGTATAGAGGCCGTTCGGGTTCGACACGTCGACGATCGGAACCTGATACAGCGTGCGGGTAATCCCGGTGTCGAAGTTGGCGCGGACGAACCCGTTCGAGTCGATCTCGATCGAGGTCATGTTGCCGACCGGGAAACCGTTCTTGGTGATGCTGGTGGGCGCGAAGCTGTCCGACAGCTGGGTCGTGATCGACCGGCTCTGGAAGGCGCCGATATTGATCGACATCGTGTCCGCGTTGGGGCCGACCTGCACCGTCAGGATACCGGTCGCCGGATCCCAGGCGCCGCCAGTATTGTCGGTCACGCTCAACAACGTGCCGCCATAGGTCTGGCTGTCGTCGAAGACGAGATCGTAATCGCCCACCACCGCGCCGGTGGCCGAGTCGGTCAGCTGCATGTTCCAGGTGTTGGACAGGCCCGCGACCGACGTATCGGGCGTATAGACGATGTCGATGCTTTGCGAGGTGCCGAGGTTGTCGAAATACTCGACCGACAGGGTCAGCGGATCGCCCGTCGCAGAGGCCGAGTTGAAGGCCGTCTCGGTCGCGGGCAGGTTGACGCCGAGGGTCATTTCCGTCGTCGGTTCGGTCGCGAACTGGTTGGTCTGGATCTGGATCGGCACCAGGTCGTCGGTCGTGTCGCGGGAATAGGACGGGATCGTGCCGCTGGCATCGGCGGGCCAGCCCATCAGGACGAGCCCGGTCGAGGTTTTCAGATACCCATCCTCGTCCGTGCGGAACGACCCGGTCGTGGTCATGTACATGGTGTAGTTGCCGACGTTCGAGATCAGCTCGGACTCGGTCATCACCGGCAGGAAGCCCCGGCCGCGCACCGCGAGGTCGGTCGCGTTGGCCGTGGTCAGAAGCGCCCCGGACTGGTCGATCATCCGGGTGGTCGTGGTCCGGACGCCGCCCGCGGAGTAGCTTCCGCGCGACCCGTTGATCACCATAGAATGAAAATCGGCCTCTGCCGTCTTGTAGCCATAGGTCGAGGAGTTCGCGATGTTGTCGGAAATCGTCGCCAAGCGAGTGGCGTTCGCCGCGAGACCGGCGACGCTTGCGTTGAGCGAGGAAGAAATCGTCATTTGGGGGCGCCTCTTTGCTGCTGTTCCCGTCAGGCCAGAGGTACGATCCTTGTCTTTAACGCGGCCCTAACATTCAAAATTTTCTTTAGTTTCTCAGATCCGACCTCAGCAGCGTCAGTTCGATCCGGTTGTTGCGCACCGCCATTGGCCGCGAAACCGCGGGTTTCCGGTCGGCAAAGCCGGTGACACGCTCGATCCGGGCCGGGGCCACGCCTTGGTCCTCCAGCATCTTGCGCACCGTCTGCGCACGGAGAGTCGAGATGTCCCAGACCGGATTGTTCAGCAGAACGACGGGGCGGGCGCTGACATGACCGGCGACCGACACCTTGTTGCGCACCACGCCGAAGGCGCCGCCGATCACCTCGGTCAGCTGTTCGAGGATCTCGGTCGGACGATCGTTCGCATCGAAAAGCGGGACCCCCTCGATATCGAACAGCTCGATGATCAGCCCCTCATCGGTGAGTCGCGTCACGATGTGCCGCATCATCTGCTCGCTCAGGATCGTCTCGCCGCTTTTGCCGTTGATCATGTCCTCAAGCTTCTTGAGAGCCTGGGTCTCGGCCTCGGCATCGGCGGAATTGGTTCCCTTGTCGTCTTTCTGCTCGACCGGGCCGCTGCCGATCTCGCCCTTCGCCTGACGGTCGGGCGAGGGGCTGGGCTGGGTCGCCCCGGTGCCCCGCTGGATCAGCGTTTCCTCGGAAAAGATCGATTCGCCGCCGAAAGCGCCTTCGCCGCCCCCGGACACACGGTTCACCGGAATTGTCGGATTGAAGTAATCCGCAATGCCCTTTCGCTGTTTCTCTGTCGTCGCGTTCAACAGCCACATCAGCAGAAAGAAAGCCATCATCGCCGTGACGAAATCCGCATACGCGACCTTCCAGGCACCGCCATGATGCCCGCCGCCACCGACAACCTTCTTTCGTTTGATGATGACCGGCGCGTTGGTTCCAACGGCCATAGCACCACCTCGATTCACCCGCCCCCAGCTTTAGAACGCGGACATGAACAGGGACTTAACCCGCAAAAATGGCATAAATCGGGAGAGAAAAACCGAGACGTCGGGAATTGCGAAACAACCGCAGCAGCATTTCCTGTCCGGGCTCCAAAGGGCCGGATGGCGGGTGCCGGGGCACGCTTCGGACACTACGGGCCAATTTCCGGCCTGCTTGCGCACCGCTGGCCGCGCGCTGCCGCAGAACGGAGGGCCGTGCCGGCTAACGGGCGATCTCGATGCGGACCGGAACGCGTCCGCTCTTGAGAAGAGCGCCGAACTCCCCGTCGAAGGCGCCAAGCCGGACAAGCCGCGAGGGGGCGCCGAAGGGTTTGACGAAAATCGCAAGATTGCCCCACGGGGCATAGGTCGTGATATCGCCCGGGCGCGCGGCAAGGCGGGCAGGCGCCCCGTGGGGCCGAAGCTTTCGCGGCAGATCCGACACCTTCTCGCGGCCGCGATAATCGCTCAGTGTCACCTCCTTGGGCCGCGGCGCAGCGAAGGGCGTGTCGTCCAGCGTGGCGGGCAGCACCGCGTCTCCGGCAATTAAAGTGATCCTGGTCATGTCTCGGGGCTTGCCTTCCTGCGGGATGTGGACCCAGGACCGGCCGCATCTTGCGCGTCGCGGTCCTGGGGAAAGGACCTGCGGGCAGATACGCAGAGGATGAGCCCCTGCGTGCTGCTTGCGCACATGGCGGGCTCTCATGGATGCGGCCGGGGGACCGTGCCGGTCAGGCGGCGGTCATGTCGATGACATGGCGATAGCGCGCCTGCCGGTTGACCAGCTTCTCATAGGAATCGGCGATCTGGGCTGGCGTGATCATCTCGCAGATGGCCGCGATGCCGGGACGGGCGGCGACGTTGATCACCGCCTGGGTTTCGGCGATGCCGCCGATCATCGAGCCGGCAAGGCTCTGGCGGCCAAAGCCCATCGGCATGCCCGGCGCGCCCTAGACCAGAAACAGCGCACCGATATTGACCCGCGTCTTGCCCAGATTCAGCAGGTTGAGGAACTGCTGCATCGGATAGGCGACCGGCACGGTCGCCACCATCAGATCGAAGCTGCCCGTATTCCGCGCCATCGCGGCCTCGTCCGACCACAGATAGGCCTCGACCGCGCCAAAGCCCCTTTCATCGGCGATCTTGTCTTCCGAAGTGGAAAAGACCACGACCTCGGACCCCTTGGCGGCGGCAAGCTTCACCGCCATATGGCCGAGCCCGCCCATGCCGATCACGCCGATTCTCTCGCCGGGTTTCAGATCCCACAGGTTGATCGGCGAGAAGGTGGTGATACCGGCGCACAGAAGCCGCGCGGCGCCCGGCAGGTCGCCCCCCGGCGGAATGCGTCGGGCCAAGTCTTCCTTCACGACGATCCTCTTCGAAAAGCCGCCATAGGTGACCCCGCCCAGGAGCTTGTCTTCGGACCCGTAGGTAAAGGTGGTGCCGTTCAGGCAGTTATGCCTGCGGCCCGCCATGCGTTTTCCCGCGCCCCGCCCGACCCATGCCGGAGACTCCGATTGCACCGATCCGAGCAAGGAGGCCCCCGCAGTGAAACGGCCCCTGGCTGTTGGCGCTCGTTCTGGCGGCCCCGATGGCAGGATAATGATTGGCCTCATGAGCACAGATCATATATCGCGAACGCATCCGTCATGATCGACGATCCGCAGATCCGGTCCTCTCACATGCTTCGCGAAAACATCACCGACCTCGTCGCGCTTGCCGCCGTCGCGGAAGAACGCAGCTTCACCAAGGCCGCTGCGCGGCTGAACGTGTCGCAATCGGCGCTGAGCCACACCATCAAGGGGCTCGAGGCGCGGCTTGGCCTGCGGCTGCTGACCCGCACAACCCGGTCGGTCGCGCCGACGCTCGAGGGCGAAGACCTGCTGGCGACGCTGACCCCGTGCTTCGAGAAGATCGAGGCACGGCTGATGGCGCTGAACGAGTCCCGCGACACGCCGACCGGGACCGTGCGCATCGTCGCGGTCGAATATGCCATCGAGTCGCTGCTTTGGCCCAAGCTGTCGCCCATGCTGAAGAAATACCCCTCGGTCAATATCGAGCTGGTGATGGATTACGGCTATACCGATCTCGCCAGTTCGCAATGCGATGCGGGCGTGCGCTATGGCGAGCAGGTCAGCGAGGGCATGATCTCGATGCGGATCGGCCCCGACGAACGGATGGTCTGCATCGGCGCGCCCGATTACTTCGCCGGGGCCGGGGTGCCGGAAACTCCGCAGGACCTGACCGGGCATCGTTGCGTGAACCTGCGCCTCTCGACCCATGGCGCGCTTTATGCCTGGGAATTCGAAGAGGCCGACGGCACCGAGATCCGGGTCAAGGTCCAGGGTCAGGTCTGCTTCAACACCGTCAACCCGGTGCTGCGCGCCGCGGTGGACGGGCACGGTCTGGCGCTCGTCCCCGAACGGCTGGCGGCCGATCATCTGGCGGCGGGTCGGCTGGTCACCTGTCTCGAAGACTACTCGCCTTGTTTTCCCGGCTTCCACCTCTACTACCCCAGCCGGCAACGGCCGTCCTCCGCGTTCGATGCGGTTCTGGAGGCCCTCAGGGACCGCGGATAGGGGCCTATGAATATGCCGCATAAGTACCGTGACGAGTCCGGGCATTAAGCCCGGCCCGGATGGCGCCACATCTGCCGGGTGAACTGGACTTTCCCGACAGGAGCGCCTCATGCCCCTCCATATCGCCGCCGCGGCCCTTGCCGTGATCTCGTCCGCTGCGGCCACCGACGGTGCAGGCCTCCGGCTGCCCGAGGCGGTCGGCCGCGTTCCCCCCGCGCTCCGTTCCCCCCGCGCTCGAGGCCTATTCGAAGACCGATCTCTTCGGGCCGGTCTGGACCGGCGCAGAGCTTTCGCTGCGCGACCGCGCGCTTGTCACCTTCGCGGCGCTGATGACCCGGCACGAGACCGACACCCTGCAACGCCATGTCACGCTGGCACTCGACGTGGGCGTGACCCCGGCCGAGCTGTCCGAGACGATCACCCATCTGGCCCTCTATACCGGCCGGGGCAACGCCATCGCCGCAACCGAGGCCGCCGCGCCGGTCTTTGCCGCGCACGGTATCGCCCCCGCAGACCTGCCCGCGGTCGATCCCGACCTGCTGCCGCTGGACGAAGAGGCCGAAGCCGCGCGCGAGACCCCGGTGCGCGGCACCTTCGGCAATGTCAGCACGGGCGGCGCCGACACCACGCGCAAGCTTCTGTTTCGCGACCTCTGGCTGCGCCCCGACCTCGCGCCCCGACCTCGCGCCCCGGGACCGCAGCATGGTGACCGTCGCGGCGCTGATCGCGGCGGGCCGGCCCGAGCAGATAACCTTCCATCTCGACCGCGCGATGGATAACGGCCTGACCCAGGCCGAGGCCGGCGCGATCCTGTCGCATCCTGCCTTCCATGCCGGCTGGCCCAGGGTCTTGTCGGCACTGCCGGTGGCGAAGGCCGTCTTCGAAAGCCGCAACCGGGAGCGCCTGCGCGACTGCAGGAGCGGACCATGAGGATCGGCATTCCCGAACCGGGGCATATGAGCGGCGGGCGCGGGCGGCTCTGGGCCGCCTGCGGTCACGAGGTCGTTTTCGCACGGTCCCGCGACCCGGACCTGCTCGGCCCCTCTCGCCCGGGACGAAAACGCGATGCTGTTTGGCCCGGATGCGGCCCCGCATCCGACGGTCCAGGGCGACGATACAGGGGCCACGGACATCGCCGCCGACCTGATCCGCGCCATCGGCCTCAAGCCCCTCGATGCGGGCGGATTGCGGACCGGCCGGTTCGCGGCCCCCTTCGCCTTGGGGACCGCAGCACGCGCCTGCATTCAGCCCGGCGGCGCGGCCCTGATCTGCCGTTTCGACAGTCTGCGCGGCTGATTCCCGCGCCCAATCAAAAGAGAAAGACCATGAAAATCATCCGCTCGGGCAGCAATGCCTCGATGAAAGGCCCCGAGGACTGGTTCACCGGCACCGTCCGCGTCGACATGCTGTTCCAGGCCGAAGAGCCCGACCGCACCGGCGGCAGCCATGTGACCTTCGAACCCGGCGCGCGGACCGCCTGGCACACTCATCCCGCCGGGCAGACCCTCATCATCACCTTCGGCCGCGGTCGTGTGCAGCGCGAGGGCGGCCCGGTGGAAGAGGTCAGCCAGGGCGATGTCGTCTGGTTCCCGGCGGGCGACAAGCACTGGCACGGGGCCGCGGCGGAAACCGCGATGAGCCATATCGCCATCCAGCAAAGCATCGACGGATCGCCCGTCACCTGGTTGGAGAAAGTCGCCGACGCCGACTACAACGGCTGACCCGACCGCGGCCGGGCGTCTAGACCTCAGGCGGCGGGCAGGACGGCGCGTCGGGCTGGCGCGGGCACGCATCGGTGAACGGCGTCCGAGTGGGCGCAAGGCCGATCCAGTCGGCCACGGCCGCCTGATCGAACCCCGCCATCCGCGCCTCGCCCACCTGCATCAGCGGCCGACGGATCAGCAGCGGATCGGCCAGCATCAGGTCCATCGCCTCGGCCTCGCTCAGCGCCTCGGGCCGGATCTCGCCCGACTTGACGCGCGGCGCGCTGGCGTTGACCCACTCGGCGACCGGCCGGTCGCCGAAGAAGGGGCGCAAGGTTTCTGCCGTCCATCCGGCGCTCAGGATGTCGCGACGGTCAAGCGCGTGGCCCGAGGCCGTCAGAACTGCCCGCTGCCGCGCGTTGCCGACACAGCCAGGCTTCTCATAGAAGATCACTTGGGCCATCGCCGTCACCGATCCCTTCGCCTCACGCCATGCTCCGCCGCCGGAAGGCCAGCTGCCGCAGCGCCGGCGGCAGGAACAGCGCCAGCCCGACCACGGTCGCCCCGGTATCGGGTGCGACCAGCAGCAGCGCCGCGATCACCAGCAGGATCCTCTCGGCCCAGTGCAGCGGCGCGAACAGCCAGTTCGACACCGCAGCCGCCAGCGCCCAGATCCCCATCACCGCCCCGAAGGCGGCCAGGAAGAAGGCCGACCAGGTGAAGCCGTCGGTCACCAGCAGCAGCGCGGGCTGGAAGGCAAAGACGAAGGGTACCAGCACCTTGCCCATCCCCAACCGGAACGCGGTATTCCCGGCCTTGAAGGCGTTTGCCCCGGCGATCCCGGACGCGGCATAGGCGGCCATCGCCACAGGTGGCGTGATGTCGGCCAGAACGCCGTAATAGAAGACAAAGAAATGCGCCACCAGCGGCTGCACTCCCAGCAGGCCGAGGATCGGCGCGGCCACCGCCACCATGATGATGTAATTGGCCGTCGTGGGAATGCCGCAGCCCATCAGGATGCAGACCACCGCCGTCAGCATCAGCGTGAACAAGAGCGTCAGCGTCGGCACCGTCATCAGCTCGACCGGCAGCACCGCCAGCCAGCCATGGACGTCATTGGCCCAGCCGCTGGCGACGCCGGTCACCATATAGGCGATCTTGAAGCCGACGCCTGTCAGGGTCACGACCCCGATCACCACGCCCACCAGCGCCGCAGCGGCGGTGACCGCCAGCGACTGGCGCGCGCCCAGCACAAAGCCTTCCCAGACCTCGTAGGCGGCGGCCCGGACCCCGTCGACCAGCCCGGATGCCAGAACCTTCTGGATCAAAAGCACGCCGATGCAGGCGGTGATCGACCAGAAGGCGGCGGCAAAGGGCGTGCGCCCGGACAGCAGGATCGCGATCAGCAGGATCAGCGGCAGCACCGACAGCCAGCCCTTGCGGAACACCCGCCACGCGTTGGGCAGCTCGGACGGGTGCAGGCCCCGCAGGCCGAGGCGGCGCGCCTCGAGATGAACCTGCACCAGCACGCCGAAGAAATGCATGAAGGCAGGCACCAGCGCCGCGGTCAGGATCGTGGTCAGCGGCACGCCCAGATATTCGATCATCAGGAAGGCGACCGCGCCCATCACCGGCGGCGTGATCTGCCCGCCGGTGGACGAGGCCGCCTCGACCGCGGCGGCGAAGTGACGGGGATAGCCGATCCGGATCATCGCCGGGATGGTCAGCGCGCCGGTGGTCACCGTATTGGCGATGGACGAGCCCGAGATCGACCCCAACAAGGCCGAAGACACAACCGAGACCTTGGCCGGACCGCCAGCATAGCGCCCGGCCAGCGCCGAGGCGATATCGATGAAAAGCTGCCCCAGCCCGATCCGCGAAGCCATCACCCCGAACAGAACGAAGTGGAACACATAGGTCGCGATTACGCCCAGCGCGGTGCCGTAGATCCCCTGCGAGGTCAGATAGAGGTGGTTGACGATGTTCGACCAGCTTGCGCCGGGATGAACCAGGATACCGGGCATCGAGCGGCCGAAATAGGCATAGGCGATGAACAGGATCGCGATCACCGGCAAGGGCCAGCCCATCGAGCGGCGCACGGCCTCCAGCAGCACGACGATCAGGATGGTGCCCATCGCGATATCGACGGGCAAAGGGTTGCCCACCCGGAACGCCAGATCGGCATAGATCCAGGGCACGTACAGCGCCGCGACCAGACCGGCACCGGCCAGGATCCAGTCGATCAGCGGCATGCCCCAGGGGGCCAGAGGTCCGGGGCGCACCTCTCGTCGGCCGAAGGCCGAGAAGCTGAGAAAGACCAGCAGCAACGTCACCCCCATATGCAACCCGCGATGGGTCGTCGCCGGGGGAATGCCGAAACCGGCCGTGTAATAGTGATAGCAGGACAGCAGGAACATGATCGCCGCGGCCAGCATCGCCAGCGGCCGCGCCACTGTCCGGAACCGCATCTCGGGATCGAACTTCTCTTCCAGCGCCTTCAGATCCTCGGCGCTGAGCGTCTCGGTTGCCGTGCCTTGCGCCGTTTCAGTCCGGTTCTCGGTCATGCTTGCCCACCCTGTCTTTTAAACGGAAAGGGCCGCGAGCGTGCCGCGGCCCCACCCCGATCAGATGCGCCGCGCAAATCGCGCCGCGCGGTTCGCGATCACTGGATCAGACCCGCTTCGCGATAGAAGCGTTCCGCACCCGGATGCAGCGGGATGCCGACACCGTCAAGAGCGGTCTCCGCGGTGATCAGCTTGCCCTTGGAATGACCCGCATCCAGAAGCTTGCGGGTATTCTCGTTCCACAGCGCCTTGGTGATGCCGTAGATCAGGTCGTCGGGCTGGCTGGCGCTGGTCACCCATTGCGCGCCCACCGACAGGGTCTGCGTGTCTTCGTCCACGCCCTCATAGGTGCCGCCCGGCACCGTATTGGACGCGAAGAAGCTGTAGGTTTCGCAGATCGTCGGCACGTCCTCGCAGGAGATCGGCACCAGGGTCACCGCATGCTGGCTGGCCAGCTCGGCGATGGCGCCCGCCGGATAGCCGCCGACGAAGAAGAAGGCGTCCATCGCGCCGTCGCGCATCCGGTCCGCGGCCTGATCGGGCTTCAGGAACTCGGCGGTGACGTCGCTTTCCGAGAGGCCGTAGCCTTCGAGGATGATCCGCGCATCGACCAGCGTACCCGAGCCCGGCTCGTCCAGCGACACCCGCTTGCCCTTCAGATCGGCGACGCTCTTGATCCCCGAGTCGGCGTCGGCCACCAGGTGGATGCTTTCGGGATAGAGGTTGGCGATGGCGCGCAGGCTTTCGACCGCGGGCTTGCCCTCCCAGATCCCGGTGCCGGAATGGGCCCAGGAGGCGACGTCGGACTGGGCGAAGCCCGATTCCAGCGTGCCCCCGGCGATGCCGTTGATGTTCGCGACCGAGCCGTTCGAGGAGAGCGCCGAGGCCACCAGGCCCGGCACGCCGCACGAGCCGCCCTCTTCGCACGACCGCGACCCGGGCGGGTTCGAGATGGCATTCGCCAGCAGCCCGCCGATCGGATAGTAGGTGCCCGCCGTGCCGCCGGTGCCGATCCGGAAGAACGACATATCCTGCGCCGAGGCAGCCGCCGCCGTCACCGTCAGCGCGACCGAGGCACCTGCAAGGAGTGTACTGAATTTCATGATGTGGCCCTTTCTTTCCCTGATGGCATTCCGTTGGCCATAGTGCACTCTATCTGCCGCGGGGTCTTTGGCAACCGCCGATCCGCGCGAAAACCGGCAGCCAGGGACTCGATGCGGTCAGCGTAATCAGCGCTCGCCCGCCTTGACCCGATGCCGGAAAGCCCGCCTCGTCCTCGGAGTCACATTTTTCGACTCATGGCCCCGGGCAGGCAAGACCCATGGCAATTCTTGCAGGATACTCGCCCAATTTGCCCGAATTTTGCGCAAATCCCCGCAGCTTGCCCCAAAATAGCCGGACTGCGCCGTCCGCCCCGAAACCGGGTCAGCCAGTGCGCGGGTTCTCTGTCGAGTGACGTCGACAGGCACCGTCAGATCGGGACCAACGCGGTGCCCGGGCGGACCCGCGCACCGCGCGAATGAGCCTTCCGGACAGGAACCAAAACTCCGGCGAACCGATCCGAGCCTCGATCTGACAATCCAGCCGGACCCGGAAGACCCGGAACCGGCAGAAAGCCTGAGGTCGCTGCAGGAAAAGCTGGCGCAGACTTGAGCCGTCACGCGGACATGCTGTGGACAGGGCCTTTACCAGAGGACCCTGTGGGCGCACACCCTGGTGGCAACGGCGCTGTCGGCAAGGGGGCGGTCAGCGCGGCCTCGTCGTCAAACACCTCGACCGTGCCCAGCGCACGCAGAAGGGATGCGACCGTGCCGGATCCGGCTTGGGTCGGCACCACGGCTGCGGTCAGATCCAAAAGCCTCGCCTCGCCCAGTCTTCCCGGATCGCTTTGGCCAGCTCGTTGGCAATGAACAGGTTCGGCGTCTTCGCCGCCTGACGATGAACCGGACGCAGGAAGACAAGGGCCTCCGCGGCGGTTTCCGTCCGGTTCCGACAGGCCCCAAGGCTTTCCATCCTTTGGGTCTGTTTCCCGGGTCGATGGCCGTTCAGCCTTTGGGCAAGCCCGGGCCCGGGTCGTCCAGCCGGTCCAGCCATGACCGCCGCTCTGCCTCGACCTTGGCAAGGAAGCCGCGGTTTTCCCTGCGGAACCGTTCCGCATAGTCGAGGTTCTGCGCGGTCCCGATCTTTTCATGCCGGGACGATGGCGGTGCATCGTCGGGCAGGCCCGGATACCCGCACCAGTTGGCCATCAGCTCGACCAGCTGGCGCGGCGGGATTGCGGTGATCCGCTCGTAGGACAGCCTGAGGGGGGCGATCCGGTAGGTCCTGAGACAGTTCTCAGTGCACTGTTCGGCAGCCAGAATGTGTCTCAACCAGTATTTTATCGTACTCCGGTCATAGGCAAAGCCAGCCTCGGCCCTGCGCCGCGTCTCGCCATCGGAATCCGCCGTGTGACCCACCTGCGTCTGCACCATCTTGGCCAGCGACACCGCCTGAGCCACGATATCCTCTCGGATCAGCCAGACGCTCGCGGCGTCGGCGAAGGCTGCAAAGAACTGATCGGGATCGTCAAAGACCGCATGCAGCTGGTGCGAGGTAATCTTGAAGCTGAGGCTGCCTTGCCGTACGGGAAACCGCCGCGCCATCTCTACATATTCGGTCAGAGTCCGGGCTCCGAAATACCGCGCGTTCTGCGGCATGAAGCTCGGATTGAAAAGCTCGTGCCCAATCCCCAGGCACCCGGTCGCTTCGAGCAGCGAGGCCAGCCAGCTCGACCCCGACCGCGGTGTGAAATGGATCAGCAACGTGCGTTCCGCCTTCTCCCGGCGGGCGCCCGCAATCCGGCGTTTGGCACTTTCCTCGTCATCCGGCGCAAAGATGTCCGACAGGGCCGGTTTCACAGTTATGGGCATGGGACCCGCGGGGGCGGGGTGGGTCGTCGTTCCGGTCCGGCCGATCGTCATGCAGTCAGTTCTTTCCTCTCTGCGGGCCTGTCGCTCGGCGGCGGCGCCAGAAGTCGGGCGGCAAGCTCTGTGGGGGCGATGTCGCGCGGCAGAAGATGTCCGTTCGGGGCGCCGCGCAGCGCATCGGCCTGCCCGCCGAAGTCAAAAGCAAAAACCGGCAGCCCGGTGGCAAGGCATTCGTGGGTCGCATAGGAAAAGGTCTCGGGACAAACCGACGGGATCAGCCAGCGCCCGACCCCATAGGCTTCTGCCAGATCCGAAATCTCTTCGCGCCGGTAGCGACCAATGACCCGTATGCCGCGATGGGCGTAGGCCTCGTCCAGCTTTCCGATCACAACGATGTCCATCCGCACGCCCGGTGCCGCCGCGAGGTCGCGCAAGACAGCGGCCCCCTTCTCGAACCCGATGCTGCCAAGCACGCCCAAAACCGGGCGCGCGCGGGGCGCAGGCTGCACCGGGCGGGGCAGGAACGCGAGCGGGTGCGACCGAAGCGCAAGTCTCGGGGCGAGGTCAGGCCAGGCGCGGGCGACCAGCGTTCGGGAAGACGGCGAGAACACCTCGATGGTCTCGGCCCGCGCGGCCAGCGCGTGCCAGCGGCCCCGCCAGTCGGAAATGCGGGCAGGCCACGTCTCGTCTATGGCGGCAAGCCGGTCATAGCAGGCCTGGCACCGATCGGCCCCGGGCAGGTCGCAGAACCGGCCGTCATGGCCCAGGAGGTTACGGGATGGGCACAGCGGAAAATAGTCGTGAAACACCATCCGGAAGCGGTCCTCTGCGCCCAGAGAAATCGCAGCCGCCTCGGCCAGATCCAGCGGCGCGCGCGCGCCGACAAGGCAGGAATAGACCAGGGTCTTGCGGCCCGCAGCGCCAAGATAGCCGCCCAGTTCGGCCAGCGGAAGGACGGCCCGGGTCTGACCCGCCGCACGATAAAGCTCGACCGCCACGGTTTCAGGTTCGGGACCGTCCCGCAGCACCAGCGCCGAACCGCCCTCGTCCAGATCGCGGGCGATCCGGTCCTGCAGCCAGTGTTCGCCCCCCCCGCCCAGGCGATGACCCAGATAGACCGGCAGCGGCGCCTCGGTCCCCGCACGGGCAAGGCCCAGCGCAAGCCGCGGACCGATCAAAGGGTCCTTGCGTATGAAATCCGCCACGGACGCATCATAGGCCGGATACCGGTCATTGATCAGTCGCGATGCCGCCGCGATGCGTACCGCCTTCTCGGGTCCGAAACTGCCGCCACCGCGATGTTCGACAAAAAGATCGCCGATCAGAAGGTGGCGGGCCCCCCGTTCGCCCACCCGACGGCACCAGTCGACCTCTTCGCCATAGCCGCGCCCGAAGGCCGTATCGAACCGGGGCACCTCGTCCAGCCAGCGCCGGGACATCGCCATGCAGAACCCGACCCCGGTCGGGCTTTCGGCCCGGGCGGCCGCTGGGTTCAGCCGCTGGGCGATGGCATCCATGGCCTCTGCCTGGCCCTCGGCCAAGGGCTCGTGGCGGCAGATCACCGGAGCGGTCGCGATCTCGGCCTCGTTGCTCATCGGCGTGACCGAGGCGATCAGCGCATCGTCGAGGATCGGCCGCATCAGCCGGTCGATCCAGCCCGGCGGGACGAAGGCATCGCTGTTCAGCAGCACCACATGGCCACGGCTTTCCGCGAGGCCCCGGTTCACGCTGGCGATGAAACCGCCATTCTCGGCGTTGCGCAACAAAAGGGTGCCGGGCCGGGCGCGCGCGAAAGCGTCCAGCATCGGCGCGATGGACGGGTCTGTCGAGGCGTCGTCGATCGCGATCACCCGATGCTCAGGCGGCGTGTTCCGCGCCAGACGCTCCAGACAGACGCGCAGATCGTCCGCGGCGTTGAAGACCGGCAGAACGATGTCGGCAGGCGGCGCAGGCCTGGGCGGCTCGGCCGCTGCGAAAAGCCCGGGCACGACCTCTGGCCCAGCCTCTGAGGCCGGGCGCAGACGCAGCAAAAACGCCTCGATCGGGTCGCCCGCCTTGGTATCGCCCCGGAAGAGAAACCCGGCAAGGTTACCCCCAAAGAGAAACGGGACACGGCAAAAGTCGACGACGGTGCGCACCGTTGCCAATGGCGAGAACCGGGGCGGCGGCAGCCGGACCGTCAGAAGCGGCAGCCCCGCGCCCTCCACCCAGAGCAGCCTGTGTCCTGTCAGCCGCAGATCGAACGCCTGATCTTCCGTACCGCTTTTGGCCAGGTCGACACGGGCGGTCTCGCTTCGGATCGTGACCGGCACCCTGGAACGGCCGCGCACATGCAGCACGCCGTCGCGCAACGCCACCGTCTCGATCAAGCCCTCGCCGCCCCCAAGTGGACGGTTCACCGTAAATTCCGTGCGCAACCGGCAAAGATAGGCCGCGCGGATGGTCCGCGACACAAGCGTCACCCGCCGCCCCGCCCGCACCGTCTTGCCACCAGGCAGATGCAGCTTCGCGAAAGGCCGCTTTTCGCCCGCGACGCGCAGATGTACCGCCCGGTGGCCGATGGCTGCAGCGGTTCCGCCATCCAGACGGAACTCGAACGCGCCAGAAAGACCCGATGGCGCCGGACGGTCCGCCGTTGCGGTCATCAGCACCCGGCCGCCAGACACAAGCTCCAGGTCCAGCGGTTCGCCGCCGCCTGCCATCCGCCACGCCCGACCTGCGATCCGTTTGACCGTCACCGCCTCGATCGCGAAATCAATCTGATCGGCGGTCCCACCGACACGCCATCGCAAGGAGATCACCGGAGATCCTGCCGAGGAAAACGCAGTACGGCCACGCACTCCAGATCAGATCGAGCCCGCAAGTCCATGCACGCGCCTTCCCGCATAAGATTAGCGACCGGTGCACATTTCTATTGTTGCGAAATCGGCCCTGTCAACCACGGGTCCGGCGTGGCGCGGGCCGGTCACGCGTTCCCCCCGAACGCATGGGTCTGGCCTGCGGTTTCTGGCGGCACGCTGGCCAAGTCCATATCGCATAAGCTAGATTGGCCGCATGGCTACCTCGCGAATGGCCGCCGCGCGGCGGGTATTGCTGCATCTTCTCTGGTCCAGACTGCAGGGCCGGCGAGGCATGCGCCGCATTCGGGTCGCGCCTTCCGAAACGATCCGGATCGCAACGCTGGCCCGCGACGGGGTCGTCAGCCTCGAGGCGCAGGCCACGCGCCCGGCCCGCATCGGCACCGAGGCCGCGACGCGGCACGTCGAGCCCGGGGACGGCCCGGTGCGGCTCACCCTGCCCGGACGGCGGCATCTGGTCTGGCAGATCGAGGGCGCGCCCGCGGTCGCGATTTCGCTTTATCGTCCCGACCAACGTGTCCGCGGAGCGCTCTCGGCGGTGGCGGCGCTGGCGTTTCTGCCCCTGCGGCATACAGGCGACATTGCGGCCTATTTCCTGCGTGGCGACAGCGGCGCCGGGACGCGGCTGGAACGCGCGCTGATCCCCGGAACCGAGGCCGCGTCACAGGCCCCCCCCGCCGCCGGGTCCGAAACTTCGCTGGCGGCGCGCCTTGCCGGGCTGGGAAGCGCCAAGCCGGTGCAGGTCTTCCTGGGGCACCGGTTGGGCGGCGGGGCCGAATTCTGGCTGGCGGACCGCATCGCGACCGGGCGGGCGCAAGGCAACGTGGCTCTGGTGCTGCGCGACGACCCTGCCGGGGTGCTGGCCGAGCTTCACGACAGCGGCCCGCCCCTGCATCAGCGCCTGTCGCGGACCGGGGCCGCGGCCCTGCTGTCACGGCCCGCCCGCATCCGGCTGATCTATTCCAATCTGGTGGGCGCGGCCGACCCGCTTGGGTTGCTGAACGACATGCTTGACCGGCTGCGGCCGCAGGACCGTTTCGAGCTGATCTTCCACGACTTTCTGCCGCTCTGCCCGTCCCACACGCTGATCGGGTCGGCGGGCCGGTTCTGCGGCCTGCCCGACCCCGTTCCCTGTCAGGCCTGCTACCGGAAACTGGCGGTGACCTCGGGCGCACGGCCGCCCCGGATCGAGACCTGGCGACAGGCCTGGCACCGCGCGGCAACCCGCGCCGACGAGATCGTCGTCTTTTCCGCCGACAGCGCGCGGCGCGTGGCGCGGGTCTGGCCCGATCTCGCCCCGCATCTGGTGCTGCGCCCTCACCATGTCGGCCATCTGCCGCCGCGGCTGGCACCGCCCTCGGGCCCTGCGCGGCTGGGGGTTCTGGGGCGGATCGGGCATGCCAAGGGGGCCGCTGTGCTTAAGGCGCTGGCCGCACTGCCGGACAGGGGATTTGAGATCGTGGTTCTGGGCGAGCTCGACCCCGCCTTCGCCCATCCCGGGATGACCGTTCACGGACGCTACCGCCGGGACGAAATCGCGACCCTGGCCGCGTCCCACACCATCGGCGCCTGGTTCGTGCCCGCCATCTGGCCCGAGACCTTTTCCTATACGGTGCATGAATGTCTGGCGACCGGGCTGCCGGTGCTGACCTTCGACATCGGCGCCCAGGGCGAAACCGCCGCCGCGCACCCGAACGGACAGGTGCTGCCGCTGGACGCCAGCCCCCGGGATCTGGCCGACCGGCTGGCCGCCGCCCTGGCCGGGACCGCTCAGTCTTCGGCCGCGTCCAGCAATGAGGCCCAGAGCCTCCGCTGATGCCCCTCGGCATCGGCGGCGATCAGCGCCCGGCGGTTCGTGGCGGCCATCGCGCGGGCCGAGGCGGGGTCGTCGATCAGCCGGTCGATGGCCGCGATCCACGCCGCCGGATCGGCGCCCGGCGCCAGACAGCGGCCGCACATCGCACCGCGCGCCGCTTCGTGCCAGCTGTCGGACCCGATCACCGCCGCGCCCGCCATCGCGTATTCGCCAAGCTTGCTGGCCGAGCGCGCGGCGTTGAACCGCCGCGAGGCCAGATGCGGTACCAATCCCAGATCCAGCCGCGCCTGCCGCAGCCAGGCCAGATAAGCCGCCCAATCGAGCGCGGGCAGCACCTCGACCGCCCTGTGCCGGACGACGGCGCGCGGCAGGGCGAGATTGCCCGAAACCGTCAGCGCGAGCCCCGGCCTGCGATCCAGCAACCGCAGGAGCGGTGCCCAAAGCGGTGCCGCGTCGCGCGCATGGCTTCGCCCCATCAGCAGCCCGATCCGCCGGATCGGCGCCGAGGGGTCCAGCACCGGCATCTCGGCGACCGGCCAGGCGGGCGCGATCTCTTCCACCCGGGCGCCCGGGCGGCGCACACGCAGCGTCGCGGCCAGCTTGGGGCTTGTGGTCAGGATCGCGGTGGCCAGGGGCTCGAACCGGCGCGCTTCGGGCCATTCCAGCAGCGCGAGCTTGGCGCGATAGATCGGCGGCAGCGCCCGATCGCCGATCCCGGCGCGGATGTCGTCGTCGATCAGGTAGATCAGCCGACGATGGGGCGGCAGCGCCCGGAGCCCGGCCGCATGGCGGATCACGATCAGCGTTTCGCCTGTCGCGAAGACGGTCGGCGAAATCTGGCGAAGCGCGCCGCAGGCGATGCGGTCCCGGCAGGAAAAGCCAAGATAAAGATCGGCCGTCGGCGAGAACCGTCCGGCCAGAAACGCGGGCGGCGCAGCACCGGGCGGCCTGAGAGTCATGCGCTCAGCGTCGCGCGATAGGCCGCCAGCCCGTCTTCGAGATCGTCGAAGAACCAGGCGTGGCCGTCCTGAAGTAACAGCGCGGCATTGCAGTATTTGCGCAGCGTGTCGTCGGAGTGCGAGACCATGATGATCTGCACGCGGTCGAGCCGTTCGGCAAAGGCGGCTTCGGCCTTGCGGCGGAAGGCGGCGTCGCCGACGGCGGTGATTTCATCGACCAGATAACAGTCGAAATTCGTGGCGAGGCTGACCCCCAGCGCCAGCCGGGCCTTCATCCCCGAGGAATAGGTTTCGAACGGTGCGTCGAAATAGGGGCCGAGCTCGCAGAACTCGGCCACTTCCTCGACCAGCGCATCGGTATCGGCGCCATAGATCCGGGCCACGAAGCGGGCGTTCTGACGGCCGGTCAGCGCGGGATGGAAGCCGCCGGAAAACCCCATCGGCCAGCTGACCCGGCCGATCCGCCGGATTTCGCCCCGATCAGGCCGGTGGGTGCCCGCGATCATCCGCAGGAAGGTCGACTTGCCCGCCCCGTTGCGCCCGATGATCGCGACGCGGTGCTTGCGCGGCAAGTCCAGCGTCAGGCCTCGCAGGATATGGCGCCGCCCGCCGCCCGGCAGGCGGAAGGACTTTTCGACACCGCGAAATTCCAGCATCGCTCAGCCCCGGTCGCGGACGTTGTAATAGATCAAAAGACCCGTGAAATAGACCGCCAGCGAGCAGATCAGAACCAGCAGGATCAGCAGGCCCCGCTGCGGGTAAAGACTGTCCTCGGCCAGGGTCGGCGGGATATGCACGGCCAGATAGCGGTTGGTCCGCCGGGCTTCGGCACGGGCCTGTTCCGAGGCGGCCAGCGCGGCCGTATAGGCACGCTGGGCGAATTCCAGATCGACCAGCAATTCCTCGTAGGAGCCAATGGCATCCACCAGCGAGGAGGGCCCCGAAGTCGGCCTGCCGATCCGGCGGCGTTCCTGATCGATCTGACTGCGCACGGCCTCGATCCGCCGGTCGACCCGCTTGACCCTCTGGTCCTCTTCGCCCGCGAAACTGGTGATCGTCTCGCGTTCCACCAGGGCGCTGGCCAGTTCCCCCTCCAGCGCCGCGATCACGCCCATCTGCGATTGCGCGGCCTCGGTCGGGTCGATGATGTCGTTTTCCAGCCGGAACACCCGGACCTTGCGGCGCACGTCGCGCAGCCGGACCTCGGCTTCCTCAAGGTCTTCCAGCGCGAAGCGAATGGCATCCTGACGCGCGATTCGGCTGAGATCGTCGACCATGCGCCCGCTCTGGGCCAGGATCGACTGCGCAATCGCTTCTGCATCTTCGGGCGCGAAGGCCCGGACCTGCAGCGACAGAACTCCCGTCAGCGGATCGACCGCGACCTTCACCATGCGCTGCCAGTAGTCCAGCATGTCTTCGCGCGAGGCATCGCGCTCCAGCGAGAAGACAAGATCCGACGGTTGCTTGCCGAACAGCGCGCGAAGGTCGAGATCGGCGTCGACCTGCTGCATCAGCGGCTGCGAGCGGATGAAATCGTAAAGGATCTGCGAGTCGGACCCGGAGGACGACCCGACCTGGGTGAAGACGCTGAGCGCCTCGAGCGGGTTCGAATAGTCCTCCGACCGGACCGAGAAGGCAGAGTCGGAATGGTATTGGTCGGCGGCGATCAGCCAGAGATAAAGCGCCGCCACCACTGTCGGCAGCACCACGACCACGGCAAGACCCAGGCGCATCAGCCGGTGGCGCAGGCGCGCGCGATCCTTGTCGGTTTCAGAGATCTCATGGGTGACGGATTGGCCACCCTGAATTTTCGGCACGACTTGCACGATGGCTTCCATCTGTCGGAGATATGCAAGCAATGGTAAGCATATCTGCCCCGTGCGCAATGCCGGAGGTTGAGTCGCCGCAACTCAGGACATCACATGAGATCTCAGAGTCCCGCCGCAAAACCGTCCCGGACCAATCCGTTGCAGGGGGCGTTGCGCGTCTTCGGGGCGCTGGTGATCCGCGAAATGATCACCCGCTACGGCCGGTCCCCGGGCGGATATGTCTGGGCGGTGCTGGACCCGGCCGGGATGATCGCGATCCTGGCGCTGGCCTTCTCGCAGTTCATTCACACACCACCGCTGGGCGAGAGCTTCATCCTGTTCTATGCAACCGGGTACATCCCCTTCTATGCCTATTCCGAAATCGCGAGCGTGGTCAGTTCGTCGATCTTCGTGAACCGCCAACTGATGCATTTCCCGATGGTCACGCCGCTCGACTCGGTTCTGGCGCGGTTCTTTCTGTCGTTCCTGACCGTGATCGCGGTCAGCTTCCTCGTGTTCACGACTCTTCTGGTCGTGACCGACGACCCGGTGCGGCTATCGCTGGGGCCGCTTTTCCTGGCGCTCGGGACGGCGGCGTTTCTGGGGCTGGGCATCGGCACTTTGAACGCGGTGGTCTTTACCTTCTTCCCGCTCTGGCAACGGGTCTGGAGCATTATCAACCGGCCGCTCTTCATCCTGTCGGCGGTGTTCTTCACCTTCGAGAGCCTGCCGCGCCAGGCCCGTGACGTCCTGTGGTGGAACCCGATCATCCATCTGGTCGGAGAGGCCCGCCGCGCCTTCTATCCGATCTATCGCGGCGACTATATAATGCTGGCCTATCCGCTGGGGATCGCCGGGTTCTGCCTTCTGGTCGGCGGGTTTCTCTTGTTGCGCAACCGTAGTGCGATCATCGAGGTCTGACGGCGTATTCCGCCCGAGGCGCGCACCAATCGAGGCCATCGACTTAACGGCCCGAATCGATTCGGGTGGCCGGCTTGCCCGTCGTGACCGTCGGCGTTGCTGGCTCCGGCCCTGCACTCCGGTCGACATGATCCGCCCGATCACGGCAACCCTCGGGCGGCATGACCCCACGTCCAAGCGGAAACCGGAGCCTGGTCATCAAGTTTCTGTTTATTGGTTAATGAATTCGCGCAAAGCTTGGAATTGCCGCTGATCGAGGAAAGCACAATGATACGAACCATCCGCTTGGGAAGTTGCGTTTCGGTGCAGGGCGCTTTCGTGCTCTGCCGGGCGAATGGGCGGATCGTGGTCCGCGTCGGAACCCGCCTGTTCGAGGGCATGCCGATCGAGGCGGCGGCCTAGTCGGCCCCATTCCCCCACCCCACTCACGAGAACGAAAAGGGGCGCTCGCGGCGCCCCTTCCGTTTTCTCGCGATGTGACGTCCGCCCGGATCAGGACAGCGTGCGCACGACTTCATGACGTTCGAAGATCTCGATGACATCGCCTGCGCGGACGTCGTCGTAATTCTCGAAGGCCATGCCGCATTCCTGGCCCGACTGGACCTCGGCGACTTCGTCCTTGAAGCGTTTCAGGGTCTTCAGCGTACCTTCGTGGATCACCACG
Source organism: Rhodovulum sp. BSW8 (assembly GCF_003314725.1). Lineage (NCBI taxonomy): Bacteria > Pseudomonadati > Pseudomonadota > Alphaproteobacteria > Rhodobacterales > Paracoccaceae > Rhodovulum > Rhodovulum sp. BSW8. The sequence goes on from NZ_QNVX01000014.1 coordinate 39,318, forward strand.
TCGTCGCGCAGCAGGCGCACTCCGGCCGACCGTCGGGCAACGCCCTCGGTGACCAGACAGCCCGCGACCTTGCCGACGCCCGAGACCTTGAAGACTTCCTTGATCTGCGCGTAGCCGATGAAGTTCTCGCGGATCTCGTTCGACAAGAGGCCCGAGGCCGCCGCCTTCACGTCGTCCACCAGATCGTAGATCACGCTGTAATAGCGCAGTTCCACGCCCTTCTGGTTCGCCGCGTTCCGCGCCGGAGCGTTGGCCCGGACGTTGAAGCCGATGATCGGCGCGCCCGAGGCTTCGGCCAGACCCACATCGGTTTCGGTGATGGCACCGACACCGGCATGCAGCACGCGCACGCGCACCTCGTCGTTGCCGATCTTTTCCATCGCCTGGACGATGGCCTCGGCAGAGCCCTGCACGTCGGCCTTCACCAGGATCGGCAGTTCGGCCACGTTGGCGTCTTCCTTGGCCTTGGCCAGAAGCTGATCCAGCGTGGTCGCGGCCCCCGCAGCGGCGCGCTTGTCCTTGGCGGCCTGCTGACGGTATTCGGCGATCTCGCGGGCCTGGGCCTCGGTCTCGACCACGTTCAGCACGTCGCCCGCTTCGGGCGTGCCGTTCAGGCCCAGCACCTCGACCGGAACCGACGGACCGGCGGATTTCACACGCTCGCCCTTGTCGTTGACCAGCGCGCGGACCTTGCCCCACTGTTCGCCCGCGACGAAGATGTCGCCCTGCTTCAGCGTGCCGTTCTGCACCAGAACAGTGGCGACAGGACCGCGGCCCACGTCAAGCTGCGCCTCGATCACCGCGCCCATGGCCTGGCGTTCGGGGTTGGCCTGAAGTTCGAGGATCTCGGCCTGCAGCGCGATGGCCTCAAGCAGCTCGTCGAGCCCCTTGCCGGTCAGCGCCGAAACCTCGACATCCTGCACCTCGCCCGACATCGCCTCGACGACGACCTCGTGCTGCAGAAGATCGGTCCGCACCTTTTGCGGGTTGGCACTGGGCTTGTCGCATTTGTTGATCGCGACGATCATCGGAACGCCCGCGGCCTTGGCGTGGTTGATCGCCTCGACCGTCTGCGGCATCACCGCGTCGTCTGCCGCGACCACCAGAACCACGATATCCGTCACCTGGGCGCCGCGCGCCCGCATCGAGGTGAAGGCGGCGTGGCCGGGCGTGTCGAGGAAGGTCAGGAGCGCCCCGCTATCGGTCATCACCTGATAGGCGCCGATATGCTGGGTGATGCCGCCAGCCTCGCCCGCGACCACCTTGGCGTCACGGATCGCATCCAGAAGCGAGGTCTTGCCGTGGTCGACATGGCCCATGATGGTGATGACCGGCGGACGCGGCTGAAGATCCTCTTCCTTGTCCTCGACCGTGTCGATCACCTGTTCCACGTCGGCATCCGACACACGGACGACCTTGTGGCCGAATTCCTCGACGATCAACTCGGCGGTATCCGCGTCGATCGACTGATTCTGGGTGACCATCATGCCCATCTGCATGAGCGACTTGACCACGTCGGCGGCACGTTCCGCCATCCGGTTGGCCAGTTCCTGCACCACGATGGTTTCCGGCACCTGCACGTCGCGCACGACCTTCTCGTGCTTGTCGGCACCGCCCATCGCCTTCTGGCGCATGCGCTCCTGCTTGCGTTTCATCGCGGCAAGCGAGCGTTGACGCCCGCCTTCGCCGCCGGTCAACGCCTGGCTGACAGTCAGCTTGCCCGAGCGGCGGTCGCCCTTGGCGGCCGTGGTCTTGCCGCGACCCGGACGGTCGTCGGCGCCTTCGCGCTCGCGGTCGACCTTGCGCGGCGACGCGGTCTTGGCCGCGGTGCGCTGTGCATCGCCATCGGCGGCGGGCGCCGCAGCACCGGCTGCAGCGGGCTTGGCCGACGCAGGTGCGGCCGCGCGTTCGGCGGCCGCCGCCTTGACCTTGGCGGCTTCCTCTTCCTCGCGCTTCCGGCGCTCTTCCTCTTCGACCTTGCGGCGCGCGGCCTCTTCGATCTCGCGCTGTTCGCGCTCCTTCGCCTCGGCTTCCTCGCGGCGGCGCTGGCGCTCTTCCTCGCGCTGACGCTCGTCTTCCGCGCGCTGGCGGGCCTCGTCGGCCTCGCGCGCCTTGGCGGCCTGAAGCGCCTTCAGCCGGCGTTCCATCTCGGCGTCGGAAATCCCGGCCGGGCGCCTGGACGGATCGCCTCCGGCATGTCCGCCCCCGGCCCCGCCGCCAGACTTGGCGGCTCCCGGCTTGGGCACGACGACGCGCTTGCGCTTGGTCTCGACGACCACGTTCTTGGTGCGGCCATGCGAGAAGCTCTGCTTCACCTGGCCGGACCGCGAACTCCCGCGCAAACCCAATGTCTTCTTGCCGTCAGTATCGTCCATAAGGTCTTCAACCCTTTCCGGGGGTCCCTCCCCCGTCTTTCTTGCGTACGCCCGAAAGCTTGGCGGCATCCTCTACTACACGTTCCGTGAGTCCGCCAGCCGCAAGCGCGCCATGTATCACATGTTCCCGACCGAAAGCCAAACCCAATTCCCGGGCCGTCAGACAGCCAATGAATCCACCTTCTTCGCGGGGCGGGCGAAGCTTGGTCTTGCCCCGTTCCGACCCGTCGCTGGCCTGGATCAGGACAACTGCCTGCCCGCTGTCCAGCCAGCCTTTCGCCTTTTCGAACCCTGCCACCGCAAGCCCGGCCTTGCGGGCCAGCGACAGGCTGTCGACCACCCGGCGCAGCAATCCCGCCTCGACCTGCTCCAGCAGATCCCCGGGCACCGCCACCTGCCGTTTCGCCGCACGCGAGAACAGGCGCTTCTTCGCCGCCTTTTCCAATGCGTCACGGTCGGCCGCGACCCACATGCCGCGGCCCGGAAGCTTGCCCAGCAAATCGGGCACCGCCTCGTCTTCGGGGCCGACCACGAACCGGATCAGCCCGGCCTTCGGCGCCACCTCGCCCGTGGCGATGCACCGCCGCTCCGGCTCGTCGGCCGATCTGCCTGCACCGCCTCGGGCCATGTCCGGTCTCCGGGGCCGGGCCTCAGGCCTCGGCCTCCTCCTCGCCGACGTCCTCTTCGGCGTCGGCGTCCGGCTCCAGCTCTGACGGATCGACCCAGCCAAGCTGGACGCGCGCCGTCATCACCAGGGTCTGGGCTTCTTCCAGAGACATGTCGAACTTTTCGAGGATCCCCTCGTCCTTGACCCGCTCGCCATTGACCGAGGTCCAGCCACCGGCAAGTTCCCAGTCGGCGCAGGTCGCGAAATCCTCAAGCGTCTTGACGCCGTCGAGAGCCAAGGCCTCGATCATCTGGGGTGTCAGGCCCTCGAAGTCAACAAGGCTGTCCTCGACACCCAGCTCGCGGGCATGTTCCAGCGCCTTGCGGTTCATCTCTTCCAGATGGTCGCGGGCCCGGGCCTGCAGTTCGCCAGCGGTATCCTCGTCGACCCCGTCGATCACCAGAAGCTCGTCGAGATCGACATAGGCGACCTCTTCGAGATTGGTGAAGCCCTCGGACACCAGCAACTGGGCAAAGAACTCGTCCAGATCCAGCGTGTCCATGAAGAGCCGGGTGCGTTCCTCGAACTCGGCCTGGCGGCGCTGGCTTTCCTCGGCCTCGGTCATGATGTCGATGTCGAGCCCGGTCAGTTGCGAGGCCAGACGCACGTTCTGGCCACGGCGGCCGATGGCGAGGCTCAGCTGTTCGTCGGGCACCACCACCTCGATCTTGCCGGCCTCTTCGTCGATCACGACCTTCGAGACCTCGGCCGGCTGCAGCGCGTTCACGAGGAAGGTCGCCTGATCCTCATTCCACGGAATGATGTCGATCTTCTCACCCTGCAGTTCGTTCACCACCGCCTGAACGCGGCTGCCGCGCATCCCGACGCAGGCGCCGACCGGGTCGATCGAGTTGTCATAGGAAATGACCGCGATCTTCGCGCGCGAGCCCGGGTCGCGGGCCACGGCCTTGATCTCGATGATGCCGTCGTAGATTTCCGGCACTTCCATCTTGAACAGCTCGGCCATGAATTCCGGCGCGGTCCGGCTGAGGAAGACCTGCGGGCCGCGGGTCTCGCGGCGCACGTCCTTGATATAGCAACGGATGCGGTCGTTCGGGCGATAGCTTTCGCGGCCGATCTTCTCGTTGCGGCGCAGGATGCCCTCGCCGCGGCCGATATCGACGATGACGTTGCCGTATTCCTCGCGCTTGACCTGACCGTTGATGATGGTGCCCGCGCGGTCCTTGAATTCCTCGTACTGGCGGTCGCGCTCGGCCTCGCGGACCTTCTGCAGGATGACCTGCTTGGCCGACTGCGCGGCGATCCGCCCCAGCTCGACCGGCGGCACCTCGTCGACCACCGTGTCGCCGATCTGCGGATCGGCCAGATACTGCTTGGCCTGCTTGACGGTCAGCTCGGCCTGATAGTTTTCCAGCGCCTCGTCCTCGACCACGGTGCGGACGCGGGTGAAGGTGGCACGGCCGGTCTTGCGGTCGATCGACACGCGAATGTCCATTTCCGAGCCGTAGCGCGACTTGGCGGCCCGGGCGAGCGACTCTTCCATCGCCTGCACGACCAGATCGGGGTCGATCATCTTCTCGCGCGCCACCGCCTCGGCGGTCTGCAACAGTTCGAGCTGGTTGGCAGAGGTAATCGCCATGTCTCAGTCCTCCTGCGGGACGGACCCGTCGTCCGTCTCGATCTCGTCAAAGTCGCTCTCGTCGATGAGGCCCGCATCCTTGCGCGCCTTCAGCATCTCGCGGATCAGCTCGTCGGTCAGCACCAGCTTGGCGTCCGACAGCCAGCCGTATTGCAGGCCGATGATCACCGGCTCTCCCTCGGGGCCTTCGATCTCGATCAGAACCTCGCCGTCCTCGACGCCCTGCAGCATGCCCTTGAAGCGGCGGCGGCCGTCGATCATCTCGGCGGTCTCCAGCTTGGCTTCGTAACCCTCCCAGGTCTCGAAGTCCTTGAGCCGGGTCAAGGGCCGGTCGATGCCGGGCGAGGACACCTCCAGCGTATAGGCTTCCTCGATCGGGTCCTCGACATCGAGCACGGCCGAAATCGCGGTCGAGATCTTGGCGCAGTCGTCGACCTCGATCCCGCCATCGGGCCGTTCGGCCATCACCTGCAGGGTCTTGGTCTTGCCGCCCATCAGGCGGACGCGCACCAGCTCGAAGCCCATCCCCTCGATGACCGGGGTCAGGATCTCGGCCAGGCGCCGGTCGATGGCAGTCTTGGCAATGAGTTCGGACATGGGGCAGCGTTCCAGAAACAAAAAAGCGGGCCAACGGCCCGCACAAACTCATCCGGAGGAGGTTCGGGTTTGGACGCCGAACCACCGTTGTCGAGTGGCGATATACGCCTCCGGCGCCCGAAAGGCAAGAGACTGTCGCGCGGCCCCTTGGTCCGGCCGTGTCAGGCGGGCTTCCGCGCGATCAGGAACAGCACCGGCGCGCGGCCGCCCTCCGGGCGCCAGTCCTCGGCGATCTCGAACCCCGCCGCGGCGATCTCGGCCCGCAGCGCGTCGGCGGTCAGCAGGTTGAAGAGCGGCAAGAGCCCCACAGCATGGCCCGCCTTCGCGATCCAGCGGAACAGCCGCGGTGCCCCGGCCGCGCAGGCGGTCGAGGACACGAACACCCCGCCGGGTTTCAGCATCCGGTGTACGCGGACCAGCGCGCCCGCCCGATCCGGCAGCAGATGCAACACGTTATGCGCCATCACCATGTCGTAGGCGCCGGGGTTGTCGGGCATGTCCGCCAGATCGCCGACCCGGAACTCGACATTGCCGATGCCGGCTTCGGCCGCCTTCTGCCGTGCGATCCCGATCATCGCGGGGGCGCAGTCGATGGCGGTGACATGGCCCGCATGAGGGGCGTGCTTCAAGGCCGTCGTGCCGGTGCCGCAGCCGAATTCGAAGACCAGCCCCCCGGGGCCAAGATAGGCCCGCGTCATCGCCAGCTTCTTCTCATAGGCATCGGGGTCGCGGACCTGCATCCGGGCATAGCGGGGCGCCAGACGGTCCCAGAAACGGGCATTCACATGCATGAGCTACAGTCCCAGAAGTCCGGCCTGCCGCTGGACGTTGCGCATCGTGCGCACCAGCTCGGCACTGATTCCCGGCTCGGACAGGGCATGTCCGGCCATCGGCACCATCTTCAGATCGGCCCGGCTCCAGCGTTCGGCCAGGCGGAAGGCCGAGGCAGGCGGGCAGACCATGTCATAGCGGCCCTGCACGATGGTCGCCGGGATATGCGAAATCAGCGGCACGTCGTCCAGCAACTGCCCGTCGCGGTCGAGAAAGCCGCGATTGCTGAAATAGTGGTTCTCGAGCCGGGCGAAGGCGCGGGCGTAATCGGCGGGCGCCTCTCCGGCGGGGCCCTCATGCTCGATCGAGGCCAGCGCGTTTTCCCAGGCGGCCCAGGCCCGCGAATGCCGGGTTTCAATCATCATGTCGCCGGAAAACAGCCGCCGGTGATAGGCGGCGATCATGTCGGACCGCTCATCGGCCGGGATCGGGTCGGAAAACCGCGCCCAGAGATCGGGCCAGAATTGACCCGCGCCGCCGCCGTAAAACCAGTCAAGCTCGGCCTGCGTCATCAGGAAGACGCCGCGCAGCGCCATGTAGGCGACCCGCTCGGGATGGGTCTGGGCATAGGCCAGCGCCAGTGTCGCGCCCCAGCTGCCGCCGAACAGCACCCAGCGCTCGATCCCCAGCTCGGCGCGGATCTTCTCGATATCCGCGATCAGATGCCAGGTGGTGTTCGAGGTCACGCTGGCATGGGGCCGCGACCGGCCGCAGCCGCGCTGATCGAACAGGACGATCCGGAATTCGGCGGGATCGAAATAGCGCCGCATCGCCGGGCTGCAGCCGCCGCCGGGCCCGCCATGCAGCACGATCACGGGAATGCCCTTCGGGTGCCCGCATTGTTCCACATAGATCCGGTGGCCGTCGCCAACCTCCAGCATCCGCTGATCGAACGGGTCGATCGGCGGGAAAAGATGCTGCGATGCGCGCTTTTGGCCTGCGGATTTGTCCATGACCCGTCTATATATCCCCGGGAACCGACCCCCCAAGGGGGTGCAGACAGAAGACAGGAACGGAGCCCGCGATGCAAGCTGCAGAGACAACCGTCGACCCTTCCGAAGTCGCGAAATTCGAGGCCATGGCCGCCGAATGGTGGGACCCGGCCGGAAAATTCAAGCCGCTGCACATGCTGAACCCCTGCCGGCTGGACTACATCACGCGCCAGATCGCCGCGGAATTCGACCGCGATCTGGCCGCTGAGGCGCCCTTCAAGGGGCTCCGGCTGCTCGATATCGGCTGCGGCGGCGGGCTTCTGTCCGAACCGATGGCACGCCTCGGCGCCGAGGTCGTGGGCGCGGATGCCGCCGAACGCAACATCCCGGTCGCGCGGATTCATGCCGAACAGTCGGGGCTGACCATCGATTACCGCCACACCACCGCCGAGGCGCTGGCCGCCGCGGGCGAACGCTTCGACGTGGTGCTGAACATGGAAGTGGTCGAGCATGTGGCCGATCCGCTGGCCTATCTGACCGCCTGCCGCGAGCTTCTGAAACCGGGCGGGCTGCATCTGTGCTCGACCATCAACCGCAACCCCAAGGCCTTCGTGATGACCATTCTGGGCGCCGAATACGTGATGCGCTGGCTGCCGAAAGGCACCCATGAATACCAGAAGTTCATCACCCCAGACGAGCTTTGCGGGCTGCTGGAGCGGGCCGGACTGAAGGTGCTGGACCGCAGCGGATTTGTCTTCAACCCGCTGACCTGGGACTGGTCGATTTCAAGCCGCGACCTGTCGGTGAACTACGTCACCGCCGCGCGCAAGCCGGCCTGACGCCTTGCGGGGGCGGCCCGGCCGCCCCTAGCCTTCCAGCTTCTGCCGAAGCATCCTCAGGACCGGCAGCGCCGCTTTCAGCCGGTCCTCGCCGATATCGGCGACAGCCTCGGCCAGAACCGGCGCCACCGCCTGGATCGCGGCCTCGCGCGCGGACCGGCCGGACGGGCTGATAGACACCATCTTGCGCCGCGCATCGTCCCAGTCGGGCCGGATATGCACATGCCCGGCCCATTCCAGCCGGGTCAGCGTGTTGGTCATCGCCCCCCGGGTGACGTGAAACGCCGCGGCCAGCTGTGCCGGGCTGCGTTCCTCATTCAGCCGTGCCAGATGGTTCAGCACCGAAAAATGGCTGATTTCCATGCCCTTGGGCAAGGCCTTCGAGATCCGGTTCCGCGCCAGCTGATCGGCCATGAAAATCTCGCTGAACAGCGTCACGACCAGGCTCTCGCTGATCTCGCTCACGGCCCCTCGAAGTCCCGGTCGTGGAAGATCGAGGGCACCCGGGCCCGGGCCCGGACGACCTCCTCGCGGTCGAGATCGACATAGACGATGCCGGGCGCCTCGCCGCCATCGGCCAGCACCTCGCCCCAGGGCGACACCGCCAGGCTGTGCCCGTGGGTGCGCCGCGGCCGCCCTTCGGCCGCCGGGTGCAGCCCGCATTGCGCGGGTGCCAGCACGTAGCAGCCATTCTCGATGGCCCGGGCGCGCAACAGCGGCTCCCAATGGGCGGCGCCGGTCACCGGCGAAAAGGCGGCGGGCACGGTCAGGATCTCGGCCCCGGCATGGGCCAGCGCGCGGAACAGATGCGGAAAGCGCAGGTCGTAGCAGATCGCCAGCCCCATCGTGCCGAAGGGCGTCGGCGCCACCACCGCGCGCGTCCCGGGCCGGTAGCCGTCGGATTCGCGGAAGGTCTCGGTCTCGCTGATCTCGACATCGAACATGTGGATCTTGTCATAGCGCGCCGCGATCGCGCCGCCCGGCCCGATCAGGAAGGACCGGTTGGCAAAGCGTCCGTCGGCGTCCGAAGTCTTCAGCCCGAGCGACCCGATCAGCAGCCAGATCCCAAGCGACGCGGCCTCTTGCCGCAGCGCCGCCAGCGTCGGGTCGTCTGCCTCTTCTTTCAGCACCTCGTTCTGCCGGACCCGGCTGGGCGACAGGCAGTTGGTCACTTCGGGTGTCAGGATCAGATCGGCGCCGCCCGCCACCGCCTCGCGCATCGACTCGCGCACCAGACCGATATTCTCGTCCGGCAGGTCCGAGGAGGTCAGCTGGATCAGTGCCGCGCGCATCGGCCTATCCTGCCAGCAGCGGGTCGAGCTTGCCCGCGCGGTCAAGCTCGTAAAGATCGTCGCAACCGCCGACATGGGTCTCGCCGACGAAGATCTGCGGCACGGTATAGCCGCCATTGGCGCGTTCCATCATCTCCTGGCGGAGACCCGGATCGGCGGTCACGTCGAGCTCGGCGTAGGACACGCCCTTGCTGTCCAGCAGCCGCTTGGCGGCGTGGCAGTACCCGCAGCTGGACGTCGTGTAGATTTCAACCGGTTGCATCGCGGCTCCTGAGGTTTTGCCGAGACTATAGGTCTTTACTCGGCTTTCGCAACGCGGGCCAGGACCAGCACCCGGACCTCGGCCGCCCCCGCCGCCAGACAGGCTCCGGCCGCAGCGCCGAGTGTCGCGCCCGAGGTCATCACGTCGTCGATCAGCAACACCGTCCGGCCCGGAAGCCGGTCGCGATGGCGCGGCGCGACCGCCATCGCCCCGGCCTGGTTCGCGGCCCGGGCCTCGGCGGTCATGCCTTCCTGCGGGCGGGTGGCGCGAATGCGGACCAGCAGATCGGGGCAATGCTCGGCCCCCGTGCCCTCGGCCACGACCCGCGACAGCAGCGCCGACTGGTTGTAGCGCCGCCGCAGAAGCCGCCAGCGATGCAGCGGCACCGGCGCGACCAGCAGCCCCGGACCGAGGATCGGCCGCCCGGCGCGCAGCATCCAGCCCGCCGCGGCCCGGGCCAGGTCGGTCCGGTCGCCATGCTTGAAGGCCAGCACCAGCCCGCGCGCCCGCCCGCGGTACAGCAGCGCCGCCCGCCCCCGGCTCCAGGGACGGGGCCCGGCCAGACAGTCGTCGCACCAGACCGGATCGCCGGTATCCTCGCCGGGCAAGGGCACCCCGCAGGCATCGCAGACCAGACCCGTCACGAAGTCGAGCTCGCCCCAGCAGCGGGCGCACAGCGCATGGTCGCTTTCGACCGGCTCGCCGCAGGCAATGCAGCGCGGCGGGTAGATGAGTCGCAGGGCGCTTTGCAACATCGGCCTCGTCCCCTACATAGCGCCGGGCAACCTGCCGGAGCCAAGATGACCCGACCGCCCGACCTGACCGACCGCCATGCCCTGGCGCTGCACCGCGCGCGGGCCCTCAGGGCGGGGCCCGCGCTGTTCCTGCACGAGGCAGCGGCCGCCGAGATCAAGGAGAGGCTGAACGAGGTTAACAGAACCTTTACGGCCCCGGCCGTCGTGACCCCGTTCGAAAAGCCCTGGGCCGAAATCCTGCCATCGGCGCGGCTGGTGGCCGCCGACGAGACCCTGACGCTTGACCCCGGCGCGCACGATCTTGTGATTCACGCTCTGGCGCTGCACTGGTCGAACGACCCGGTCGGCCAGCTGATCCAGTGCCGCCGCGCCCTGAAACCCGACGGGCTGTTCCTGGGGGTCCTGTTCGGCGGCCGCAGCCTGCACGAGCTGCGCGGCGCGATGGCCGAAGCCGAGGCCGCCATTCTGGGCGGGCTTTCGCCCCGGGTGCTGCCGATGGCCGAAATCCGCGACGCGGGCGGGCTGCTGCAACGCGCCGGGCTGGCCCTTCCCGTCGCAGATTGTGCCGAAATATCGGTATCTTACAAGGATCTCCGCCGCCTGATGCACGACCTGCGCGCGATGGGCGAGACCAATTCTCTGGCCGCGCGCCACCGCCGCCCCGCGCCGCGCCGACTGTTCGACGAGGCCGCGCGGCGCTATGCGGAAATCCATACCATGCCGGATGGCCGCATCCCCGCGACGGTCGAAATGATCTACCTTGCCGGGTGGGCGCCTGCGGAAACCCAACCGCAGGCATTGAAACCCGGCTCGGCGCGCATGCGCCTGGCCGACGCACTGGGCGCGTACACGCCGCGCCCGGGGTCCGGCGACAGCGGCAGTTCCGATTGACCTGCGTTCCAATCTGTATATTTCCGGGAGGATTGAGAGTTTGAGGCTCGACAGACGCGATACCGGGACCAAGGCGATGTTTGATTCCAACCAAGACGGGCGGAAACCCGCGGCTTCCGGTCTGACCGAGACACGGCCCCTGCACGGGCCCGACGATCACCCGCTGGTGCCGCCGGCGCGCGTGGGTGTGCTGCTGGCCAATCTGGGCACACCGGACGGCTATGACTACTGGTCGATGCGCCGGTATCTGAACGAATTCCTGTCCGACAAGCGGGTGATCGACTATTCGCCCTGGGTCTGGCAGCCGCTTCTGCAGCTGGTGGTGCTGACCAAGCGGCCCTTCGCGTCCGGCGAGAACTACCGGTCGATCTGGAATCACGAGGCCGACGAAAGCCCGCTGATGACGATCACCAAGTCGCAGACCGCCAAGCTGGCCGCCGAGCTGAAGGCGACCTATGGCGACCGCGTCGTGGTCGATTTCTGCATGCGCTACGGCAACCCCTCGACCCGGGCCCGGGTCCGGTCGCTGCTGGAAAAGGGCTGTCAGAAGATCCTGTTCTTCCCGCTGTACCCGCAATATTCCGGCACCACCTCGGCCACCGCCTGCGACAGCTTCTTCAAGGCGTTGATGGACGAGAAATGGCAGCCCGACGTGCGCACCGTCAGCACCTATTTCGACGACCCGCTTTACATCTCGGCGCTGGCCGCCTCGGTCGAGCGGGCCTATGCCGCGGCCGAGCACGAACCCGACATCCTGGTCTGCTCCTATCACGGGGTGCCGCAGCGCTATCTGACCGAGGGCGACCCCTATCACTGCCATTGCCTCAAGACGACGCGGCTGCTGAAGGAACGGCTCGGCTGGGATGACAGCCGCATCACCACGACCTTCCAGTCGCGCTTCGGCCCCGAGGAATGGCTGCAGCCCTATACCGTCGAAGAGGTGGCCCGGCTGGCACAGGCCGGCAAGAAGCGCATCGCGGTGATCGCGCCCGCCTTCTCGGCCGATTGCATCGAGACGCTTGAGGAGATCAACGAGGAGATCTGCGAGAGCTTCGAGGAGGCGGGCGGCGAGAAGTTCACCTACATTCCCTGCCTCAACGACGACGACGCCCATATCCGGGCGCTGGGCGAGATCGTGAAGGCCAATCTGCGCGGCTGGGTCGACTGAGTCGGCCCGCCTCCGCGGCCACGCCGCTGTCGCCCGGACAGCGGACAACAAAAAAGGCGGTGGCTCCCGGCCACCGCCTTTTTCGTGTCCTTGCGGACTGATCTCAGTTCGACGCGACGGCGGCGATGAGGATCAGGGCCAGAACCGGCACCAGGATGCCTTGGGCCGAGGACGAGGTGTCCTGAGCGATCACTTCCGGCTCGATCATCGGCTCGGAGTAGCCGCCGGCGAAGGCGGAGGTGGCGGCAACCGCGAAGGCGGCGGCAAGGGCGATTTTCTTCATCTGTCTCTCCTGTAACAGCAGCGCAGGGACTCTCCCCTTCGCGGCATCCTACACATGTATTTTCTCTGTAAGGGATGGGCCCGGATGCTTGCAATCGACCGCAGCGGCCTGCCCCAAAGACGTCCGCGATGTCGTCAAATTAGCAACACCTGAGCCCCCACCTTGGCGAGGCCGAAAAGCTCGGCGATGTGCTCGTTGTAAAGACCGATGCAGCCGTTCGAGGACCGGCGCCCGATTTTGCGCGTGTCATGGGTGCCATGGATCCGGTAATAGGTCCACCCCAGATAAAGCGCGTGGGTTCCCAGCGGGTTGTCCGGACCCGGCGGCACATAGTCCGGCCATTCGGGGTTGCGCTGCTTCATCGCAGGGGTCGGCCGCCAGTCCGGCCCCTCGACCTTGCGCACGACGCTGGTGCGGCCGCGCCGGGTCAGGTCTTCGGACAGCGGCACAGAGGTCGGGTACAGCTTGTAGATCGAGCCGTCCTCCGACCAGAAATGCAGCGCGCGCGATGTGGTGTCCACCAGGATCGCGCCGTTCTTCAGGTTCGAGAAATAGGGATGCCAGTCGAGCGCCCGGAAGCTCGAGATGTTGCGGCGCACCATGTCGGTCAGATCGGGCTCTATCTCGGTGGTGTTGGCGAGGGCAGGTCCCGCGGTCACGGCAAGGGCCGTGCCGGCGAGGAAATGGCGGCGGGTAAGGCCGCGGGTCGAACGGGTCGTCATCTTGCGCTCCGAATGTCGCGTCTTTTCTGGAAGTTCGGCCTGACCATAAGGTTACCCATCGGGCGGAGCAATTCAAACCGGCGTCACTCCTGGCAGATCGCCGCGCGAAGGGTTTGAACACGCCTGCGCAAGCGGCTAAAGACCAAAAGACCGACTCTTGGGGTTTTTCTTATGATACGACCGGCTTTGGGCCTCGTGGCCGTACTTTTCGCGCTCTCCGCCTGCTCGACAGGGGGAGAGGTTCGCATCGGTCCCGACGGCAAGCCTCTGCCGACGGTCTACCGGATCTCGCGGTCCGACCAGGGCAAGATCCAGTACCGGATGCTCGACTCGATCAATGCGCTGCGCCAGGCGCGGGGCCTCACGCCGCTCGAGCTCGATTCGCGGCTGAACGCGGCGGCCGCCACCCATTCGCGCGACATGTCTGTGCAAAACCGGCCCTGGCATTTCGGCTCGGACGGGTCGTCACCGCTCGACCGGGTGGCCCGCGCGGGCTACCAGGGTCAGTTGCGCGGCGAGGACATCTCGGAGACCTACGAGACCGAACTCGAGACGCTGGCCGCCTGGATGGAGGAATCCGATACCCGGAACATCATCCTCGATCCGCAGGCGACCGATCTGGGCTTCGCCTTCTATCAGGAAATGAACGGCAAGATCTGGTGGACGCTGGTCACCGGACAGCGCACCACCGCCGGGTCCGGCGCCTGACCCCGGCGTCGGCGGGGCCGCAAGGTCCCGCCTCGCGGCGCGGCGATCAGGGGAAGATGTCGATCACCGTGCCGTCGCGCACCATCGCATAGATGTCCTCCATCTCGGCATCGGTGACCGAGATGCACCCGGCCGTCCAGTCGCCCTTGCGGCGCCGGTTCTTGCGGGCGCGCCCGTGAATGAAGATGTCGCCGCCGGGTTTCCTGCCCAGCGCCTTGGCCTCTTCGATATCGGCCTCGTTCGGATAGGAAATCCCGATCGACAGGTGGAATTCGCTGTCGGGGTTGCGGCGGTCGATGTGATAGCGCCCCTCCGGCGTCTTGCCGTCGCCCTCGATCTGCTTGTCGCCGACCGGGGCATAGCCCAGCGAAATACGGTAGGCCTTCAGCACCTGATCGTGGTGCAGCAGGTACAGCGCCCGCTGCCCCTTCATCACCACGACCCGGGTGACCTCGGGGCCGTCATAGGTCTTGAACTTCGAACTGCAGCCCGCAAGGGCCGCCATGGCGGTCAGCGTCAGAAACGCGCGTCGGTCGATCATTGGGGTCTGCTCGCGCCCTTGATGTTTCGAACCAGTCTAGCGCAAGCGTTGGACGGCCAAAAGCGCGATCAGCGCGAGAACTGCGCCGCCAGCTCGACATGGCCCGACCAGCGGAACTGGTCGACCGGCTGCACCCAGTCCAGCCGGAATCCGCCGGAACAGAGCCGCTTCGCATCGCGCGCGAAGGTCACCGGATTGCACGAGACCATCGCCACCCGGGCCAGATCCGACCGGGCGATCTCGGCGCATTGCGCCTCGGCCCCGGCGCGCGGCGGGTCGATGACCACGGCCTCGACCCGGGCCAGTTCGACGGGCAGAAGCGGGCGGCGGAAAAGATCGCGCGCCTCGGTCGTGACCCGTTTCAGCCCCGGCGCGCCGCGCCAGCCCCGGTCGAGCGCGGCCAGCATCGCGGCCGAGCCCTCGACCGCCTGCACCTCGGCGGTCTCGGCCAGCGGCAGCGCGAAGGTGCCCGCCCCGGCGAACAGGTCGGCGACCTTGCGCGCCCCGTCCAGCGCCTCGCGCACCGCCTGGGTCAGCGCCGCCTGTCCCGCCTCTGTCGCCTGCAGGAAGGCACCCGCAGGCGGCACGACATGGGCCCGGCCCATCGCCTGACGGGGCGGACGGCGTTCGGCCAGCTGCTCGCCGTTCCAGCTCAGCCGCGCCAGATCGTGGGTTTCGGCCAGGGCCGCCAGGTCGGTCCGCAGCGCGGTGTCCAGCGGTTTCGCCTCGGCCACCGCCATGTCGACCCCGTCTTCCGACCGTGTCACCGTGATCGCCAGCGCCCCCTTGCGCGAAGCGCCCAGAAGGGTCGCGGCGGCAGCGGCGGGCAGCGCCGCCATCAGATCGGGATGCAGCAACCTGCAATCCGGGATCTCGGTCACCACGTCCGAGGCACGGGCGTGAAAGCCCACCAGCACGCCCTTCTTCGTGCGCCGCCCGGCCAGCACCGCGCGGCGGCGGCTGGCAGGCGGCGAGGTCAGGATCGGCCGCACCGGCGCCTCGAGCCCCTGCCCCGCCAGCGCCCGTTCGACCACCTGCGTCTTCCAGCCCGCCACGAAGGCGTCGGACCCGTGCTGCAGCGCGCAACCGCCGCAAGACGCGAAATGGCGGCAGGGCGGCCGCACCCGGTCGGCGACCGGCGTCACGATCCGCGGCCGGGCGATGCGGCCGTTCTCGGCCTCGCCCTCGACCTCTTCTCCGGGCAGCGCCAAGGCCACGGTCAGACCGTCGCCGGTCAGCCCCTCGCCCTTCAGCGACAGCCTCTCGATCCGATGGCTCACTCGGCCGCCTCCGTTCCGATGAAGCCGCCCGACTGCCGCGCCCAGAACCGGGCGTAAAGCCCGTCCTTCGCCAGCAAGGCGGCATGGGTCCCGTCCTCGGCGATGTGGCCGCCGTCCAGAACCACGATCCGGTCCATATGGGCGATGGTCGACAGCCGGTGCGCGATGGCGATCACGGTCTTGCCCTCCATCACGCCGTAAAGCGTCTTCTGGATCACCGCCTCGACCTCGGAATCGAGCGCCGAGGTCGCCTCGTCCAGCACCAGGATCGGCGCGTCCTTGAGGATCACCCGGGCCAGCGCCACCCGCTGCCGCTGACCGCCCGACAGCTTGACGCCGCGCTCGCCGACGTGGGCGTCATAGCCGCGCCGCCCGTCGGGGTCCTGAAGATCGAGGATGAAGTCATGTGCCTCGGCGTGCTTCGCGGCCGCGATCATCTCGTCCTCGCTGGCTTCGGGGCGGCCGTAAAGGATGTTGTCGCGCACCGACCGATGCATCAGGCTTGCATCCTGGCTGACCATTCCGATCTGGCGGCGCAGGCTTTCCTGGGTGACACGGGTGATGTCCTGCCCGTCGATCAGGATCTGCCCGCCCTCGGGGTCGTAGAACCGCAAAAGCAGCTTGACGAGGGTCGATTTCCCGGCGCCCGAACGGCCCACGAGCCCGACCTTTTCGCCCGGTTTCAGCACCAGATCGATCCGGTCGAGCCCGCCCGAGCCGCGCCCGTAATGGTGGGTCAGCGCGCGCATCTCGATCCGGCCCTCGCGGAACGCAAGCGCGGCCGCGTCCGGCGCATCGACCAGCTCGATCGGCTGGGCGATGGTCTCCATCCCTTCCGAGATCACCCCGAGCGAGCGGAAGAAGCTCGACAGCGCCCACATGATCCAGCCGGTCATCGCGTTCAGCCTCAGCGTCAGCGCGGTCGCCGCCGCCACCACGCCGACACTGGCCTGACCCTGCATCCACAGCGCGATGGCCCAGCCGACGACGCCGACGATCAGGAACCCGTTCAGCGCGGTCAGCGCCACATCCATCTTGGTGATGATCCGCATCTCGGTGCCGAAGGCCTTGCGCAGATCCTCGATCGCCTCCTTGGCATAACCAAGCTCGCTGTCGTGATGGGCGAAAAGCTTGACCGAATGGATGTTGGTATAGGCATCGACCACCCGGCCGGTGACGGTGCTGCGCGCATCGGACGAGGCCTTCGAGGCCACGGCGATGTTCTTCATCGTCCAGCGCACCAGCACCGCATAAAGCGCAAGCCAGGCCAGAAGCGGCAGCATCAGCCGCGGGTCGGCCTGCCCCAGCAGCACCAGCGCGCCGCCGACATAGGCCAAGGCAAAGGCGATGGCATCGAAGATCTGGAACACCGCCTCGCCCGCAGCGGGGGGCGTCTGCATCTGGCGGTTGGCGATCCGCCCGGCAAAGTCGTTCTCGAACCAGCCAACGGACTGGCGCAGCACATGGGCATGGGCGCGCCAGCGGATCAGCGTGCCGAAATTGGGCATGATCGCGTTGTTCAGCACTGCCACGTCCAGCGCCTGCAGCGCGGGCCTGAGGACCAGGATGAACAGTGCCAGCCCGATCAGCGACAGGCCGTGCTCCTGCCAGACCTGCTCGGGCGTGCCCGAGGACAGCATGTCGACCAGCCGACCCATGACGTCGATCAGCCAGATCTCGACAATGGCCACCAGCAGCGCCAGCACCGCCGCCACCGCAAAAACCTTGCGGAACGGCCACATATAGGCCGCGAGAAACGGCCAGAGCCGGTTCGGCGGCGTATCGCTCTGCGCATAGGGCGCATAGGGGTCGATCAGGTTTTCGAAATAGCGGAACATGGCGGGATCTCGTTCGGGACGGGCAAAGCTTACAGGGGCGGCCGGGCAAGAGGAACACCCCGCGAACAGGGGGGGCGCGACCCGCGCCTATCCCTGCCGGGCGCGGGCGATCAGTTCGGCCGCGCTCAGCCGGAAGCCCGAGGCGACCCAGTCCGCCTCAAGCCGCTTGAGCGCCGCGCCCAGCGCCGGACCGTCGAACCCGGGCATCAGATCGGCCGCGCTGAGCGGAAACCGGGCCTCAGTGCCCCGGGCAAGCTCGGATGCCAGATCGCCGGACAGCGGTTGGCCCAGCGCGGCAGAGCGCAACAGCACCGCATCGCGCGCCATGTCCGGGCCCAGCCGGTAGGCCAGCTCGGCGGCACCCGCCATCTGCCCCGCAGCACCCGTCAACCGCTCCAGGCGCCGGGCCTCGGCCTTGCTCAGGCGCAGCCGTTTGGCCGGGGCCTCGCCGCCCAGCGTCGCCAGCCGCCGGACAGGATCGGGGGGCAGCCCTTGCGCCTGTTCGAGAGCCACCAGAACCGGCAGGGCGCGCGGATCGGCCCCGGGCAGGGTCCGCGCCAGAACCCCCGCCGCCGCCATCGCCGCGACGCTGGGTGCGGGGTCGGGCGCCGCCAGCAGCTTGCGGATCTCGGCGCCGATCCGTTCCTTCGAAAGCGTCTCTATTCCGGCCGAATTCGCGGCCGCGGCCGCCAGACCGTCAGGGTCGAGCCCCGCCTCGGCATCGCCATACCAGGCATGAAACCGGAAAAAGCGCAGGATGCGCAGAAAGTCCTCGCGGATCCGCGCATCGGCATCGTCGATGAACCGGACCCGTCGCGCCGCAAGATCCGCAAGACCGCCAAGGGGATCGATCACCGCGCCCTCGGGCGTGGCATAGATCGCGTTCATGGTGAAGTCGCGGCGGCGGGCGTCTTCCTCGGGACTGTCGGCGAAGGCCACGACGGCGCGGCGGCCGAAGGTTTCGACATCGCGCCGGAAGGTGGTCACCTCATGCGGCAGATGCCCCGCCACGACCGTGACCGTGCCATGGTCGAACCCGGTCGGCACCGCCTTCAGCCCGGCGGCCTCGGCCAGCGCCATGACGGTTTCGGGCCGGGCATCGGTGGCGATGTCGATATCGGTCACCGGCACGCCCAGAAGCGCGTTGCGCACGCAGCCGCCGACGAAAAGCGCCCGGTATCCGGCGCGGGTCAGCACTGCGCAGACCGTCTGGGTGTGGTCGGCGAAGAACCAGTCGCCGAAGACGCGCGTCATGACGCCACTCGGTCGGCCAGCGCGCGCAGGATGCGGGCGGTCGCGCCCCAGATGTAATAGGGGCCGTAGGGCACGGTGTAATAATAGCGCCGCTGGCCTCGCCAGATCCGGTACTGGATCGAAAACCGGGCGGGGTCGCGGACATGGTCGAAGGGCACGTCGAAGACCTCGTCGACCTCTCCGGCCTCGGGCACCCGCAGGAAATCCGGCCGCAGCCGGGCCAGCACGGGCGTCACGGTAAAGGCGGTCACCGTCTCGTGCGGCGGCATGGTGCCCAGCACCTCGACATGGCTTTCGGGCAAGCCGATTTCCTCGCGCGCCTCGCGCAGCGCCGCCGCGACCGGCTGTTCGCCCGGTTCCAGCTTGCCGCCGGGAAAGGCGATCTGGCCGGGATGGTGGGTCAGCCGCGACGACCGTTTGGTCAGGACCAGCTGCACCCCGTCCGGCCCCGGCACGAGGCCGACCAGCACCGCCGCCGGGCGCAGCACCCGCCCCTCGGGCAATGCAAATCCCGGGTTCAGGTCGTGGTCCGAGGTTTCGCGCCCCGGCCGGGCCAGCGCCGCAGCCAGCGCCTCGAACGGGTCACTCGGCATCGGGGTCCTTCTCCGCCTCGAAGCCCAGCGTCGCCGGGTCCAGCACGTAATGCGCCCCGCAGAACTGGCAATCGGCGGTCACCACACCCTCGGGCGTCGTCATGTGGCCGATATCCTTGGCCGAGTAGATCGACAGGCTCTGCCGGACCCGCGCCTCGGAACAGGTGCAGCCGAACTGCACCGGCTGCGGGTCGAAGACCCGCGGGCGCTCCTCGTGAAAGAGCCGCACCAGCAGGTCGGTCGGCTGCACGCGCGGCCCGACCAGTTCGATTTCCTCGACGGTGTCGAGCAGGATGTTGGCGCGGGTCCAGTGTTCGGCCTGGGCGCCCTCCAGCATGTCCTCGGCCTGCAGCAGACCCTCCTCGCCGCTGCCGCCCTCGGGGCTTTGCGGGATCGAGGCCCTGGGCATCAGCTGCAGCATCACCCCGCCCGCGCGCCAATGCTCGCCCTTGCCCGACCCGGGCAGCATCGCCCGCCCGAAGCTGAGCGCGAAGCGGGTCGGCAACTGCTCGGACTGGGCGAAATACGTCTCTGCACAGGCCGAAAGCGAGCCCCCGGCAATGGGCGTGATGCCCTGATAGGGCACCGTGCCCGGCCCCTGGTCGAGCAGCACGGCGAAATAACCCTGCCCGATCTGCGAGAACGGGTCGGCCGAAGGGTCCAGCCGGTCCTTGTCGAAGCTGGCATAGGCGCGGATGCGGGCCGGGGCGCCATCCTCGGACGGCGCATAGTAATCGGTCGCGATCAGCCGCGCGGGGCCGTCGCCGCGGACCTGAAGGCTCAGCTTCCAGCGCAGTTTGATGGTCTGCCCGATCAGCGCGGTCAGCAGCGCCATCTCGGCCACCAGTGCCTCGATCAAAGGCGGGTAGTCGTGCTGCGCCAGCACATGGTCGAGCACGCCGTCCAGTCGGGCGACCCGCCCGCGAACGTCGCTGCGGTCAAGCTGGAAAGGAAGGACGGTATCGTCCCAGGCGATCTTCGATCCGATGGACATGAGGTTCCCTTGGGCTCTGGGCCTTGGCATACCCGCCTTATATAGACCCGGCAACGAAAGCACAAAGAGGCGGCAATGATCCGGCGATTCGGCGAGGCGGTCAGGGCGGACCAGAGCTACAAGCTGAGACAGGGCGCCTACGCCCTTCTGGAACGCGACGGGCTCTTGCTGGTCACTCATCAGCAAAGGCCGGTGCCCGAATACCAGCTGCCCGGCGGCGGCATCGACCCGGGCGAGTCGCCCCTGCAGGCGCTGCATCGCGAGGTGTTCGAGGAAACCGGCTGGAAGATCGAGCTGCGTCGGCGGCTGGGCGCATTCCGGCGCTTCACCTACATGCCCGAATACGACATCTGGGCGGAGAAGCTCTGCACCATCTATCTTGGCCGTCCGGTCCGCCCCTATGGTCCGCCCAGCGAGCCCGGGCATACCGCGCTGTGGATGCCGGCCGACGTGGCCGCGCGACAGCTTGGCAATGCCGGCGACCGCCATGCGGTGCGGCGGTGGCTGGGGCTGGCGCGCTAGCCGACCTCGAACAGCACGGCCGAAACGTCATCGGGGAATTCGCCGCGGCCGCCCGCAAAGGCGGTCAGCCCGGTCTGGATCGCATCGAGGAAGGCCGGGCCGCGCACCCCGGCATTGGCCTCGATCAGCCGACGCAGGCCTTCGTCGCCCAGTTGGGCGCCGTCCGGCGCCGGGCATTCGGTGATGCCGTCCGACACCAGAAGAACCCGGTCGCCCGGCGCAAGCCGGACTTCGCAGCTTTCGAAGTTGGCGCCCGGGATCAGGCCCAGCGGCAGCCCGCCTTCGCCCAGATAGTCAAGCGCCCCATCCGCGCGCTGCACCACCGGATGCGGATGCCCGGCCTGAACGAACCGCATCTGCCCGGTGTCCAGCGTGACGAAGGCCAGCAGCAGCGTGAAATAATGTTCGGTCTCGATATCCTCGAGAAACAGCCGGTTGAGATGCGCGGCGACCTCGGCGGGCGGGCGGGCGCGATAGCTGCCCCCGGGCGCGGGTTCCAGCGCGATGTTCTGATCGGGCGAGCGCGAGCCCAGAAGCCCCGCCAGACGCGCGGTCAGCATGGCCGAACTGATCCCGTGGCCCGACACATCGGCCGAGAACACCCCGACCTCGCCCGGCCCGGCGGGAAAGAACCCGACCAGATCGCCGCCGACATGGCCGCAAGGGCGCAGCAGAAGCGACACCTCGCACCCGCCGAACCGGCGGTGGCGTTCGGGCACCAGCGATTGCTGAAGCTTGCGCGCCTCGACCAGATCGCGGTCGAGCGCGTCGTAAAGCGTGCGCAATTCGGCCAGCGCATCGGTCAGCAGGCGGTTCTTGTCGCGCAGCTGATGTTCCATCCGGAGGATGCGTTCGCCCGAGGCGATCCGGGCACGCAACTCGCTGGCATTGACCGGCTTGGTCAGGAATTCGTCGGCCCCGACATCGAGCCCGTGGATCATCTCGACCATTTCGGATTTCGAGGTCAGCAGGATGAAATAGCCGTAGCTTTCGCGCGGCAAATCGCGAAAGGCCTGGCAGAACTCGGGGCCGTTCATGCCCGGCATCATCCAGTCGCTGATGATCAGGTCGACCGGCCGGTCGCGGCAAATATCCAAAGCCTCTTCGGCCGAGCCGCATTCGGCGACCTCATATCCCCAGCGTTCCAGCGATGCGCGCAGGATCCGCCGTTGCAGGCGGCTGTCATCGACCAGAAGAACCAGTCGCACGAGACTGGCCTTGGCAGGGTCGAGATGCGTCGGGTCTGGCTGGGCGTTCACGGGAGTCCCGGTCCTGATCTGGCTTTAGTTCATAAAGCCGCCGACTTAACGCCCCATGAACGCGCGAATTAGACCCATCTGTCCAGATATGGGCTAAGACCCCGTTAAGCGGTCTCGGCTAGCCTCCGGGCCGACGGAGAGGCAAGGCGATGGAGTATGTGCGATGATCGACTGGACTCGCGTTGACGAGTTGCGGGACGAAGTCGGCGAAGACGCGTTCGACGAGGTGCTCGATCTGTTTCTCGAAGAGGTCGACGAGGTGATCGAGCGTGTGGCGCCGGGGCGCGACCCGGCCGATCTGGCCGCCGATCTGCATTTCGTGCGCGGCTCTGCGCTCAATCTCGGGTTCAAGGATTTCTGCGTGCTCTGTCAGGGCATCGAACGCCAGCTGGCCCAGGGCCAGAACGTCGATCTGGTGCCCTTGACCGCGGCCTATGCCAGTTCGAAGGTCGAGCTTCTGGGCAGGGTCCGCACGCGCCGCGACGTCGCCTGACGAGCAGGCGCCCGTCAGATCAGGAAATCGGCGAGCGTCGGGTCCTCGGTAATATCGCGATAGGTCAGGCCCTGCGCCTCCATCCGGGCGAAAAGCGCTGCAAAATTGCGCGCCTCCGTCGTTTCGATCCCGATCAGGACGGTGCCGAAATTGCGCGCCGATTTCTTCAGATATTCGAAACGCGCGATATCGTCCTCGGGCCCCAGAAGATCGAGAAAATCGCGCAATGCACCGGGCCGCTGCGGCATCCGCAGGATGAAATACTTCTTCACGCCCGAAAACCGCTGGGCGCGTTCCTTCACTTCGGGCAGCCGCTCGAAATCGAAATTGCCGCCCGAGGTGACGCAGATCACCGACTTGCCCTCGATCTCCTCGGCCAGCCCCGGCAGCACATCGACCGACATCGCGCCCGCGGGTTCCAGAACGATCCCCTCGACATTCAACAGATCGAGGATGGTGGTGCAGATCCGGTCCTCGGGCGCCAGCAGCACATGCGCCGGGTCGATCCCGCGCAGCCGCTCGAAGGTGCGCGCGCCGATCCGGGCCACCGCCGCCCCGTCGACGAAGGTATCGACCTTGGGCAGGGTCGCCGGCCCGCCTTCGGCCAGCGCCGCGGTCAGCGAGGCGCCGCCCGCGGGCTCGACGAACCGGAAGCCGATCCCGGGCGCGGTCTCGCGCAGGAAGGACACGACCCCGGCGGCCAGACCGCCGCCGCCCACCGGCAGAATCACCAGATCGGGGGTGTGATACAGCACAGACATCATCTCGACCGCGACCGAGGCCTGCCCCTCGATCACGTCCTCGTCGTCGAAGGGCGCAAGAAAATGCCCGCCCACTTCGCGGCAATAGGCCTGGGCCGAGGCCAGCGTGTTGTCGAAATAGTCGCCGGTCAGGCGGATCTCGATATTCTCGCCGCCGAAGATCCGGGTCTTGCCGATCTTCTGGTCGGGCGTCGTCACCGGCATGAAGATCACGCCCCGGCCCCCGAAATGCCGACAGGCGAAGGCCACGCCTTGGGCGTGGTTCCCGGCGCTGGCGCAAACAAAGACCGGTGCCTCGGTGGCACCTTCCAGCGCTTTGCGCATCGCGTTGAAGGCGCCGCGCAGCTTGTAGGACCGCACCGGGCTGAGATCCTCGCGCTTGAGCCAGATATCGGCCTTGTAGCGTTCGGACAGGTGCACGTTGCGTTGCAGCGGTGTGGGCGGGAACAGCGCGCGCATCGCCTTTTCGGCGGCGCGGGCCTTTTCGGCAAACTCGGTCATGCCGCAGCAATGGCGCGTTCGCCCTGCGCGCGCAAGCGTCCCGTTGCGCGCGGGTTCCCTTGCTCTGGCCCCGGAAAAGAGCTATCCGCCGCCCGATATCCGAATGACGAAAGGTCGCCCCATGTCTGCGCCCAAGTCCGCGCCCAAGAAAGTCGTCCTGGCCTATTCCGGGGGTCTCGACACCTCGATCATCCTGAAATGGCTGCAAACCGAATACGGCTGCGAGGTGGTGACCTTTACCGCCGATCTGGGCCAGGGCGAGGAACTCGAGCCCGCCCGCAAGAAGGCCGAGATGATGGGCGCCAAGGAGATCTTCATCGAGGATCTGCGCGAGGAATTCGTGCGCGACTTCGTCTTCCCGATGTTCCGTGCCAATGCGGTTTATGAGGGGCTGTACCTGCTGGGCACCTCGATCGCCCGGCCGCTGATTTCCAAGCGCCTGATCGAGATCGCCGAGGCGACCGGCGCCGATGCCGTGGCCCATGGCGCCACCGGCAAGGGCAACGACCAGGTCCGGTTCGAGCTGTCGGCCTATGCGCTGAGCCCGGAAATCAAGGTGATCGCCCCCTGGCGGGAATGGTCGCTGACCAGCCGGACCAAGCTCCTGGCCTTCGCCGAGGAAAACCAGATCCCGATCGCCAAGGACAAGCGCGGCGAGGCCCCCTTCTCGGTCGATGCGAACCTTCTGCACACCTCGTCCGAGGGCAAGGTTCTGGAAAACCCCGCCGAAGAGGCGCCCGATTACGTCTATCAGCGCACCGTCGACCCCGAAAAGGCGCCGAACGAGCCTGAATATATCGAGGTCACCTTCGAGAAGGGCGACGCGGTCGCGATCAACGGTGAGGCGATGTCGCCCGCCACGGTCCTGACCAAGCTGAACGAGCTGGGCGGCAAGCACGGCATCGGTCGGCTCGATCTGGTCGAGGGGCGCTTCGTCGGCATGAAGTCGCGCGGCATCTACGAAACCCCCGGCGGCACCGTCCTGCTGGAGGCCCATCGCGGGATCGAGCAGATCACGCTCGACCGTGGGGCGGCGCATCTGAAAGACGAGCTGATGCCGAAATATGCCGAGCTGATCTATAACGGCTTCTGGTTCAGCCCCGAACGCGAGATGCTGCAGGCGCTGATCGACAAGAGCCAGGAGCACGTCTCGGGCACCGTCCGGCTGAAGCTCTACAAGGGCTCGGTCCGCACTGTCGGCCGCTGGTCCGAGGCCTCGCTTTATTCCGAAAGCCACGTCACCTTCGAGGACGACGCCGGCGCCTACGACCAGAAGGATGCGGCGGGCTTCATCAAGCTGAACGCCCTGCGCCTGCGCCTGCTGGCGACGCGGAACCGCAAGTTGAAGGGCTGATCCGCTTCAGGGACCGGCCCTGCGCGGGCCGGCCCCGCTTTCGCGAGTTCACGCGCTTTTGCGTTTCACGCGATTTCCCGGGGGCTCTATCCTTTTCCTCGACGATATCGGGAAAGGGAGGCCTTCATGGGCACGTCCTTCGGAACCATCAGAACGGCCTTGCTGATCGCGGCCATCGCCCTGGGCCATATCGCACAGGGCCATCGCGCCCAGGCCGCCGAGCCGCAGACAGCGATCTTCGCAGGCGGCTGCTTCTGGTGCGTCGAGGCCGATTTCGAGAAGGTCCGGGGCGTGAGCGACGTCGTCTCGGGCTATACCGGCGGTCATGTCGACCATCCCGCCTACCGGCAGGTGGCGCGCGGCGGCACCGGCCATGTCGAGGCGGTAAAGATCACCTACGATCCGGACGTGGTCAGCTATGAAAGGCTGGTCGAGCTGTTCTTCCGCTCGGTCGATCCGACCGATGCGGGCGGTCAGTTCTGCGACCGGGGCGAAACCTACCGGACCGCGATTTTCGTCTCTGATCCGGCCGAACGGCGCGTGGCAGAGGCCGAAAAGGGCAAGGCCGGGCGGGCGCTCGGGTCCGGGATCGCGACCGAGATATTGCCCGCCGCGACCTTCTGGAAAGCCGAGGCCTATCACCAGGACTATTACAAGAGCCGCGACCTGATCCTGACCCGGTTCGGGCCCAAGACCAAGGCCGAGGCCTACAAGCTTTATCGCGCGGGCTGCGGGCGCGACGAAAGGGTGCGGGCGCTTTGGGGCGACGCCGCGCCCTTTGCCGGAGCCTCGTGACGCGCGCTTACCCGACCTCGCAGGCGGCAAGCAGCGCCATGTTCAGGATGTCGTTGACGGTCGAGACCGTGGAACAGATCTGGATCGGCTTGTCGACACCGGCAAGGATCGGGCCGATCACCGTGGCCCCGGCCATCTCCTGCATCAGCTTGACCGAGATCGAGGCCGAATGCCGGGCCGGAACCACCAGCACGTTTGCAGGCCCCGACAGGCGGCAGAACGGATAGCGCGCCATCGCCACCGGGTTCAGCGCCACATCGACGGTCATCTCGCCGTCGAATTCGAAATCGACCCCGCGTCTGGCCAGCACCTCCGAGGCGCGATGCATCTTGGTCGCGCGCTCGCTGACCGGATAGCCGAAGGTCGAGAAGCTGAGGAAGGCCACGCGCGGCTCGATCCCCAAACCGCGTGCGACATTGGCCGCGTGCACGGCGATATTGGCCAGATCCTCTTCCTCGGGCCATTCATGCACCAGCGTATCGGCGATGAAGACGATCTTGCCCTTGTGCAGCAACGCGGTGACACCGACCGCGCCGTCCTGGGCGCGGGCATCGAAGACGTGATTGATCAGTTCCAGCACATGGGCCGATTTCCGGGTCGCCCCGGTCACCAGCGCATCGCCATGGCCATTGGCCAGCATCAGCGCCGAAAAGACGTGCCGGTCGCGCGCGGCCAGCCGGTTGATGTCATGGGTATCGTAGCCCTTGCGCTGCAGGCGCTGGTACAGGAACGACCGATAGGCCTCGAGATGGCCGGTATTGGCCGCGTTCACCACCTCGAGTTCGCGATAGGCATCGGCAAGCCCCGCCTGCTGCAGCTTTTCCCTCACCTCGGCCTCGCGGCCGACGACGATGGCCTGGCCATAGCCCGCGCGGTGATAGCTGACGGCGGCGCGCAGCACGCGTTCGTCATCGCCCTCGGCAAAGATCATCCGGGCCTGCGCCGCCTTGGCCCGCGCCGCGATCCCCGACAGAACCGAAGCCGTCGGGTCCATCCGCGCCTTCAGCCGCTGTTCGTATTCGTCCATGTCGACGATTGGCCGCCGCGCCACGCCGGTATCCATCCCGGCACGCGCCACCGCCGGCGGAATGGTGTAGATCAGCCGAGGATCGAAGGGCGTCGGGATGATATAGTCGCGCCCGAAGGTCAGCTTGGTGCCATAGGCCATCGCGACCTCGTCGGGCACGTCCTCGCGGGCGAGTGCGGCCAGCGCGTCGGCGCAGGCGATCTTCATCTCGTCATTGATCGCCCGGGCATGGATATCCAGCGCCCCGCGGAAGAGATAGGGAAAGCCCAGGACGTTGTTGACCTGGTTCGGATAGTCCGACCGCCCGGTCGCGACGATGGCGTCGGGCCGCACCTCCTGCGCCTCTTCGGGCGTGATCTCGGGATCGGGGTTCGCCATCGCGAAGATCACCGGGTTCTCGGCCATCGAGGCCACCATCTCGGGCGTCACCGCGCCCTTGGCGCTGACGCCCAGGAAGACATCCGCCCCCACCATCGCGTCTTCCAGCGTGCGCGCGTCGGTCTTGGCGGCGTGGGCCGATTTCCACTGGTTCATGCCCTCGGTGCGGCCCTGGTAGATCACGCCCTTGGTGTCGCAGGCGATGCAGTTGTCATGCTTCGCCCCCATCGCCTTGATCAGTTCCAGGCAGGCGATCCCGGCCGCACCCGCACCGTTCAGGACGATCTTGCAATCCTCGATCTTCTTGCCCGACAGATGCAGCGCGTTGATCAGCCCCGCCGCGCAGATCACCGCCGTGCCGTGCTGGTCGTCATGGAAGACCGGAATGTCCATCTCTTCCTTGAGCCGCTGCTCGATGATGAAACACTCGGGCGCCTTGATGTCCTCGAGATTGATCCCGCCGAAGGTCGGCCCCATCAGCCGCACCGCCCGGATGATCTCTTCCGGGTCCTCGGTGTCCAGCTCGATATCGACCGCGTTCACATCGGCAAAGCGCTTGAACAGGACCGACTTGCCCTCCATCACCGGCTTCGAGGCCAGCGCGCCCAGATTGCCCATGCCGAGGATCGCGGTGCCGTTCGAGATGACGGCGACCATGTTGCCCTTGGTGGTGTAGTCATAGGCGGTCTCGGGCGCGTCGGCGATGGCCTGCACCGGCACCGCGACCCCCGGGCTGTAGGCCAGGCTGAGATCGCGCTGGGTGGTCATGGGCTTGGTCGCCACGATCTCGTATTTCCCCGGCACGGGCTCGATATGATAGCTCAGCGCTTCTTCCGGTGTGATCTTGGACTTCTCGGCCATTGTCGGGGGTCTCCTCCTAGGTGAAAAGCGTCTTAACCCTCCGGCGCCCGCGCCTCAATAGACTTGAAAATCGACATGGATTTCCCGCTTTTCGCCGCAGGGTCGGATTTGTAAGGTCCGCGGACCAGCGACAGGGGGGTTCCGTGACCGAAGCCGGCGCATCCGTCACACCGATGATGGCGCAATATCTGGACATCAAGGCCGCCCATCCCGGCGCGCTGCTGTTCTACCGAATGGGCGATTTCTACGAGATGTTCTTCGACGACGCCGTGGCCGCGGCCGAGGCGCTGGACATCGCGCTGACCAAACGCGGCAAGCATCTGGGCGAGGACATCCCGATGTGCGGCGTGCCGGTCCATGCCGCCGAAAGCTATCTGCTGACGCTGATCCGCAAGGGGTTCCGGGTCGCGGTCTGCGAACAGATGGAAGACCCGGCCGAGGCGAAGAAGCGCGGGTCGAAATCGGTCGTGAAACGCGACGTGGTCCGGCTGGTCACGCCCGGCACCCTGACCGAGGAAAGCCTTCTGGAGGCCCGGCGCCACAACTTCCTGGCCGCCTTCGCCGAGGTCCGGGGCGAAGCCGCCCTGGCCTGGGTCGACATCTCGACCGGCGCGTTCCGGGTGATCGGTTGCCCGGGCGTGCGGCTGGGCGCCGAACTGGCCCGGCTTGCCCCGCGCGAGGTGCT
Organism: Rhodovulum sp. BSW8; assembly: GCF_003314725.1. Lineage (NCBI taxonomy): Bacteria > Pseudomonadati > Pseudomonadota > Alphaproteobacteria > Rhodobacterales > Paracoccaceae > Rhodovulum > Rhodovulum sp. BSW8. The sequence continues at coordinate 68,376 of NZ_QNVX01000014.1, forward strand.
GCTGAACGAGGCCACCGAACGCGATTGGGCCGAGGCAGTCTCTGATGCGGGCGCCGCCGTGACCCCGCTGTCGCGCATGAGCTTCGACAGCGCCTCGGCCGAAAAGCGGCTGACCGCGCTGTTCTCGGTGGGCACGCTCGAAGGCTTCGGCAGCTTCGGCCGGGCCGAGCTGTCGGCGATGGGCGCGCTGGTCGACTATCTGGAGATCACCCAGAAGGGCAAGCTGCCGCTCCTGCGCCCGCCGGTGCGCGAGGCGATGGGCGGCACCATGCAGATCGACGCCGCGACCCGGCGCAATCTGGAACTGACGGCCAGCCTTTCCGGCGGGCGCGAGGGCAGCCTGCTGGCCGCCATCGACCGCACCGTCACCGCCTCAGGCGCGCGGCTGCTGGAACGGCGGCTTTCCAGCCCCTCGCGCGATCTGCCGACGATCCGCGCGCGGCTCGATGCGGTCCGCGCACTGGTCGAGGATTCCGGGCTGCGCAATGCGCTGCGCGACGAGTTGCGAAAATGCCCGGACATGGACCGGGCGCTGTCGCGGCTTGGGCTCGACCGGGGCGGGCCGCGCGATCTGGCCGCGATCCGCACGGGGCTGACCCAGGCGGGCGTGCTGGCCGACCGGCTGGGCTGCGATCTGCCAGCCCTGATCGCCGAGGCGCGGCGCGCGCTGACCGGGCATGACGCGCTGGTCGATCTGCTCGACCGGGCGCTGGTGGCCGAACCGCCGCTGCTGGCCCGGGATGGCGGCTTTATCGCCACCGGTTATGACGAGGGTCTCGACGAGGCACGGACGCTCCGCGACGAGGGCCGGGGCGTGATCGCGCGGATGCAGGCGGGCTTTGTCGACGAGACCGGCATCTCGTCGCTGAAGATCAAGCACAACAACGTGCTGGGCTATTTCATCGAGGTGACGGCCACCCATGCCGACCGGATGCTGTCGCCGCCGCTGTCGGAAACCTTCATCCACCGCCAGACCACGGCCAATGCGCTGCGCTTTACCACGGTCGAGCTGTCGGAACTTGAAACCCGCATCCTGAACGCGGGCAACCGGGCGCTGGAAATCGAGAAGCGTCTGTTCGAGACCCTCCGGGCCGCGATCCTCGACGAGGCCGGGCCGGTCGGTCAGGCCGCCGCCGCGCTGGCCGAAATCGACCTTGCGACAGGTCTTGCCGATCTGGCCCGGGGCGAGGACTGGTGCGAGCCTCTGGTCGATGACAGCCGCGCCTTTGCCGTGACCGCAGGACGGCATCCGGTGGTCGAACGGGCGCTGCGGCGTCAGGGCGGCGCGCCCTTCATCGCCAACGATTGCGACCTGGCCCAAGGCGGGCAAGGTGCCGCGATCTGGCTGCTGACCGGGCCCAACATGGCCGGTAAGTCAACCTTCCTGCGGCAGAACGCGCTGATCGCGCTGCTGGCGCAGGCGGGCAGCTTCGTGCCCGCCGCCTCGGCCCATATCGGGCTGGTGTCGCAGCTGTTCAGCCGGGTCGGCGCCTCGGACGATCTGGCGCGGGGCCGGTCCACCTTCATGGTCGAGATGGTCGAGACCGCCGCGATCCTCAATCAGGCCGATGACCGCGCGCTGGTGATCCTTGACGAGATCGGGCGCGGCACCGCCACCTATGACGGGCTGTCGATCGCCTGGGCGACGCTGGAACACCTGCACGACACGAACCGCTGCCGCGCGCTCTTCGCCACCCATTACCACGAGATGACCGCGCTGGCGCAAAAGCTGGCGGGGGTCGAGAACGCGACCGTGGCGGTCAAGGAATGGGAAGGCGACGTGATCTTCCTGCACGAGGTCCGCAAGGGCGCGGCCGACCGGTCCTACGGGGTGCAGGTGGCGCGGCTGGCGGGCCTGCCCGACAGCGTCGTGGACCGGGCCCGGGTGGTGCTGGACGCGCTGGAGCGCGGCGAGCGCGAGGGCGGGCGGTCCCATGCCACGCTGATCGACGATCTGCCGCTGTTCTCGGCCGCCGCGATCCCGCAGCGCCCTGCCCCGGTGCCGGCCGGCCCCTCGCCGCTGGAAGACCGGATGTCGGCCATCCATCCCGACGAACTGACCCCGCGCGAAGCGCTGGAGCTGCTTTACGAGCTGAAGGCCCTGGCGCGGCCGGACTAGCGCCGAAAGAAAAACGCCCGGCCTATGGGCCGGGCGTTTCACAGGAAACAGTTAGGTCTCAGGAGGCCGGTGTCGACGAGACGCCCACCTGCGCCGGACGCAAAAGCCGGTCATGCAGCATGAAGCCCGAGGCCATCACCTGGATGATGTCGCCCGCCTTCGTGCCGGGCACCGGGGCCTCGAACATCGCCTGATGATGCTGCGGATCGAACTTGTCGCCAACTTCGGGCGCCAGCCGCACGATCCCGTGCTTGGAGAAGACGTTCAGAAGCTCGCGCAGGGTCAGCTCGACCCCTTCCAGCAGCGCCGCATTGGCCGCACGCTGTTCGTCGGTCACGACCTCCAGCGCCCGCGAGAGGTTGTCGTAGACCGGCAGCATGTCGCGCGCGAGTTTCGAGCCGCCGTAATTCTCCGCCTCACGGCGGTCGCGGTCGGCCCGCTTGCGGGCGTTCTCGGCATCGGCCAGCGCCCGCATGAACCGGTCGCGAAGCTCGTCCCGCTCGGCCCTCAGCGCCTCGACCTCCGCCGGGGTGATCTCGGGGGCTTCGGTTTCGCCTGCGGTCTCGGTCGCAAGGTCTTCGGGTTCGGTCTTTTCAGGTTCTGCCATCTTTCATCCCTTGCCGCGGTCGGCGATCAGCTTGCCCACCAACTGGGCGGTATAGTCCACGATCGGCACGATCCGCCCGTAGTTCAGCCGGGTCGGTCCGATCACCCCCACGGCGCCAATGATCTTACGGTCCGCGTTCATATATGGAGAGACCACCAAAGAGGAACCCGAAAGTGAAAAAAGCTTGTTCTCGGAGCCGATGAAGATGCGCACACCTTCGCCCTCTTCGGCCAGTTCGAGGAATTCGGCAATGTCGCGCTTGCGTTCCAGATCGTCGAAGAGGCTGCGGATCCGGTCCAGATCGGCGGCTTCTGCCGGATCGGACAGCAGGTTCGCCCGGCCGCGCACGATCAGCCGCGCCTGATCCTGACCCTCGCTCTCCCAGACCGCAAGCCCCGCCTCGACCATGGTGCGCGCAAGCTCGTCCAGTTCCTGCCTGCGCCGCGCGATCTCGACCTTCATCGCCTCGCGCAACTCGCTGAGCGTGCGCCCCTCGGCCAGCGCATTGAGGAAATTGGCGGCCTCCCGCATCGAGGACGGTGTCTGCCCCGGCGCGGGCTGGAACAGACGGTTCTCGACATGGCCGTCGGCAAAGACAAGAACCGTCAGCGCCCGGTCGGCCCCGAGGCTGACGAATTCGATATGCTTGATCGGCGCCTCGTGCTTCGGCGCCAGGACGAGGCTTGCGCCATGGGTCACGCCCGACAGTGCCGCGCCCACCCGGTCGAGCAGCGTCCCCACATCGGACGTATTCGACCCCAGCGTCGCATCGATCTTCTCGCGGTCTTCCTCCTTGAGATCGCGCACCTCCAGAAGCCCGTCAACGAACATCCTCAGCCCCAGCTGCGTCGGCACCCGCCCGGCCGACACATGGGGGCTGTTCAGAAGACCCAGGAATTCCAGATCCTGCATCACATTGCGGATCGTGGCGGCGCTGACCTTCTCGCTCATCGTCCGGGTCAGCGTGCGCGACCCGACCGGGTCGCCGGACTCGAGATAGCCCTCGACCACGCGGCGAAACACTTCGCGCGAGCGGTCGTTCATTTCTTCGAGAATGCCTTGGGTGCTCACCTGCCGCGCCTCCATCGAAGCGGTGCCATTAAAGGGAAGATCCCGATCACGTCAATCGGCCCGATCAATCGGGGTTGCATCGGCGTCCGGCTCATGGGAGCAAAGCGCCAACGCCAAGAAAGGACAGTCCGATGCGCCCATCAGGTCGTGATGTAAGCGAACTCCGCCCGGTTTCAATCGAGACCGGCGTGACCAAGCATGCCGAAGGCTCCTGCCTCATCCGTATGGGCGATACCCATGTCCTGTGTACCGCGACGCTGGAAGAGCGCGTTCCGCCCTTCCTCAAGAACAGCGGTCTGGGATGGGTCACCGCCGAATACGGCATGCTGCCGCGCGCCACGACCACCCGGATGCGCCGCGAAGCCGCCCAGGGCAAGCAGGGCGGCCGCACGGTCGAGATCCAGCGCCTGATCGGCCGCAGCCTGCGCGCCGGCGTCGATCGCGTGGCGCTTGGCGAACGCCAGATCACCGTCGACTGCGACGTGATCCAGGCCGATGGCGGCACCCGCTGCGCCTCGATCACCGGCGGCTGGGTCGCGCTGCGGCTGGCCGTGAACAAGCTGATGAAGACCGGCGAGGTCATTTCGGACCCGCTGGTCGATCCGGTCGCCGCCGTCTCTTGCGGCATCTATGCCGGTCAGCCGGTGCTGGATCTGGACTATCCCGAAGACAGCGAAGCGGGCGTCGACGGCAATTTCGTGATGACCGGGTCAGGCAAGCTGATCGAGGTGCAGATGTCGGCCGAAGGCTCGACCTATACCCGCGCGCAGATGAATGCGCTGCTTGATCTGGCCGAAAAGGGCGTGGCCGAACTGGTCGCCGCCCAGAAGGCTGCGGTGGGGGCCTGAGCCCATGCGCCGGTTTGACGGAAAGACGCTGCTGGTGGCGACCCATAACAGCGGCAAGCTCGAAGAAATCGCCGATCTGCTGAAGCCTTTCGGCATTTCCGTCACCGGCGCCGCCGACCACGCCCTGCCCGAACCCGAAGAAACCGAGGACACATTCGTCGGCAATGCGCGGATCAAGGCCCATGCGGCGGCGAAGGCGACCGGCCTGCCCGCTTTGGCCGACGATAGCGGCCTTGCGGTCGACGCGCTGGGGGGCGCGCCGGGCGTCTATACCGCCGATTGGGCCGAAACAGGCTCTGGTCGCGACTTCCCGATGGCCATGGAAAAGGTCTGGACCAAGCTCGAGGAGGCCAACGCCCCCGAGCCCCGGACCGCGCAATTCTGCTGCACCTTCGTGCTGGCCTGGCCCGACGGCCATGACGAGGTGTTCGAGGGCCGCATGCCCGGCCGCATCGTCTGGCCGATGCGCGGCGATCAGGGCCATGGTTTCGACCCGATCTTTCAGCCCGAAGGCTACGACATCACCTTCGGCGAGATGGACCGCTGGGAAAAGAACAAGATCAGCCACCGCGCCCGCGCCTTCGAGAAACTGGTGAGCCTGTTTGACCGCTGAAGACTGGCAGGAAGGCGGGTTCGGGCTTTACGTCCACTGGCCGTTCTGCCTGTCGAAATGCCCCTATTGCGACTTCAACAGCCATGTGTCGGCCGAGATCGACACGAAACGCTGGCAAGACGCCTATCTTTCCGAAATCCGCCGCCTTGCCGCCGAAACCGGCCCCCGTGTGCTGAACACCGTCTTTTTCGGCGGCGGCACCCCCAGCCTGATGGCCCCCGACCTGGTCGGCGCCATCCTCGAGACCGCCCGGTCTGTCTGGACCCCCGCGAATGACATGGAAATCACGCTCGAGGCCAATCCGACCTCGGTCGAGGCCGGACGTTTCACGGGATTTGCCGAGGCCGGCGTCAACCGCGTCTCGCTGGGCGTCCAGGCCTTGAACGATGCAGACCTGAGGCGGCTCGGCCGGATGCACAGCGTAGCCGAGGCCCGCGCCGCCTTCGAGATCGCCCGCGCCCGCTTTCCCCGCGTCAGTTTCGACCTGATCTATGCCCGGCAGGCCCAGTCCCTCGCCGCCTGGCGCGAGGAATTGACCGAAGCGCTGGCCATGGCCGCCGATCACCTGTCGATGTACCAGCTGACCGTCGAACCCGGCACCGCCTTTGGAGACCGGCTGGCGCGCGGCGGTCTGAAGGGCCTGCCCGACGAAGATCTCGGCGCCGATCTTTACGCCCTGACGCAAGAAATCTGCGGCGCCGCCGGAATGCCCGCCTATGAGGTCTCGAACCACGCCCGGCCCGGTGCCGAGTCGCGGCACAACCTGATTTACTGGCAGGCGGGCGACTATGCCGGAATCGGCCCCGGCGCCCATGGCCGGTTGACCTTGGACGGCGCACGGCTGGCAACCGACACGCCGCTTGCCCCGGCCGCCTGGCTCGACCGGGTCGCCCGCACCGGCACGGGCGAGCTGTCGCGAAGCCCGGTTTCCCCTGCCGATCAGGGTGTCGAATATCTTATGATGGGGCTCCGCCTCGCCCGTGGACTGTCGCTGACGCGCTACGAGAGGCTGGCGGGCGTGCCGTTGGATTCTAAAGAAATCAATGAGCTGTCCGAACTTGGCCTGGTCCGGGCCGAGGCGGGTTTCCTACGCGCCACGGCCGCGGGCCGCGCTGTGCTGAATGCGGTAATCCGCGCGCTGCTGCCCGATTAACCCTCAGTCGAAGCCGCCCCCGGGCGAGCTCAGCGCCGCACAAAGCCGGTCCAGCTCTTCAAGCGAGGCATAGGACAGGACAAGATCGCCAGATCCGTCGGTGCGATGCTCGATCGAGACGCCAACGCCAAGATTGGCCGCCAGATCCTGCTCGAGCGCGCGGGTATCGGCATCTTTCGCAAGTGGTGGCGGAACCCGGCGCGGCTTCGGCCCAGAGCCCGCTTTGGCCAGTTTCTCTGTCGCACGCACCGAGAGCTGACCCTTGATCACCTGCCGCGCCAGTTTGGCCGGATCTTCAGTCGTAATCAGCGCGCGGGCGTGGCCCGCGCTCAACCGCCCTTCGCGCAGATGGCCCTGCACCTCTTCCGGCAATTGCAGCAGACGCAACAGATTGGCGATGTGGCTGCGGCTTTTCCCAAGCGCCTCGGCTACCTTATCTTGTGTGTGCCCAAAGCGATCCATCAACTGGCGGTAGCCCATCGCCTCTTCCAGCGGATTCAGATCGGCCCGCTGGATGTTTTCGATGATGGCGATCTCCAGCACCTCGATATCGTCCAGCTCGCGGACGATGACCGGCACCTCGTGCTGCTGGGCCAGTTGCGAGGCGCGCCAGCGGCGTTCGCCCGCGACGATCTCGAATCGCCCTTCGCTGCGTTTGCTGGGCCGCACGATCAGGGGTTGGATGACCCCCTTCTCACGAATCGAGTCGGAAAGCTCCTTAAGCGCCTCTTGGGCAAACATCCGCCGCGGCTGATCCGGATTGGGCTCCAGCAGATCCAAGGCCACCATCAGATCGGCCTTGCCGCGCGTCGCCTCGCCCCGCTCGGCCGCGGGCTCGATCTTGACGTCCGCCATCAGCGCCGACAGGCCGCGCCCGAGGCCGCGTTTTTCCGGTTGTCTCATGTCAATCTCCCCGCCTCAGGCGCCAACCGGCACCTTCGGCTCCAGCATTTCCTGCGCCAGAGCCCGATAAGCCTCGGCCCCGCGTGAATTCGGATCGTAGTCGAGCACTGGCATCGCATAGGACGGCGCCTCGCTGACCCGTACATTGCGCGGGATCACGGTCTGGAACACCAGATCGCCCAGATAGGCCCGCGCATCGTTTTCGACCTGTTGAGACAGGTTGTTCCGGCGGTCGGCCATGGTCAGCACCACGCCCTCGATCCGAAGCGTCGGGTTCGCGGTCTGGCGCAATTCGCGGATCGTGAGCATCAACTGCGACAGCCCTTCCAGCGCGAAAAACTCGCTTTGCAGCGGCACCAGCACCGAATGAGCCGCCACCATCGCGTTGACCGTCAGAAGACTCAGCGCCGGTGGGCAGTCGATCAAGACGAAATCGAACGCGTAGGCGTCAATCGCCGGTTGGCGCAAGGCGTCATGCAGCAGAAAGCTGCGCCGCTCGTTTGCCACCATTTCGATATCGGCCGAGCTCAGATCCGTGGTTGATGGCGCAATATAAAGCCGGTCCGATTTCGTTTTCATCAGAATTTCGGACAAGGGGGCGTCGCCGAGGATCAGATCGTAGGTGGTCCGGGTCCGCGCGTCGGGGTCGACCCCCAGTCCGGTCGAGGCATTGCCCTGTGGATCGATGTCGACAATCAGCACGGTCTTGCCAAGCTCGACCAACGCCGCGGCCACATTGATGGCGGTGGTGGTCTTGCCCACCCCGCCCTTCTGGTTTGCAACCGCGATGATTTTCGGCCCTTTGGGGCGCGTGGGATCAGACACGGGCGATGCCTCCGAGTTTCAGAACGACGGCCTGCGGATCGGTCTTACTGGGATGGTTTTGAACGTCGAACCGCCAGGATGCAAGTGCCGCGTCGAGCTCTTCAGCGAAACGCGCGCCCTTCGGGAAGAGTGCGACGCCTCCGGGCGCCAGATGCCTGTCTGCGTAGTCCAAAAGCCGGGGCAACGGGGCCAGGGCGCGGGCCGACAGGACATCCGCGCCCTGCGGTTTCGCTGACTCGATTCGGGAGTCGATCACGTTTGTCGCCGCAAGGCCGAGATCCCGGCACACCGTCCGCAGAAACGCGGCCTTCCGCTGATCGCTCTCAATCAGCGTCACATGCAGATCCGGGGCCAATTCGCGCGCCAGGATGGCAATCACGAGTCCCGGAAAGCCTCCGCCGCTTCCCAAATCGACCAAATGGCGGGCGTCTGTCGGGCATAGCCCGAAAAGCTGTGCGGAATCCTTGAAATGTCGGGTCTCCAGATCGTCCAGCGTCGAGCGCGCCACAAGATTGATCGCCGGGTTCCACTTGCGCAGAAGCGCAGCATAGGCGGACAGTCGCTCGGATGTTTCACGTGAAACATCGCCGAGCACCTGGAGGGAGCCGCTCATGCCGATCGTCGCCCCATCTGCCGAAGCCGCGCCAGAATCAGCGTCGCGGCCGCCGGGGTCATGCCGTCGATGCGCGCGGCCTGCGCCAGAGTTTCTGGCCGTGCTTGTGACAGCTTGCACTTCAATTCGGTCGACAGACCTTCCAACTGATCGTAAGGGAAGTCCGCCGGGAGGCTTTGCGCCTCGTCACGGCGCATGGCTTCTACATCTTGGGCCTGTCTATCGATGTAATGCGCATATAGTGCGTCGCGCGCCAACTGGGTTCGGATCTCGATATCGACATTCTCAAGCGCGGGATCGAGCGGAATCAGGTCGTCGAACACGACATCCGGGAAGGCAAGAAGATCGGCGCCGTTTCGACGGGTCCCGTCCGCGTTGACCTTGATCCCCGCAGCCGCTATCTGCTTTGGCGTCAGAGACAGGGATTCCAGCCGACCACGCGCCGCAGTAAGCCGCTCCATCTTGTCGCCAAAGGCGCGCTTGCGCGTCTCACCCACGCAGCCAACCTCGATCCCCGCGGGCGTGAGGCGCTGATCCGCGTTGTCTGCGCGCAACGAAAGACGGAATTCAGCGCGCGAAGTGAACATGCGATAGGGCTCGCTGACACCGCGCGTCACCAGATCGTCAATCATCACGCCAATATAGCTTGTCGTCCGCGTGAAGGTCGCGGGCCCCTGGCCCTTCACTTGCAGCGCGGCGTTGAGCCCGGCGACCAACCCCTGGGCGGCCGCCTCCTCGTAGCCCGTCGTGCCGTTGATCTGCCCGGCAAGGAACAACCCCGGCACGTCGCGCAATTCCAGCGACGAGCACAACGCGCGCGGATCGACATAGTCATACTCGATGGCATAACCGGGTTGCAGGATCTGTGCCGACTCGAGCCCCACTATGGAATGGACGTAAGCCTCCTGCACGTCCTCGGGCAGAGATGTCGAAATGCCGTTCGGATAGACGGTCGGGTCGTCGAGGCCCTCGGGTTCAAGGAAGACCTGATGCGATTCCTTGTCGGCAAAGCGCACGACCTTGTCCTCGATCGAGGGGCAGTAGCGCGGGCCGACCCCTTCGATATGACCGCCGTACATCGCCGAGCGAGGCAGATTTTCCCGAATTATTTCATGCGTCTGCGGGTTCGTGTGCGTAATTCCGCAGGCCACTTGACGAACCTCGATCCCTTTCGACAGAAATGAAAACAAGACCGGGTCCTCATCGCCGGGCTGGCTGTCAAGCCGATCCCAATCGATGGTCCTTCCGTCAAGGCGAGGCGGTGTGCCGGTCTTGAGCCGACCGAGCGGGAGACCGAAGCCGTCGATCCTCTCCGCCAGACGCACGGAGGGCCGGTCCCCGATCCGGCCGCCGGGCCGACGCTGGTCGCCGATATGGATGACGCCGCGCAAGAATGTCCCGGTCGTCAGAACCACGGCGCCCGCCGTGATCTCCCCCCCGTCCGCGAGGACAATCCCCGCCACACGACCATCGCGTTCGATCAGGTCGGCGGCCTCACCTTCTATGATCTCCAGGCCGGGCGTGACGGACAGCATCGTCTGCACGGCGTTGCGGTACAATTTTCGGTCAGCTTGGGCGCGTGGCCCTTGCACGGCGGGCCCCTTACGACGATTCAGAAGCCGAAACTGGATCCCGGCACGGTCGGCCGCCCGCCCCATCAGCCCGTCAAGCGCATCGACCTCCCGCACCAGGTGCCCCTTGCCAAGCCCGCCAATGGCCGGATTGCAGGACATGACGCCAATCCCGTCGCGGCGCAGTGTCACAAGGGCGACCTGCGCGCCCAGCCGGGCAGCGGCATGCGCCGCTTCGGCCCCGGCATGGCCGCCGCCGACCACGACGACATCGAAGCTGCGATGTTTCACGTGAAACACTCCTCACTTTCCCAGACAGAAGCGCGCAAAGATCTCATCGAGCAGGTTTTCGACATCGATCTTGCCAAGCAGCGACTCGAGCGCCCGCGCTGCCCGGCGGATATCCTCAGCCGCCAGCTCCGCCGTTTCCATGCCGTGAGATAACTGATTCTGCGCCTCGGCGATAGCGCCTCGCGCCCGCCTCATCGCTTCAGCATGCCGTTCTCGCGTCGCCGTGACCGCCCGTGTCGAGCGGTCATCAAGGATCGCGGCAATTCGCTCGACCAGCTCGGCCACGCCCTGCCCCGTTTTGCCCGACACACCTGCCGCCCCGCTGTCCAGATCGGCCTTGCCGCGCAAAACGATGTCCTCCGGCCCCGGCGCCATGCCCTCGGTTCGGCCCGTCTCGTCAAGAAGGAAGACGCGCAGATCCGCCGCGGTTGCCCGGTCGATGGCTCGCGCAATCCCGATGGTTTCCACCTCGTCGGTGCTCTCGCGCAGGCCGGCGGTGTCGAGAAATGTCACGGGAAGACCGCGCAGATCCAACCGAACCTCGATCACGTCGCGCGTCGTGCCCGCGTGTTCTGAAGTGATCGCCGCCTCTCGGCCCGCCAAGTGGTTCAAAAGCGTGGATTTTCCGGCGTTCGGCGGTCCGACGATGGCGATTTCAAAGCCTTCCCGGATGCGCTCGGCCATTGCGACGCCCTCGATCTCTGTCTCAAGCGCGGTCGAGACCCCGGAAAGAAGACCGGCGACCTCGGGGGTCACGTCGACCGGTACATCCTCGTCAGCAAAATCGATGGTGGCTTCCAGCAGCGCGGCAGCGCGGACCAGAGACTCGCGCCACAACGCGACCTTTTCCCCAAGGGCTCCCGACAGGACGCGCATGGCCTGACGCCGCTGAGCCTCTGTCTCTGACTCAAGCAGATCTGCCAGCCCCTCGACCTGGGCCAAGTCCAGCACGCCATTTTCCAGCGCCCGCCGGGTGAACTCTCCGGGCTCGGCCAGCCGCAGCCCATCCTGTTCGCCCAAGGCACGCAACACTGCAGCGACCGTTGCAGGGCTGCCATGGCATTGAAATTCTACAACATCCTCGCCAGTAAAGCTCGCCCCCTTCGCAAAGCAAAGCACCAGAGCCTCGTCCAGAAGCACGCCCTCGGCATCAGTCAAGCGACGCAGGCCCGCCTGTCGAGGTGCGGGAAGCGATCCGGCCAGCGCGCGCGCAGCCGTCATGGCCCGCGGGCCGGAAACGCGGATCACGGCGACGCCCGCCTTTCCGCGTGCCGTCGCCTGGGCGAAGATCGTGTCCAGGGATCACCTCCGGGCGACGCCGCCTCAGGTGTTCATCGAATCGAAGAATTCCGAATTCGTCTTGGTTTGCTTGAGCTTGGAAATCAGGAACTCGATGGCATCGGTCGTGCCCATCGGGTTGAGGATCCGGCGCAGAACGAAGGTTTTCTGCAGATCGGACTTGTCGACCAGAAGATCCTCTTTCCGCGTGCCCGATTTGAGGATGTCCATCGCCGGGAAGACCCGCTTGTCGGCGACCTTCCGGTCGAGCACGATCTCGGAGTTACCGGTGCCCTTGAATTCCTCGAAGATCACCTCGTCCATGCGCGAGCCGGTGTCGATCAGGGCGGTCGCGATGATGGTCAGCGACCCGCCCTCTTCGATGTTTCGCGCGGCCCCGAAGAACCGTTTCGGCCGTTGCAACGCATTGGCGTCGACACCACCGGTCAGCACCTTGCCCGAGGACGGCACGACGGTGTTATAGGCCCGCCCAAGTCTTGTGATCGAATCGAGAAGGATCACAACATCTCGTTTGTGTTCAACCAGACGCTTGGCCTTTTCGATGACCATCTCGGCCACGGCGACGTGGCGCGTCGCCGGTTCGTCGAAGGTCGAGGAAATGACCTCGCCCTTCACCGACCGCTGCATGTCGGTGACCTCTTCCGGCCGCTCGTCGATCAGCAGGACGATCAAATAGGTCTCGGGGTGGTTGGTCTCGATCGAATTGGCAATGTTCTGCAGCAGGACGGTCTTGCCGGTCCGCGGCGGCGCCACGATTAGCGCGCGCTGGCCCTTCCCGATCGGCGCCACCAGATCGATGATCCGGGCCGACCGGTCGCGGATCGTCGGATCCTCGATTTCCATCTTCAGCCGCTCGTCCGGGTAAAGCGGCGTCAGGTTGTCGAAGTTGATCTTGTGCCGGGCCTGCTCGGGATCCTGGAAGTTGATCTTCGTGACCTTGGTGATCGCGAAGTAGCGTTCATTCTCGCGCGGCGCCTGCATCACGCCCTCGACCGTGTCGCCGGTGCGCAGGGAATGCATGCGGATCATGTCGGGCGAGACATAGATGTCGTCCGGACCCGGCAGGTAGTTCGCTTCGGGCGAGCGCAGGAAGCCGAAGCCGTCCTGCAGGACCTCGAGGACGCCATCGCCCGAGATTTCCCAGCCATCTTCGGCGCGCTCTTTCAGGATCGAGAACATCATCTCGCCCTTGCGCATCGCCGACGCGTTCTCGATCTCAAGTTCTTCCGCCATGGCAAGAAGATCCTTGGGGCTTTGGGCCTTGAGATCGGCAAGGTTCAGACAGTCTTGGGTCATGGGAAAGCTTTGCGGATGACGGCGCCGGGCAGGCTGCGCACACGTTATACGGGAATCCCCGGACCGGACGATCCGAGTTAAGAAAGCTGCTTAGCCCGGTGCGGCCCCCGAGTCAACTCGGAGCAGCGCGGCCTAGAACTTGACGACCACCGAAAACACGATGACCAGCATCAGAAGCGTCGGCACTTCGTTCATCATGCGGAAGGTCCGACCGGTCCGGGTGTTGCGCCCGGCCACGAAATCCTTGCGCCGCGCCCCCAGCCACATGTGGAACCAGGTCATCGCGATCACGCAGGCCCCCTTTGTATAGGGCCAGATCGAGTCCCAGTACACCACATTTGGTGTAAGCACCAAGGCCAACCCGAAGATCCAGACCGCGATGATCGAAGGGTTCATGATGTAGCGGTACAGCTTCATCTCCATGACCTGAAACAGCGCGTCCGTCTCGTGGCCCGGGGTCACCTTTTCGGTGTGATAGACGAAGATCCTCGGCAGATAGAACAACCCGGCCATCCAGGTCAGCACTGCGATGATGTGGAGCGACTTGGTCCACGGATACAGGTTGGACAGGAATTCGGACATCGTCTGCCTCGCTACGCTTGGTCGCCTACCGCGCCTCTTCTAGAGCAATAGGAAAAGAAAAGAAAAGATGATGATTTTGTAGGGCCTGTGGAGGATGTGGATTACTGGTCACTCCACGCTCTCATCCACAGCTCGGGCCCTTGTGGAAGAAAGTGGAGATAACTTGTCGAGATCTGCGCGGAAAATCGGTAACCTTATATTGTAAAAAGAAAATACACCTCATGGATCGGTCTGCGATCTGTGGATAACTTTTGAATGAATGGTCTGCGACGATTCGTTCACAGGTCGGGATCCCATCCATCCACGGTGGATTTGAGTCCCCGGATTCTTGACATTTCCACCCCGGAACGGCACCCCAAGGCTCTGAGGCCTCTTATCCTGAAACCGTGCGACCGTCTCACCTGTGTTTTTCCACAGGGTTGCCCAGAATGCCCGAACCGATGCCCGAACCTGTGATCCTTGCCTCCGGCTCTGCCATCCGGCGCCAGCTTCTGACCCGGGCGGGGCTTGTCTTCGACGTCGTGCCCGCGCGCGTCGACGAAGACGCGATCCGTGCCGCGATGGAGGCCGAGGCCGCGGGGCCGGGCGACATCGCCGAGGAACTGGCCGCCTTCAAGGCCAAGCGGGTCGCCGAAAAGCACCCCGGTACCCTGGTGATCGGCTGCGACCAGGTGCTGGCCCATCGTGGCAAGGTGCTGGCCAAGGCCGAAACCTGCGAGGCGGCGCGCGATCAGCTGCGCAGCCTGCGGGGCGGCAAGCATCAGCTTCTGTCGGCGGTGGTGGTCTATGACGACATGCGCCCGCTTTGGCGCCATGTCGGCGAGGTCTCGCTGACGATGCGGCCGTTTTCCGACCGCTACCTGGACGAGTATCTTGACCGCAACTGGCCCGCCGTGCGCGATGCGGTGGGCGGCTACAAGCTGGAAGAAGAAGGCGTGCGTCTGTTTTCCGCCATCGAGGGCGACTATTTTGATGTTCTGGGTTTGCCCTTGCTACCGCTGCTGACCTTCCTGACGACCAGAGGAGTCTTGATGGCATGAGTGACAGAATCCCCCTCGCCGGTGTCATCGGCTCTCCCATCGCGCATTCGAAATCGCCGCTGCTGCACCGCCACTGGCTGGAACGCTACGGCATTCGCGGCTTCTACATTCCGATGGACGTGGCCCATGCCGACCTGAAACAGGTGCTCGAGGCGCTGCCGCGCATGGGATTCGTGGGTATCAACGTCACGATTCCGCACAAGGAAACCATCCTCAGCCTGGCCGATTCCGTGTCCGATCGCGCCGCCCTGATCGGGTCGGCCAACACGCTGATCTTCCGCGCCGACGGCAAGGTCTATGCCGACAATACCGACGGGATCGGGTTCATCGAGAACCTGCGCCAGGGCGCGCCGGGCTGGGATCCGACCGCCGGGCCCGCCGCGGTTCTGGGGGCGGGCGGCGCCGCGCGGGCCGTCGTCGCCGCGCTGTCGGAACAGGGCGTGCGCGAGATCCGCGTTTCCAACCGCACCCGCTCGCGCGCCGAGGCGCTGCGGGCCGAGTTCGGTCCCAAGATCGTGGTGCATGACTGGGTGCAGGCGGCCGCGATGATCGACGGCGCCGCGACGGTGGTGAACACCACGTCGCTGGGCATGGTCGGCAAGGCCGAGTTCAAGGTGCCGCTCGACGCGCTTTCGCCCGATGCGGTGGTCAGCGATCTGGTCTATGTGCCGCTGGAAACCGCCTTCCTGCGCGAGGCGCGCGCGCGGGGCTGCGTCGCGGTCGACGGGCTGGGGATGTTGCTGCATCAGGCCGCGCCGGGCTTCGAGCGCTGGTTCGGTCGCCGCCCCGAGGTCGACGAGGCCGCGCGCGCAGTGCTGCTGGACGCATGAGCCGGCCGTTTCTTCTGGGCCTGACCGGCTCCATCGGCATGGGCAAATCGACCACAGCCGCGCTGTTCCGCGAGAAGGGCGTGCCTGTCTGGGATGCCGATGCCGCCGTGCACGCGCTTTATGCCGAAGGTGGCGGCGCGGTCCGGCCGCTGGCCGCGCTCTGCCCCGAGGCGGTCCGTCACGGGGCCGTCGACCGCGACGCGCTGAAGGCCTGGATCGCGCGCGAGCCCGAGGCGCTGATGCGGATCGAGGCGGTGGTGCACCCGCTGGTCGCGGCCGACCGGCAGGCCTTCATCGACCGGCACCGCGAGGCGCCGCTTCTGGTGCTGGACATCCCGCTTCTGTTCGAGACCGGGGCCGATAAATGGCTCGACGCGGTGCTGGTGGTGACCGCGACGCCCGAGGTTCAGCGCGCCCGGGTGCTGGACCGTCCGGGCATGACCGAGGCGCAGCTGGACGCGATCCTGGCCCGGCAGATGCCCGATGCCGAAAAACGCGCCCGCGCCGATCATGTGATCGAGACGCTGACGCTCGACCAGGCCGGGGCCGGGGTCGCGGCGCTGATCGACAAGCTGGGGACTGCCGATGCGTGAGATCGTTCTCGACACCGAGACCACGGGTTTCGAGCCCGAGACCGGCGACCGGATCGTCGAGATCGGCGCCGTCGTGCTCTGGAACCATCTGCCGACCGGCGAGACGTTTCACGTCTATATCAACCCCGGCCGCGACATGCCGGACGAGGCTTTCGGCGTGCACGGGATCGGGCCGGATATTCTGGCCAATCCGCGACCGGCGAAGCCCGGAGAGGTCACGCTGCGCGACAAGCCGCCCTTTTCCGAGGTCGGGCGGAAATTCCTCGATTTCGTGCAGGATTCGAAACTGGTGATCCACAATGCCAGTTTCGACATGAAGTTCCTGAACGCCGAACTGGGCTGGCTCGGCCTGCCCAAGCTGCCGATGAGCCAGGCGCTCGACACGCTGGCCATGGCGCGCAAGAAGTTTCCGGGTTCGCCCGCGACGCTGGACGCGCTCTGCCGCCGCTTCGGCATCGACAACACGATGCGCGAAAAGCACGGCGCCTTGCTCGATTCCGAGATCCTGGCCGAGGTCTATCTGGAACTGATCGGCGGCCGACAACCCGATTTCATGCTGGCCACCCGGTCTCGGGCCACGGGCGGCGGGTCCGAGGGAGACGCCGCTGCCTGGCGCCCGCGCCCGCGGCCGACCCCCCTGCCCCCGCGACTTACGGATGACGAAGCCGCCGCCCATCGGGCCTTTGTTCAGGCGATGGGCGACGGCGCGCTTTGGAAAACCTACGACTGAGCGGGGTCAGGCGGTGCCGCTCGGCGTCTGTTCGTTCTGAACGGCGGCGGCGCGGCGCGCGATTTCCTGACGGTACAGTGCCACGAAATCCACGGGCTCGAGGTTCAGCGACGGGAAACCGCCGTCACGCGTCACGTCCGACACGATGCGCCGCACGAAGGGGAACAGCATGCGCGGACATTCGATCAGCAGGAAGGGATGCAGCTGGTCCTCGGGCACGTTCTCGATATGGAAGAGCCCGGCATAGTCCAGTTCCATCAGGAAAAGCTGGCTTTGGTCGGCCTTGTTCTTCGACGAGACGGTGAACTTGGTGATGATCTCGTACTGGTGCTCGGCCGGACGTTTGCGCGCGTCGAGTGCGACCTGCACCGTCACGTCGGGCGTCACCTCGCCCGAGGCGCCCTTCTGGACCAGAATGTTTTCGAAGGACATGTCCCGGATGTACTGGCCCAGGATCTGCAGTCTCACTTGCGGCGGTTGCGCGGCGGCGCCGTTGCCTTCGGTCTCGCTCATGGCGTGCTCCTGCGAAGGGTTGCGTTGCGCTTTCGCTTAGCAGGTCAGTCCCCGCCGCTCAATGCCGCGTCCAGCCCGAAGGCGGCAGCGAGTCACGGTCTTCCGGTGCGCCCTGCGACGACAGGTCCTCGAAATCGCCGTCGATGATGTCCTCGCGGGCCGGGCGCGGCCGGGCATGGGCCGGGCCGCCGCGCGGCGGGGCGCCGAAGCCGACCGACTGCACCACCACGCGTTTGGACAGCCAGCGATAGGCCGCCGACCGGACCGGCGGGATCAGCAGCAGAAGGCCCATCGTGTCGGTGAAAAAGCCCGGCGTCAGCAGCATCGCCCCGGCAAAGAGGATCATCGCGCCATGGGCCAGCGGCTCGGTCGGGTCGCGCAACTCGTTGAACGAATTGCGCACCTGCGACAGCGCCAGCGCGCCCTGCTGGCGCATCAGCCAGGTGCCCGCCACGGCGGTCGCCAGCACGATGCCCAGCGTCGGCCACAGCCCGATCAGCCCGCCCACCTGGATGAAAAGCGCGATCTCGATCAGCGGGATCGACAGGAACAGCAGGAAAAGCCACATTGCATCACCTCATTCTGCTTCGTGCGGCCCGGTGGACTTGATCGAAGGCGTACCTTACATATGTGCGGTAACGCTTCGATACAAACGCTTCCCGCGACCCGCGAGGTTTTCATGAGCTCTGCCATCATCCAGCTTCTGGTTCTCGCCGGGATCGCCGTGTTCCTGATCCTGCGGCTGCGATCCGTCCTTGGCACGCGCGAAGGGTTTGAAAAACCGCCCGTGCAGATGCCCGATCCCGCGGCGCGCCGGGCCGACAGCCGCCGGGCTTTCGAAGTGATCGAGGGCGGTCCCGATACCGACATCACCGACCATGTCGAGGATGGCAGCCCGGCCGCGAAGGCGCTGGCAGCGATGAAACTGGCCGAACCGGGCTTTTCGGTGGGCGAATTCCTGCATGGCGCGCGCGGCGCCTACGAGATGATCCTGATGGCCTTCGAGCATGGCACCATCGAGGACGTAGCGGCGTTTCTGGCCCCCGATGTCCGCGACAGCTTTGCCGAAGTGATCCGGCTTCGCGAGGAACAGGGCCTGTCGGTCGATGCCAATTTCGTCGGCGTGCGCGAGCTGTCGCTGAAGGATGCGACCTATGACCGCGAGACGGGCGAGGCCGAACTGATGGTGCGGTTCGTGGGCGAACTGACCTCGGTCGTGCGCAACGAGGCGGGCGAGATCGTCGAGGGCAGCCCCAGCGAAATCAAGCGTCAGCGCGATGTCTGGACCTTTGCCCGCGTGATGGGCTCGGACGATCCGAACTGGCAGCTCGTCGCGACCGACGAGTGACGCGCCAGGCCGCGATGCGGCGGCGCGCCTGAAGGCCCCTCGTCCCCTTTCAGTGCCTCGGCCTTCAGCCAGGCGGCAAGACGGGCCATTTCCGGCGTCGGCGCGCGATCCGGTCGAGCGCCCCCGCCATTCCGTCGTGCCCCTGTTCCAGCACCGGACACAGCATCCGCCCTCGTCGGTCGGCACCAGTCCGCGGGGCGTGCGCGGCCGAAGCGCGGTGCCCGGCAGATCTTCCAGCCGCGAGATCTGATGGCTGACTGAGGCCTGTGCCACCCGCAGTTCGACTGCCGCGAGGGTAAAGCTGCCCTGCCGCGCCGCGACCTCGAAGACGCGCGGGCCGTTCAGCGGAATGTCGGGCCGGTCCATCTCCATTACCTCTGCTCATGCGGCGCGTGACGATTTCTCGTTGGTCCCGGACGGGGTGCCTCGCTATCAGATCTACAGGACCACGCGCGCCCTCGATCCCCATGACCGGCCCTTTCGGGCCCAGACCCGGTCGGCCGGTCGCCGCCAAGGAGTGTCTTTCGCGATGTCCCATGCCCTTCGACTGCCTCGCCTTCTGGCGGGATTTGCCCTCGGCCTTGCGCTGTGCGGCCCTGCCCTCGCCCGCACCGCGGAGGACGACGCGGCCCAGGCCCTGACCGACACCATCTCCCGGCTTGAAAGCGCCCTGCCCGCGCGGATCGGCGTCGCAATCCGCGACAGCGGGTCCGACTGGGGTTGGGGCCACCGCGACTCAGAACGGTTCCTGATGGCGAGCACCTTCAAGTCGGTGCTGTGCGCCGCTGTGCTCGATCGCGCCGACCGGGAATTGCTGTCGCTGGGCGATGCGGTGGCGATCCCGCCCGAGGCGATCCTCGACTACGCCCCGGTGGCCGAGACCCATGTCGGCGGGACGATGACGCTTGGCGATCTCTGCCTCGCCACCCTCGACATGAGCGACAACACCGCCGCCAATCTGCTGATCGCGCGGTTGGGCGGCCCGCAGGAGGTGACGGCCTTTCTGCGCCGGATCGGCGATCCGGTGACGCGGCTCGACCGCACCGAACCCGACCTGAACCTGTTGGACCCGGCCGATCCGCGCGACACCACCAGCCCCGCGGCGATGGCGGCGACCTGGCAGAGGCTGTTGCTGGGGGATGTGCTGTCGCCCGCCTCTCGGGCACGCCTTGCGGACTGGATGAGCCATGGCTCGGTCACTGCGTCCCTGATCCGTGCCAGTGCGCCGCCGGACTGGACGGTCTCGGACAAGTCGGGCGGCGGCAAGGACTATACCCGCAATCTGGTGGCGATGATCCAGTCCCCGGGCCGCGCGCCGGCCATCGTGGCGATCTATCTGTCCGATTGTCCCGCCGACTGGGCCACGCGCAACGCCGCCGTGGCCGAGATCGGAGCGGCGGTGATCGCGCTTCTGAAGACGCGCTAGGCGTCCTCGGGTCCGGCCGCGCGGCAGGCGGCCGGACATCCCGCCCGGATCAGTCCTTTGAGCGTTCGACGTAGGTGTTGTCGGCGGTGTTGATCACGATCCGGGTGCCGACGTCGATATGCGGCGGCACCATGACCCGCACGCCGATATCGGTCATCGCGGGCTTGTAGCTCGACGAGGCGGTCTGCCCCTTCACCACCGGTTCGGTCTCGGCCACCTCGACCACCATCTTCTGCGGCAGTTCGATCGAGATCGGGTTGCCCTCGAAGGTCTGCAGGAAGACCCGCATCCCCGGCTGCAGATAGGCCGCCGAGTCGCCGACAACGTCGGGATGCGCCGCCACCTGATCGAAGCTTTCCGGGTTCATGAAGTGGAACCCTTCCGCGTCGTCATAGAGAAAGTCGTATTCGCGCTCGTCGACATTGGCCTTTTCCACCTGTTCGGTGGTCTTCCAGCGCTCGGTGGTCTTCACGCCGTCCGAAATCCGGCGCATGTCGACCGAGGTGGTGGGCGTGCCCTTGCCGGGATGGAAGTTCTCGGCCTTGAGAACGACGTAGAGCTGGCCATCCTTTTCGACGACGTTGCCCTTGCGGAGCGAGGAGGCGATGACTTTCACGGGGGTTTCCTTGTGGACGGTCTTGCTGCGGTATATCCGGCTGATCGGACACGGCCGTAGCCGAACTTGGCGCGAAATTCCAGAAGAAAGAAAGGCGCAGCGCATGACCGACACGCCCTGGTGGACCCCGACCCGGCATGCCGACCGCCGCCCGGCGCTATTGGCGCGCAACCGGATTCAGGCCGCGATCCGGGGCTGGCTGGCGGCTCGGGATTTCGTCGAGGTCGACCCGTCCGCGCTGGCGATCAGCCCCGGCAACGAGGCGCATCTGCATGCCTTCGCGACCGAGGCCATCGGCACGGACGGGGGGACGCGGCGGATGTATCTGCACACCTCGCCCGAATTCGCGATGAAAAAGCTGCTGGCCGCGGGCGAGACCCGGATCGCGGCCTTCGCCCATGTCTGGCGCAACCGCGAAAGCGGGCCGCGCCACAGCGCCGAATTCACCATGCTGGAATGGTATCGCGCGGGCGAGGATTACACCCGGCTGATGGAGGACACCGCCCGCATGCTGCAACTGGCCTGCGAGGCGGCGGGCACAAGGCGGCTTTGCCATGGCGGGCAGGAGTGCGATGCCTTCGCCCCGGTCGAGCGGCTGTCGGTGGCGCAAGCCTTCGCCGATCTTGCCGGGATCGACCTTCTGGCGACGCTTGCGCCCGGGGGCGGCACCGACCGGGACGGGCTTGCCGCCCAGGCCAGCGCCGCCGGGATCGCCTTCGGCGCGGGCGACAGCTGGTCGGACATCTTCAGCCGGGTTCTGGTCGAGAGGATCGAGCCGCATCTGGGGCGCGGCCGGATCACCGTGCTCGACCGCTATCCGGCCGCCGAAGCCGCACTGGCGCGGGCCTGCCCCGACGACCCGCGCGAGGCCGAACGGTTCGAAGTCTATGCCTGCGGGGTCGAACTGGCCAACGGCTTCGGCGAGCTGACCGACCCCGCCGAACAGCGCCGCCGCTTCGAGGCCGAGATGGACGAGAAAGAGCGCGTCTATGGCGAGCGCTATCCGCTGGACGAGGATTTCCTTGCGGCGCTGGCGCTGATGCCGCCCGCCTCGGGCATCGCACTCGGCTTCGACCGGCTGGCGATGCTGGCCACCGCCGCGCCGCGGATCGAAGACGTGCTCTGGGCTCCGGTGTCCTGAACCCTCTACCCGGCCCCGCGGTTCCAAACGCTGCGTCAGATTTCTCCCGGCGCGAAACGGCTGGCATTCTCATCCCGGGAAGGTATTCACCCTTTCGTGATGAGTTCCATTTTTTGAGGTTGCTGCAGTGAAATATCGTTTCGTCGGACTGCTGTCCGTTGCCCTGGTCCTGTCGGTTTCTGCCTGTGCCAAACGCCCCGACGCCATCGCGCCCGCTCCGATGCCCGCCGGCATGTACGACAAGATGAGCTGCACAAAGGCCCGTGACGAGCTGATGAAGGTCAATGCCGAGGTCGAAGAGCTGTCGCGCAAGCAATCGGGCGCCGCGACCGCCGATGCGATCGGCGTCTTCCTGATCCTGGTGCCGATGTCGACCCTTTCGGGCGGCGACAAGGCGGGCGATCTCGCGGCCGCCAAGGGCCGGAAACTGGCGCTGGAAGCGCGGCTCGAAAACTGCCGCTGACCGGGTGACCGGCCCGGCGGGACTGCGGCCTGCCGGGTCAGCCTGTCTTTCGATCATTCCGCCGATCCGGGCCGGTTTCGGCACATCCGGTCTGGGACCGGGCGGCGTTTGGCGCTATCACGGGGCTTGGCCCCGACCTGCGCCCGGGGCGCGCGCCTGCGCCCGGCCGGACCCGGGTCGGGCGGAACGCGGCGCAGCGGATCGCGACAGCAGGGCCCCGTGGAAAAGCGCAGCGCAGCACCCTCCCCGACCAGCGACGAGGCGCCCTCGCGCGCGCTTCGCGGCTTCGGGGCGGCGGTCTGTCTGGCGATGGCCCTGGGCGGCGCCGGCCCGGGCACGGCGGCGCCATCGGTCGAGATGCTGTCCTTTGCCGATCTCAAGGGCTGGGACACCGACGATCATGCCCAGGCGCTGGCCACCTTCCGCGAAACCTGCCCCGACCTGCCCGATCCGCCCTGGACCTCGCTTTGTGCCCTGTCCGAACGGCAGTCGAGCGCCCGCAGCTTCTTCGAGCTGTTCTTCCGGCCGGTCCTGATCGGCGGCGACAGCCCGGCGCTGTTCACCGGCTATTTCGAGCCCGTGCTCAAGGCCGCCCGCGCCCCCGATGCCCGCTTTCGCTATCCGATCTACCGCCTGCCGCCCGACCTGCCCGCCGACCGGCCCTGGTTCTCGCGCCGCGAGATCACCGAAGGCGGGGTGCTTGACGGGCGCGGGCTGGAAATCGCCTGGCTTGAAGACCCGGTCGACGTGTTCTTTCTTCAGGTGCAGGGATCGGGCCGACTGACCCTGCCCGACGGCACCCTGCTGCGCGTCGGCTATGGCGGCAAGAACGGCCACGACTACCGGTCGATCGGCAAAGAGCTGGTCCGGCGCGGGGTCTATGAGGCGCATCAGGTCTCGGCCCGGGTGATCCGCGCCTGGGTCCGGCGCCATCCCGAAGCGGGGGCCGAGCTTTTGCTGCACAACCCGTCCTTCGTCTTCTTCCGCGAACTCGACGCGCTGCCGCCGGGCAAGGGGCCGCTCGGGGCGATGAACCGCCCGGTCACGCCGATGCGCAGTCTCGCGGTCGATCCCGCCTACGTGCCGCTGGGCGCCCCGGTCTGGATCGAGAAGGGCGGGCGGCATCCCTTGCACCGGCTGATGGTCGCGCAGGATACCGGCTCGGCGATCAAGGGGGCGCAGCGGGCCGACATTTTCTATGGCACCGGCGCAGGGGCCGGGCGGCTGGCGGGCGAGGTGCGCGATCCGGGCCGGATGGTGGTGCTGCTGCCGATCGACCTGGCGCTTGCGCTTCTGCCCGGAGGCTGAGCCTTGCGTCGTCGCCGCCTCAGCCGCGAGGACCGCGCAGTTTGGGACGAGGTCGCGCGCCGGGTTCGCCCGATGCGCGAGGCAGCCCCCGACCCCGTGCCCGACACGGCACCGCCCGCGCCGGTCCCCGCCCCGCCGCTCAAGGCAGCGGCGCCGCCGCTGGCACCGTTCCGGCTGGGCGCCAAGGCGCCCTCCCCGGCCGCCGCGCCCGACCCGGCCCCGGCCTCGATCCGCATGGACCGCAAGGCGTTTCTGCGGATGAAGGGGGGCAAGCTCGACCCCGAGGCACGGATTGACCTGCACGGCATGACCCTGGCCGAAGCGCATCCGGCGCTGATCGGGTTCATCCTGCGCAGTCAGGCCGAGGGGCGGCGGCTGGTGCTGGTGATCACCGGCAAGGGGCGCGGCACGGAATGGGAACCGGCCTTCGCCGACCGGCGCGGGGTTCTGCGGCGGCAGGTGCCGCACTGGCTGCAACAGGCGCCGCTGACCGGCGCGGTGCTGCAGGTGACCCCCGCCCACCGCAAGCATGGCGGCGAGGGCGCCTTCTACGTCTATCTCCGGCGCCCCCGCTAGGCGGGATCAGAGGATATAGCGGGTCATGTCGGCCGATCTGGTCAGCTCGCCCAGGTTTTTCTCGACGAAATCCGCATCGACCCGGACGCTGTCGCCGCCCCGGTCGGGCGCGGTGAAGCTGAGCTCTTCGAAGACCCGTTCCATCACCGTGTAAAGCCGCCGCGCGCCGATATTCTCGATGCTTTCATTGACCTCGGCCGCGACGCGGGCCAGCGCCGCGATACCGTCCTCGGTGAATTCGACGGTGACATCCTCGGTGCCCATAAGCGCGGTATATTGCCGGGTCAGGGCGTTGTCGGTCTCGGTCAGGATGCGGACGAAATCGCCCTCGGTCAGTGCGCGCAGTTCCACCCGGATCGGCAACCGGCCCTGCAATTCGGGCAGCAGGTCCGAGGGCTTGGCGATATGGAACGCGCCCGAGGCGATGAAGAGGATATGGTCGGTCTTCACCGGCCCGTACTTGGTCGAGACCGTCGTGCCCTCGATCAGCGGCAGCAGGTCGCGCTGTACGCCCTCGCGGCTGACATCGGCGCCGCGCATGTCGGACCGGGCGCAAACCTTGTCGATCTCGTCGAGAAAGACGATGCCGTTTTCCTGCACCGCCTCCAATGCGGTCCGGTTCACCGTCTCGTCGTCGAGAAGCTTGTCGGCCTCTTCCGAAATCAGGATCTCGTAGCTTTCGGCCACGGTCATCCGCTTCTTGACGGTGCGCCCGCCGAAGGCCTTGCCGAAGAGATCGCCCAGCGACATCATCCCCTGCTGGCCCTGCCCCGGCGCCATGCCCGGAAGCTCCATCCCTTGCAGCGGGTTCGAGGTGTCGGTGATCTCGAGCTCGATCGTCGTGTCGTCAAGCTCGCCCTTCTTCAGCTTGGTGCGGAACATCTCGCGGGTCTGCTCGCGCGCATCCGATCCGGCGATGGCGGCGATCACCCGGTCCTCGGCGGCCTTGTAGGCGGCGGCCTTGACGTCCTCGCGCATCCAGTCGCGGGTCTGCACCAGCGCGATATCGACCAGATCGCGCACGATCTGTTCCACGTCGCGGCCGACATAGCCCACTTCGGTGAACTTGGTCGCCTCGACCTTGATGAAGGGCGCCCGGGCCAGCCTGGCCAGACGGCGCGAAATCTCGGTCTTGCCGACGCCGGTCGGGCCGATCATCAGGATGTTCTTGGGATAGACCTCTTCGCGGAGGTCGTCGGCCAGCTGCTTGCGCCGCCAGCGGTTTCGCAGCGCGACCGCGACCGCGCGCTTGGCATCGCTCTGGCCGATGATGAACCGGTCGAGTTCCGAGACGATTTCGCGGGGGGTCAGGTCGGTCATCGGGAAATGGTCTCCACCGTCAGGTTGCCGTTCGTGTAGACGCAGATATCGGCCGCGATCGCCATCGCCCTGCGGGCGACGTCTTCGGCCGAAAGCTCGGTATTTTCCATCAGCCCCCGGGCCGCGGCCAGCGCGTAGTTGCCGCCCGATCCGATGGCGGCCACGTCGAATTCGGGGGCAAGCACGTCGCCCGCGCCGGTGATCACGTAAAGCTCGGCCCCGTCGCTGACGATCAGCATGGCCTCGAGCTTTTGCAGATACTTGTCGGTGCGCCAGTCCTTGGCCAGCTCGACCGCGGCGCGCTGCAGCTGGCCCGGGGTTGCCTGCAGCTTGGCCTCCAGCCGTTCGAGGAGTGTGAAGGCATCGGCCGTCGATCCGGCGAACCCCGCGACGACGTCGTAGCCGCCCGGCGACAGCTTGCGCACCTTGCGGGCGGTGCCCTTGATGACGGTCTGGCCCAGGCTGACCTGTCCGTCGCCCGCGATCACTACCTGCCCGCCGCGGCGGACGCCGATGATGGTGGTCCCGTGCCATCCGGGAAACTCGGTTTTCGACATGCCGTTCTCCTGCGATTTCCGGGTCCGATATATGCGCGCGATGCTGCCCCACAAGCCGGGCACGAAAAAGGGGCGCCGGGGCGCCCCTTTGTCTCAGCCTGAACTTGGGGTCAGACGGATTCGTGGATCCAGTTCTGCAGCGCGGCCTTGGGCGCGGCGCCGATCTTGCTGGAAATGACTTGTCCATCCTTGAACAGAAAGAGCGCCGGGATGCCGCGCACGCCCAGCTGGGCCGGGCTGGTCGGGTTGTCGTCGACATTGACCTTGACGATCTTCACCTTGCCTTCCAGCTCGACCGACAGCTCTTCCAGGGCCGGGCCGATCTGCTTGCAGGGGCCGCACCATTCGGCCCAGAAATCGACGACGACGGGAATGTCGGACTGGCGCACCTCGGCGTCGAAGGTGTCGTCCGTGACGGCATGGGTGGGCATCTGGGTCTCTCCTTGGAACCTGGGATCGAGGCCGGAAAGTAAGGACCGCGACCCTTAGCGTCAAGCCAGCCCCGCCCGGGCCAGCGCCGCCTGGCCCAGCTCTCGCGGGATCGTCATCAGCCTGGCCGTCCGGGTCCACAGAACGGCCGTCTCGATCTCGCGGCCGGGATAGATCTGCGCCAGCGCCACTGCATAGGCGCCCAGCTGGCGCAGGATGCCCTCGGGTGTGTCTTCGGGCCGGTACGGCACGACCGCGTTGGTCTTGAAATCGACGGCGGTGATCCGGCCGGGCGAGACGATCAGCCGGTCGACCGTGCCGCTCAGCCGCCCCTGGCCCAGGGGCGCGGTCAGCGGAACCTCGGCCAGCGTGCCGGGCGCGAAGACCGGCGCCAGATCGGGCCGCGCCATCAGGGCCTCGGCCTCGGCGGCAAGGGCCGGGATCGCGGCCTCGGGCGCGGGCGGGTCGGCCGTGGCCAAAAGCGCGCGGGCCAGCGCCGGGCGGTCGGCCGGATCGGTGCCCGGCAGATGTTCCAGCAGAAGGTGCATCCAGGTGCCCGCCGCCCGGACATCCTCGGTCTCGGCGGTGCCAAGCGGGTCGCCCGACAGGGCCTTGGCGCCGCCCAGATCGGACGGCGACAGCGGTTGCGGCGGCCGTTCGGGGCGGGGCGCGTCGCGCAGCGCCCAGTCGGCAAGCGCGGTTTCGGGCAGCGCCGTCTCGGGCGCGGCCAGGACGCGGTCTTCCGGCCAGAGCCCGCGTTCATAGCGCAGCCCCTCGCCGAAACCGAAATCGTGTGGCACGGGGCCAAGCGCCTCAATGCCCCGCCGGATGCGGCTGTACCAGTCGCTGCCATCCTTCGCGAGCTTTCCGGCCGCCGCCACGATCAGCCATTGTTCGGCCCGGGTCATGGCGACGTATAACAGCCGCGACCGTTCCTCCTCCTCGCGCTGGACACGCGCCGCATGGGCGGCTGCCAGCGCCTCGGGGCGCTCGTCCGATCCGGTCTTCCAGGCGGGCAGGCCGTTTTCCAGCGTATAGATCTGGTCGCGGATGGTGACAGTGCGCTGCGCCGTATGCGGCAGGATCACCACCGGCGCCTCAAGCCCCTTGGCGCCATGCACCGTCATCACCCGTATCCGCCGCCCCGCCGCATCGAGCTGGCGCTTGATCTCGACCTCGCCACTCGACAGCCAGGCCAGGAAGCCTGTCAGCGAAGGGACCTCGGTCGTCTCATAGGACAGCGCCTGGGTCAGCAGCGCATCGATGCCGTCCTCGGCCTCCTGACCAAGCCGCGCCACCAGCCTGCGGCGCCCGTCATGGCGGGTGAGGATGCGTTCCAGCAGGTCGTAGGGGCGCAGGAAATCGGCCTCGTCCAGCAGCGCCTGCAGCACCGGAACCGTCTCTGTTCCGGCCCGATCCGCGTGTCTGAGCGCCTGCCAGAGATAGCCCTTGCGGCGTGCTGCCAGCCGGAACAGGGCATCCTCGGTCCAGCCGAACAGCGGCGAGCGCAGGGCCGAGGCCAGTGACAGGTCGTCCTCGGGCAACGCCAGGAAGGACAGAAGCGCGGTCAGGTCGCGCACCGCAAGTTCGCCGCCGATCTTCAGCCGGTCGGCGCCGGCCACCTCCAGCCGCTCGGCCTTGCAGGCGCGGATGATCTCGTGAAACAGATCGGTCCGGCTTTGCACCAGGATCAGGATGTCGCCCTCATGGATCGGGCGGCGCCCCCCGCCCTTGACGGCAACGGTCTCGCCCCGGTCGATCATGGCGCGGATTTCCGATGCCACCTGACGCGCCAGCCGCACGCTGTGATGCGAGGCGCCCAGCATGTCGACCGGATCGGCCCAATGCCCCGGATCGGCGGCCTCGCTATCCTCGACCACGGGCCAGATATCGACCCGACCGGGCAGATCGGAATGGAAGGCGCGGTGCCGCATCTCGCGGTCGAGCCCCGCCCGCGCGCCTTCCGGAAAGGTCCGGTCGACGGCGCCGAGGATCGCCTCGGAGGAGCGGAACGAATACTCCAGCGTCAGGTTCAACAGGCCGCGGTCGACATTTTCCAGCCGGTCGCGGAACAGCGCGCGCATCCGGTCGAAGCCCTCGGGGTCGGCGCCCTGGAAGGAATAGATCGACTGCTTCTTGTCGCCGACGACGAAGATCGTGCGCTCGACCCCGCTCCGCGCGCCCTCGCCCGCGGTGAATTCCTGCGCCAGAAGCTCGATCACCTGCCATTGCACCGGGCTTGTGTCCTGCGCCTCGTCGACAAGGATATGGTCGAGCCCGCCATCGAGCCGGAACAGCACCCATTGCGCGACGCCCGGATCGGTCAGCAGATCGCGCGCCTTCAGGATCAGGTCGTCGAAATCGAGCCAGCCCTGCAGCTGTTTGCGCGCCGCATAGGCGGGCAGGAAGGCTTCGGCAAAGCGGTGCAGGGCCAGCGTCCGCTCGGCCGCATCCAGCGCCAGCCGCCGGGGCCGCGCGGTTTCGACCCGGATCATCAGGTCTTCCAGCGGCACCAGATCGGCCCCCAGCGCGGCCCGGACCGCCTTGGTGGGAAAAGACCCTGTCTTGGCCGAAAACGGCTGTTTGGCGGCTGAGCCGGTCAACAGGATGTCTTCAAGCCCCAGCAACAGGGCCCGGTCGGCCCCGCCGAGATTCAGCGCGCCAAGCTTGGCGGCGGCGGTCTGATCGGTCTTGCCGCCTCCGGCCAGCGCGGATTTCAGACGGGTCAGCAGGGCCTCTTCGGTCCCGGTGAAGACGCCGCGCAGCAGGACCGTGCTGTCCTCATCGGTGGAAAGGCCGAAGCTTTTCCAGATCGCGCCCGGGTCGGCGGTGGCCGGAAACCGGTCGCGATGGCTGGCGATCTCGGCGGTCAGCGCATCCAGCTCGGCATCGGTGTGAAACCGGGCCAGATCGGCAAAGCGATCGGCCTCAGGCCCTTCGGCCAGCGCATCGACCAGCTCGGCCCGCAGGCGGCGGGCGTTGCGGTCGTCCATCTCGACGAATTGCGGCGAGACCCCGGCCTCGAGCGGAAACCGCCTGAGAATGCCCGCGCAGAAGGAATGGATGGTCTGGATCTTCAACCCGCCCGGCGCCTCGATGGCACGCGCGAAGAGCCGCCGCGCCTCGCGCAGGGTGTCCTCGCCGATGGCGGTCTCGACGCCCAGCTCGTGCAGCGCCTTGCGCAGATCGGCATCGGCCAGCATCGCCCAGCCACCCAGCCGGTCGAACAGCCGGTTCTGCATCTCGCCTGCGGCGGCCTTGGTATAGGTCAGGCACAGGATGCGCTGCGGCGGCACCCCTGCCAACAGAAGCCGTGCCACCCGGTCGGTCAGAACCCGGGTCTTGCCCGACCCCGCATTGGCCGACAGCCAGACAGACCCCGACGGGTCGGCCGCCTGGATCTGCCGTTCGGTCGCCTCGTTCCGGGTCATCCCACATCCTCCGGGTCTGGCGGGTCGGTTTCATCCCATTCGCCAAAGCGCGACAGCAGGTCGTAATCGGTGATGTCGCTGCGCTTCTGGATGCGGTTGCGGGCGGTATAGCCCTGTTCCGGCCGGGCATAGCGGGCGATCAACCGGTCAAGCTCGGCCCAGGTTCGCGCGACCAGATCGTCGTCCAGCGTATTGGTCACGGTCTTCGGCGGCTGGCCGAGGCCGATATAGGTGACGTGATCGACGGGCGCGGCCGGGATGTCCTCGAAGCCGCCGCGTTCGGCGATGCAGGCCTCCAGCAGCAGCTGCTTGTCGAAAGCCTCCATCGCCTTCAGGCTGGGTGGCGTGCCGGTCTTGTAATCGTAGAGGATGAGGCGGCCGTCGGGGCGGCGGTCGATCCGGTCGGCCTGCGCGGTAAGGGTGAAGCCGCTGTCCAGCCGCGCCGCGCCCGGGTGTTCGCGGGCGATGCAGACGGCCTCGGCCTGGCGCACCGCCTCGTCGCGCAGAAAGCTTTCGGCCGCGCGCCCGAGCCGTGCCCGCCAAAGCGCGCGGGCCGCGGGCCAGGGTGCCTCGGTTGCCAGAACCTCGTCGGCGATGGCCATCAGATCGGCCTGGGCCCGGTCCGGATCGGGGTCGAGCGGCTGTGACAGGAACCGCTCCATCACCTTGTGCAGGACCGTGCCCCGCAGCGGCGCATCGGCGCTGCGCACCAGCGGATCGAGACGCTTCAGCCGCAGGATATGGCGGGCATAGACGGCATAGGGGTCGCGGATCAGCCGCTCGACAGCCGTGACCGACAGCCGGTCGGGGCGGCGGTCGACGGGCGGCCGGGGCGAGGGGCGACGCGCGGCGGGCAGCGGTTCGGCGGGCCGGTCGAGCGCCTGCGCCATGTCAAGCCAGCCTTGCCCCCGCGCCCGCATCGCGGCCAGCGCCTCGGGGCCGCCAGTGCCGCCCAGCCCGTCCATCAGGTTGGTCAGCCGGTTTAGCCAGCGCGCGGGCACGGTCTGGGCCTCGGCCGTGCGGATCGCGCGCGAGATCATCACTTCGGGGGCGCAGATCGCCTGCTGGAAGTCATGCGCGGCCAGCCCGATCTGGCGTTCGGGCAGCAGCAGGCCCGCCTCGGCCCGCATCTGCCGGTTCAGCCAGGGATCGGGCGCCGGGGTTTCGGGCCAGCTGCCTTCGTTCAACCCGGCGAGGATTACCAGATCGGCGCCCTGAACGCGGGCCTCGAGTGTGCCCCAGATCATCACCCCGGGATGCGGCTCGACCGCGCTGCGCACGGTGCTGTCGCGCAGGACCGAGTCGAGCAGCGCCGAAAAATCGCCGGGGGTCATCTCGCCGCCCGCGTCGGCTTCGTCGGCCAGCAGGTCCAGCGCCGCGCGGGACTGCGCACCCGCCTCCTCCAGCCAAAGCCCGCCGGGGTCGGTGCTGCCGGGACCTGCGGCGAGGGTCTCGCAGGCCGCACGGTGGCGCGCGACATGGGCCGAAAGCGGCTCTGTTCCCGCCCGATCGACGCCATCCAGCGCTGCGGAAAGCCACACGGCCCAGGCCTTGCGTCCATCTTCGGCATCGCTCGCCCAGCCGATCAGCGCGCGACCATCGGGGAAGGCCGGACCGTTCCGGCGCAGATGCAGTTCCAGCTCGCGGGTCCAGCGCAGGTGATCGGCGCGCAGGCCCGGGCTTGAGGCGGTCAGCGGATGCTTGAGCAGCGCCAGTAGCGTCTCGACCGTCAGCGGCCGCCCGAACAGCGCCGCGACCTGGCGCAGGAACCGCCCCGGCGGCGACAGCGGCAGCGGCATGCCCGCACTGTCGTCGGGCCGGATGCCCCAGCGGTCGAGCGCAGCGGTCACCTGCCGGGTCAGGGTCCGGTCGGGTGTGACCAGTGCGGCGCTTTGCCCGTCCTCGGCGGCCCGGCGCAGCCGCAACGCGATGGCCAGCGCCTCGGCGCGCGGCGAAGGCGCCTCGATCAGCGTCAGCCCCTCTGTGGCCCGGTCGAGCCCGGTCAGCCGGGGGCCGTCCTCCATCCACTGATCGGTAACGGGGGCGGGCCGGAGCGCGAGCGAGACCAGACGATTGCGCGGCGGGCACGGGGCGGGCGTGCCGACCCAGGGCGCGACTGCCTCGGGGGCCATCCCCATGTCGTCGAGAATTCGGCGAAAGCGGAACTGGGGGTGGTCCTCGGCGGCCAGCGCGTCGTCAAGGCCTTCCCAGATCGCGGTGGGCATGTCGAAGTCGAAGCCGGGCAGCACGGCGGCCCCCCGGGGCAGACCGGCGACGGTGCGCAGGAACAGCGCGGTCGCGCCACGCGATCCGGTCGTGCCGGCGACGATGACGGGATGGCGGGGCGGATCGGCGCGCCAGCGCGCGGCCAGGCGTTCGACCGCCAGCCGTTGGCGGGCGCCGGTGCCGGGCCGGTCGGACAGGTCGGCGCCAAGCCAGTCCTCGACCAGCGTCAGGAATTGCCGCGCCCGCGCCCAATGCGCCGAGAGGTTCCCGACATCGAGCTGATGTAGCACGCGGGGCGGAACGCCCTCGGTCTGCATCTCGTCCAGCAACGCGGCGAGGCTGTCGGCCAGATCGAAGGCCGAACTGCGCGCGGCCAGATCAGGGGCGCGGTCCAGCAGCGCGCGGACCAGTTGCGCCAGTTCCAGCCGGCGCCGCAGCGGCGAGGCGGGCGCGGGCAGATCGGCGAGGATCGGATGGCGGGACAGCTCTGCCACCAGGCGGATGCGCGGCAGCAGGCGCGGCGGCCCGGCCTGGAAAAGGGCGACCAGACGCCGCCGCATGCGTTCGGTATTGACCCAGATCTCGACCTCGGCCCAGGCCTCGGGCGGGGCGCCGGACAGTCTCTGTTCCAGCCCGATCAGCAGATCTCGCGGGAAATCGGCGCCGGGCGGCAGGCCATAGAGGCGGGGCGTGCTTCCCTCAAACATCAGTCTGCTCCGCCAGCAACGCCTCGGCCTCGGCGATCCCGCCCGGATGGCCCACATCGCACCATCCGCCGGGATGCAGAACGCCGAAAAGCCGCCCCTCGGTCAGCATCCGGTCCCAGAGGCGGTTGAGCGAAAAGACCGGCTCGGGGATCTCGGCCAGCCCGTCGGTCCTGAGGATCTGGGCGCCCGAATAGACCCCGCCCGGGCCACGGGTCAGGCGTCCGTCGGCATCGCACCGGAAATCGCCCGTCCCGGCGTGACCGGTCGCGCGGTCGCGCGGGACCAGCAGCAAAAGCCCGTCCATCCGGGCCGGGTCCCAGGCGGCGGCCAGCGTGGCCAGCGGGTTCGGCCCGGTCCAGACCGCGTCGCTGTTCAGCGTGAAGACCGGGCCCCTGCCCAGCAGCGGCAGCGCATGGCGCAGCCCGCCGCCGGTATCGAGGATCTGAGGGTCCTCGCGCAAGACCGCGATGCCGTGGCGTCCGGCCAGATGGGCCTCGATCTGCCCGGCGCGGTAATGCGCGTTCGCGACGATGCGGTTCAGCCCGGCGCCTTCGGCCAGCGCCAGCGCATGGTCGATCAGCGGCCGCCCTGCCACCTCGATCAGCGGCTTGGGCCGGTCGTCGGTCAACGGCCGCATCCGGGTGCCGAACCCGGCGGCGAACAGCATCAGGGCCGTCGGGCGCATCGGCTTTCGATCCTGGCAAGGCGGTCGGGGTCGGGCGGGGGCAGCAGGCGGAGCGCCTGATCGCGCAGGTCGGCCAGCGCCGGGTGGTCGAGATCGGTCATCAGATGCGCCCAGACCCGGGGCATCAGCCGCAGATAGCCGGGTTTGCCGTCGCGCAGGCACAGCCGGGCGAAAACGCCCAGAATGCGCAGGTTGCGCTGGGCGCCGGTCAGGGCATAGGCGCGGGCGAAGGCGTCGGGATCGCTGCCGGTGCGGGCGACATAGCGCGCGCGCATCCGGACCTGCAGCGCCGGGGGCACGTTGCGGCGCGCGTCTTCCAGAAGCGACACCAGATCGTAGGCGGGATGGCCCACGCGCGCGTCCTGAAAATCGAGAAGCCCGACCCGGGCGGCGCCGCTGCGGTCGGGCAGCCAGATCAGGTTTTCGGCGTGATAATCGCGCAGGATCAGCACCGAGGGCGGCGCGGTGGACTCCAGTCGGGTCCTGATCGTGGCGCGAAAGGCCGCGATCTCTGCCTGGGGCGCGGGCCTGCCAAGCCCGGTCAGGTACCACTGGAACGGCAGGCAGGCCAGATCGGCCATGGTCTCGGCGTCATAGGCGGCCAGCCCGGCGGGCGGGGCCGTGCGGTGCAGATCTGCCAGCAGGTCAGTGGCGGCGGCGTAAAGCGTGTCTTCCGGTCCGGGATCGTCGGCAAGCACCCGGGCGAACAGGGCGTCGCCCAGATCCTCAAGCAGCAAAAAGCCCTGCGTCGCGTCCTCGGCCAGGATCGCGGGGGCCGAGAGGCCAAGCCCGGTCAGGTGCCGGGCGATGGCGATGAAGGGGCCGACATCCTCGCCCCGCGCCGGATCGGCATCCATCAAAACGGCGGTTTCGGTCCCGCGGGCCAGACGCTCGTAACGGCGGTTCGAGGCATCGCCCGCCAGGGGCGCGCGGCGGGCCTCGGCCCATCCGGCGCGGGCGAGGATATCGGCGCAGGCAGTGTCACGCATCGGGGTCGTCTTTTGCGGCAGGGAAGGACAGGCGGTCGGCCCAGGACGGGTCGGCCGAAACGAGATCGAGCGTCCGGGCGGTGTCGGATGGGCCGGGGCCGAAGGTCAGGCGCAGGGCGTCTGCCGGGGCCAGGTCGCCCAGCCGGTCGGGCCATTCGATCAGGCAAAGCGCCAGCTCGAACGCCTCGTCGAGCCCGAGTTCGAGCACCTCATGGGGATGGCCCAGCCGGTAAAGATCGGCATGCCAGATCTCGAACGGCCCCGCCTCGTAGGTCTGGACCAGGGTGAAGGTCGGCGAGGGCACGTCTTCGACCGGCAGCCCGGCGCGGGCCTGCGCGGCCTGAATCAGCGCGCGGGCGAAGGCAGTCTTGCCCGCTCCGATCGGCCCGTCGAGAAGCAGCGTGTCGCCAGCCCCGAGGACCGCCGCCAGCCGGTCGGCGAGGGCGCGGGTCTGGGCCTCGGAGGCCAGCGAAAGGGAAAGACGGGTTCCGGACATGGACGCATGTTTAACGCCTGCCCGAGGCCCCGCAAGTCGGATCAGCCCGTCGAGGCGCGCGGCACCGGGTGGGCGTCCGCCGCATCGGCCTGGGTCGCGTCGCGGAACTCGACCATCATGCAGCCGCCCGCGACGGGTTTGAGGAAGCAGTCGAGCCGTCTGCCGTCGCGGCGGATCAACTCGCAGCTCCAGGCTTCGCGCTGGCGGATGCGGTGCGACAGATCGGCGGCGGCCTCGGATTGGGTCAGCAGGCATTGCGCCTGCCATTTCGCCGTGGCCCCGGCGATATCGGTGGTACCCATCACCAGGCGCGGGTCCTCGCCCCAAAGCTCGGCATAGGCGCTGTTCGACAGGGTCAGGACCCCGGCGCTGGAAAACACCACGATGGCTTCGGGCAGCGAGTCGATCACGGCCTGCCCGGTCTCGATCTCGCCGCGGAACCGGCGGGTCATCGACATTTCGGTGCTGATATCCTCGAACAGGAAGGCCACGGCGCCGTCGGGATGCGGGCGCCCGGTGACCCGGTAGACCTGTCCGCCGGGCAGGGTCCAGGTGTCGGAATAGACGCCGTCGCTGGCATCGCGTTCCAGCCGCAGGATCTGTTCGCGCCAGGACCGGTAGTTCTTCGGCTCGGGCATCATCCGGGTTTCGCGCAGCCGGTCTAGCACGTTCAGAAGCGTGGGCCGTCCGGTCAGGAATTCGGGCTCGAGGTTGAAAAGCTCGGACATGGCGGGGTTGAACAGCACCAGTTCGCGCCTGCGGTTGAAGACGGCCAGTCCGATGGGCAGTTCGGCGAAGGTCTTGGTCAGGGTCTGCACGAAGTTCCGAAGCGCGGTCTCGGCCCGGACGGTGGCATCGGCCGGAAGCGCGAAATGCAGCGAGGCACCATGGGCCTCGACGGCCACACAGTCGAACCAGCGGTCGCGGCCAGTACCAGTCCCAGAGCCGCTGCCGGCGTCGATGACCTGACGGTGCGGCGAGCCCGGCTCCCCCTTGGGTTGTGAAAACAGCACCGGCAGCGGCCAGACGATCTGGCCCTCGTCATGGCGGCTGCGCACGATGTCGAGATAGGCGCTGTTGGCCCAGGCCACACCCCCCTTGTCGTCCTGCTGCCAGGCCGGGGTCGGCATCGCCTCGACCACATCGCGGAGCGTGGCTAGTTCCGCGGTCAGCGCGGCCAGGCTCTGGGCGTCGGTCAGGCCCGCATCCTCGTCGAAGCGCGGCATCTGCAGCGTCAGGCGGATCACCCCGTCAAGCCAGGTCGCGGTCAGCTGCGCCTCGCCCCCGGCTTCGGTCAGAAGGGCCGAGCCGTCCTTGGGCAACCGCTCCATTCGTTCGGGAAAACCGGGGAAACGCGGCACGATCAGGGCGCAGAACCGCTGCCAGTCGGTCAGGCCCTTGGGGCCGCCTGCCAGAAACCGGCGCCCGTCCGGCGTGGCATCCACCAGATGTTCTCCATCGAAGAGAAATACCATGCTGTTTCTGGATTCCGCGCCCGGGGACGGGGAGCGTCGGGGAATGAGGGGCAAAAGGAATACCGCCACCAACGCGCTGATCAGGGATACGCCCGCAAGAACCAGCGCAGAGGTCAAGTCGATATCCATGGTGCGGGCGAGGCTCCTTCGGTCAGTCTGTTCAGTAAAACGTCATCTTGGTTAAATTCCAGTTAACTCAACGTATGCGTGTGGTGATTGATCCGGGGCGGTCTCAGGCCTCGATCGGGGTGTTCTCGCCCAGTGCCGCCAGTTGCGCCTCGGCACTGACGCCGATCTTGGAGGCGGACCATTCGACCTCGACCACCGCGCCGCGCTGATCGGACCGTTCCGAGGTCAGCATCGGGTCGCGCCCGTTGGCAAAGCTCAGCGTGGCGCCCGAGCGTTCCAGCAGCGTCTTGGCGATGAATAGCCCAAGTCCCATGCCTTCGTATTCCGGCCGCTTCTTCTGATGTTCGGAGCTTTTGCGCATCCGCACGAACGGGTCGCCGATGCGGCCCAGCAGGTGCGACGGATATCCCGGCCCGTCATCCATGATCCGGACGCTGATTTCGTCCTGGGTCCATTGCGCCACGACCCAGACCCGGCTTTCGGCGAAATCGACGGCGTTCTGGATCAGGTTTCTCAGCCCGTGGATCACCTCGGGGCGGCGGTAGATCACCGGCATCCGCGGGCTGCCGCCATGGATCGGCTCGAAGCTGAAGACGATCTCCTTGCCGCGATCCAGATGCGGCTCGGCCGCCTCGTCGATCACCGCCTTCAGCGGCGCGGTGTGCATGTGCAGGTCGTCCTTGCCGGCGCGGCCCATGGAGCGCAGGATATCGCGGCAGCGGTCGGCCTGCTCGCGCAGCGTCTCGATGTCCTCGCGCAGGCCGGGCTTGTCCTCTACCTCGTCCAGCAGTTCCGAACTGATCAGCTTGATCGTCGCCAGCGGTGTGCCCAGCTCATGCGCTGCGGCGGCGACCACGCCGCCCAGATCGGTCAGCTTCTGTTCGCGGGCCAGCGCCATCTGGGTCGCCAGCAGCGCGTCGGACATATTGTTCATCTCCGAGGTCACGCGGTCGGCGTAAAGCCCCAGGAAGGAAATCCCGATCACCAGCGCGGCCCAGAAGCCGAACAGGAACAGATGGGGCAATTCCTGGATCTCGCCAGCGGCATCGACCAGAGGCACATGATAGAAGGTCATCAGCGTGATCAGCGCGAAGGCGGTATGGGCGATGAACAGCGTCGACATCCGCCCCAGCGCCGTCGCCGAGATGGTGACCGGCGTCAGCAGCATCAGCGCGAAGGGGTTGTTGAGCCCGCCGGTCAGGAACAGAAGCGCCGACAGCTGCACCACGTCGAACAGCAGCGTCAGCATCGCCTCGTTTTCCGACAGGCGCCGGTTTTCGGGATAGATCGCCACCGCGATCACATTGGCCAGGACGCTGGCGCCGATCACCAGCAGGCACAGCCCCAGATCGAGCTGGATCTGGAAATAGAGGATGGCCACCGCGATGGCGACGACCTGTCCCGCGATGGCCGCCCATCGCAGAAGGATCAGGGTCCGCAGGCGGATCCAGTTGCTGCGCTCGGTTGGCGGCAGCAGGCCGGTTGCAATATCGGACATCGGACCCCCAGGTTCAGGCTGTCCCCTTGTTAATCGCGGCACGAGGGGCGATCAATGTGGGAAGCACATCGGGTGTCGGATGGCGGCGGAGGCGCGGATGAGACGGTACATACTGGCAGGCGCGGCCCTTGCGCTTCTGGCGGCGGTCGCGGTGCCCGCGCTTTTCATCTGGGGGCCCTGGGCGCCCGAGGACAGGTTTGCTGCCTGCCGCAGCGGCGGCTCCCGGTCCGGTCTGTCCGAACTGGGCGGGCCCTTTACCCTGACCGATCAGACCGGCGCCGTACGGACCGAAACCGATGTGATCGACGGCCCGACGCTGATCTATTTCGGTTACACCTTCTGCCCCGATGTCTGCCCGTTCGACAATGCCCGCAATGCCGATGCCGTCGATCTTCTGGAACGGCAGGGGTATCAGGTGCGTCCGGTCTTCATCTCGGTCGATCCGGCCCGCGACACGCCCGAGGCCCTGGCGGCCTTCGCCTCGATGATGCATCCGCGGATGCTGGCGCTGACCGGCACGCCCGACCAGGTGCAGGCGGCCAGCCGCGCCTACCGCACCTTCTTTCGGATCCGCGACCCCGAGGACCCCTATTACCTGATCGACCATTCGACCTTCACCTACCTCGCCTTTCCCGGCGCGGGCGTGGTCGAGGTGTTCGATCGCGACACCACGCCCGAAGACATGGCCGCGCGGGTGGCCTGCCTTGTCGACAACGGCGCGGGAAAGCCCTGAGCGGGAACGAGTTAAATTGACCCTGCCCCGTTAACATTCTAGAACGTCCGGAATATTACGCTCACCAGGAGGGTGTCGCATGGCTGAGCAGGAGTATGAAATCGGGGACGACCCGTCGCTGTTGATCGTTGACGACGACGAACCGTTTCTCCGGCGTCTCGCGCGGGCAATGGAAAAGAGGGGGTTCCAGCCCGAAATGGCCGAGACGGTCGCTGCCGGAAAGGCCATCGCCTCGGCGCGCCCCCCGGCCTATGCCGTGGTCGACCTCAGGCTGGAGGATGGCAGCGGGCTCGACGTGGTCGAAACCCTGCGTGAAAAGCGTCCCGATGCCAAGATCGTGGTGCTGACCGGCTATGGCGCCATCGCCACCGCCGTCGCCGCGGTCAAGATCGGCGCGACCGACTATCTGTCGAAGCCCGCCGACGCCAATGACGTCACCGCAGCACTTCTGTCGAATGGCGAGGCGCTGCCGCCGCCGCCCGACAACCCGATGTCGGCCGACCGCGTGCGCTGGGAGCATATCCAGCGGGTCTACGAGCAATGCGACCGAAACGTCTCGGAAACCGCGCGTCGGCTGAACATGCACCGCCGGACGTTGCAGCGGATCCTGGCCAAGCGCAGCCCGCGGTAAGACCGCACCTGATCCGGGCAGGCCTCAGATCCTGACGTGAGGCCTGCCGCAACCAGTCGATGAAGGCGCGCAGCCGCGGGGAATGCTGCCCCGGCCGGGTCACGATGTGATGGCCGATCCGCTGCCAGTCCTGATCGAACAGCGCGGACTGCCTGCCTGCGGCCAGATCGTCCTCGACCGGGGTGATCGGCTGGATCGACAGCCCGTACCCGGCACGCGTCGCCGCCCCATCGGGCGGTCGCGTTATAGACGCGCCATCAGCTCGGCATGACGCGCGGTATAGGCCGCGCGTACCTCGACCGGCGGGCGCAACCGGATCTCGAGCCCCTCGATCAACTCGGGTCGGGGGCGACCGAAGAACCGGTTCGCCTCGATCGCGTCGAACCCGGCAATCTGGGTCGCCTCAAGCCAGGCCGACAGGCTGTCGGCCCGCTTGATCGCCTTCTTGGTCCGCTCGGGCACCGCCGCGGGCAGACCGAAGCGGATATGGATCGCCGAGGCCAGCCGCTTGTCAAGCTCGCCATAGCTTGGGCCTACGGCGGCTTTCACCGGCGAGATCATGTCGCCGATCACGTATTCGGGCGCATCGTGCAGCAGTGCAGCCAGCCGCCAGCGGACCGGCGCCTCGGGCTGCATCCGGCCGAAGATTTCCTCGACCAGCAGCGAATGTTCGGCCACCGAATAGGGATAGTCGCCGCGGGTCTGGCCGTTCCAGCGCGCCACGAAGGCAAGGCCATGGGCGATGTCCTCGATCTCGATATCGAACGGCGTCGGGTCCAGCAGGTCGAGCCTGCGTCCCGACAGCATTCTCTGCCATGCGCGCGCTTGTTTCATAGCGATCCGTTTCCCTTGGGCCGCCCGATTGCCACGGCGCAGCCGCATTGTCGAGCCATGCGCGTGATGGTATGTGCCGTTCGAGCCGACAATTACGAGGAGAGTTGCGCCATGGCGCCGGACTACATCGTCAAGGACATCGCGCTGGCCGGGTTCGGTCGCAAGGAACTGGACATCGCCGAAACCGAAATGCCCGGCCTGATGGCGCTCCGCGAGGAATACGGTGAGGCCAAGCCGCTGAAGGGCGCGCGCATCGCCGGGTCGCTGCACATGACGGTGCAGACCGCCGTTCTGATCGAGACGCTGGTCGCGCTCGGCGCCGATGTGCGCTGGGCGTCGTGCAACATCTTCTCGACCCAGGACCATGCCGCCGCCGCGATCGCCGAGGCCGGGGTGCCGGTCTTCGCCATCAAGGGCGAGACGCTGCCCGATTACTGGGCCTATACCGACAAGATCTTCCAGTTCGCCGAGGGCACGGCCAACATGATCCTCGACGATGGCGGCGACGCCACGCTTTACGTGCTGCTGGGCGCGCGGGTCGAGAATGGCGAAGACGACCTGATCGCCGTCCCGACCTCGGAAGAGGAAGAGGCGCTGTTCGCCCAGATCCGCAAGCGGCTGGCCGAAACCCCCGGCTGGTTCACGAAACAGCGCGACGCGATCAAGGGCGTCTCGGAAGAGACCACGACCGGCGTGCACCGGCTTTATGATCTGCACAAGAACGGCCTGCTGCCCTTCCCGGCCTTCAACGTGAACGACAGCGTGACCAAGTCGAAATTCGACAACAAGTATGGCTGCAAGGAAAGCCTGGTCGACGGCATCCGCCGCGCCACCGACGTGATGATGGCGGGCAAGGTCGCCGTGGTCTGCGGCTATGGCGATGTCGGCAAGGGCTCGGCCGCGTCGCTTCGCGGTGCCGGCGCCCGGGTGAAGGTGACCGAGGTCGACCCGATCTGCGCGCTGCAGGCCGCCATGGACGGCTTCGAGGTGGTCGTGCTGGAAGACGTGGTCGCCTCGGCCGACATCTTCATCACCACGACCGGCAACAAGGACGTGATCCGCATCGAGCATATGCGCGAGATGAAGGACATGGCCATCGTCGGCAATATCGGCCACTTCGACAATGAAATTCAGGTGGCCGCGCTGAAGAACCACAAATGGACCAACATCAAGGACCAGGTGGACATGATCGAGATGCCCTCGGGCGCCCGCATCATCCTGCTGTCCGAAGGCCGCCTGCTGAACCTCGGCAATGCCACCGGTCACCCGTCCTTCGTGATGTCTGCCTCCTTCACCAACCAGGTGCTGGCGCAGATCGAGCTGTTCACCAAGGAGGGGGACTATCCGCCCGGAGTCTACATCCTGCCCAAGCATCTGGATGAAAAGGTCGCCCGGCTGCATCTTGCCAAGATCGGCGTCAAGCTGTCGACCCTGTCGCCCGAGCAGGCCGCCTATATCGGCGTGACGCCCGAAGGCCCCTTCAAGCCCGAGCATTACCGCTACTGATCTGCGCGCGTCGTGCGCGAGGCTGGCGCCGTCCGGATTTCCGGGCGGCGCCTTGCTTTATGCAGGTTCGGCCGAGCGGCTCAGAGAGCCTCGCCGAAGCCGAAGGTTTCGGTCACATAGTCGATATCCTTGTCGCCGCGCCCCGACAGGTTGACGAGGATCGACTTGCCGGGATGCGCCTTGGCCTCGCGCATCGCGAAGGCCACCGCATGGGCGCTTTCCAGCGCGGGAATGATGCCTTCGCGGCGCGACAGCTCGAAGAAGGCTTTCAGCGCCTCGGCATCGTTGGCGGTGGTGTAGGTGACCCGTCCGCTGCGGTGCAGATGCGCGTGCTCCGGCCCGACGCCGGGATAGTCCAGCCCCGAGGCCACGGTGTGCACCGGTGCCGGTTCGCCATTCTCGTCCTTCAGCACGATGGTGCGGAACCCGTGGATGTCGCCATCCTCACCAAAGGCTATGGAGGCGGCGTGATCGCCCAGGTTGGACGAGGTGCCCGCGGGCTCGACCCCGTAAAGCGCCACGTCATCCTCGATGAAGCCCGAGAAGATCCCCATCGCGTTCGACCCGCCGCCGACGCAGGCCGCGACCATGTCGGGCAGCTCGCCGGTCATGTCCAGGAACTGTTCGCGCGCCTCGACCCCCACCACATGCTGGAAGTTGCGCACCATCATCGGGAAGGGATGCGGCCCCACCACCGACCCGATGGCGAAAAGCGCATGATCGGCCTGGGCGATATAGCTTTGGAAACAGCTGTCCACGGCCTCTTTCAGCGAGCGACCGCCAAAACCCACCGGCACCACCTCGGCCCCCAGAAGCTTCATCCGGGTGACATTGGGCGCCTCCTTGGCGATGTCGATCTCGCCCATGTGGATTTCGCACTCCATGCCGAAATAGGCCGCGGCGGTGGCCAGCGCCACGCCATGCTGGCCCGCGCCGGTTTCGGCCATCAGCTTGGTCTTGCCCATGAACTTGGCCAGCAGGCCCTCGGCCATGCAATGGTTCAGCTTGTGTGCGCCGGTATGGTTCAGATCCTCGCGCTTGGCATAGATCTGCGCACCGCCGCAAAGATCGCTGAGGTTCCTCAGGTACGAGACCGGCGTCGGCCGCCCCTGGAAATGGGTGCGGATATAGCGCAGCTCGCGGATGAAATCGGCCGATTTCGAGATCCGGTCATAGGCCTCGCGGATCTCGGCGAAATGCGGCTCCAGCGGCGGCGGCAGCGTGGCGCCGCCATAGCTGCCGAAAAAGCCGTCGCGCGTCGGTGTGGTCTTCAGGTAGGTCACGTCGTTTTTTCCCTCTGTCCAGGCCCGGGCGCGATCTGACACCCTGCGCCCGCCGGTCTCAAGACGCGAAAGCGACACATCGGGCGCCGCGGGGCCCGGATTTTCCTTGCTCGACGGTCCGGGGCGCCTAGGCTCGATCCCGGAGAGGAGGCCTCAGGACAAAGGAGGAGGAAAGATGGGAAAGCGCGA
Organism: Rhodovulum sp. BSW8; assembly: GCF_003314725.1. Classification (NCBI taxonomy): domain Bacteria; kingdom Pseudomonadati; phylum Pseudomonadota; class Alphaproteobacteria; order Rhodobacterales; family Paracoccaceae; genus Rhodovulum; species Rhodovulum sp. BSW8. The sequence goes on from NZ_QNVX01000014.1 coordinate 111,869, forward strand.
TCAGCTGATCGAGAAATACGCGCAGGATCTCAGGACCAGATACGGGATGGAGCCCGACATGGATCTGCTGACCAAGGTCACCATCGGCTGCGGCCCGGCGATCTACGATGCCGATGCCGAGGTCGTTGCGGCCACCCAGCCGGGCGAGATCGAGACCGTGCGCCGCAATTTCCTGATCCGCAAGCTGGGCCTGCCCGACGGCCCCGATCTGGACGAGGCGATCCAGGCCGCGATCGAGACCTATGGCGTCTCGAACCCGCACAAGTACCGTGCCGTGCTGTACTACATGCTGGTCCTGCAATTCGGGAAGGAACACATTTACGGCTAGTTCCCGCCGGACGAACCGCAACAGAGTCCGCCCTGTCCCGGAACTGTTTCCAGCAAGTCGTATAAAATGCCAGGGACATTGGGTTTGTGCAAAGGACGTGGTCGGCGTATGGTCAATTCATGCCCGCCAGGATGGCAGGGCCCTCATAGAATTCACGTGTGGTGCGCTAGGGTGCACGTGGGGTGATGGAGGGTTCTGCACTTGCGGAACCCTCCATTCATAACCTCCCGCTCCGGCTCTGCCGCATCGCCTCTGGCGGAACTGTCCGCCATGCCGGTTGTTCTCGTCCTGGGGGATATCGATCCCCCGGACGCTTAAACGACCGGAGAATTTCCCATGAAAGCTTCGCCCGTAGTGACATCGTTCCACGATGAGGCCACAGGCAGCCTGCAATACGTGGTCCACGACCCCGCCACCCGCGAGGGCGTCGTGATCGACCCGGTTCTCGATTTCGATCCGGCCGAGGCTCGCGTCACGACCGCCAATGCCGACAGGATTCTCGACCATGTCCGGTCCGAGGGGCTGAGGATCGGCTGGGTGCTCGATACCCATCCCCATGCCGACCATTTCTCGGCGGCGCATTACCTCGGCTACGCGCTGGGCGCGCGGCGGGGCATCGGCGCGCGGGTGACCGAGGTGCAGGCGCTCTGGCGCGATCTTTACAACCTGCCCGAGGCTTTCCCCGCCGATGGCCGCGACTGGGACCGGCTGTTTCGCGAGGGCGACGAGATCGCGCTTGGGCAGATGACGCTGCGGGTGCTGACGACGCCGGGCCATACGCTGGCCTCGGTCAGCTATCTCGTGGGCGATGCTGCCTTCGTGGCCGATACCTTCCTGCGGCCGGGTGCCGGGACCGCGCGGGCGGATTTTCCGGGCGGCAGCGCCTCGGTCCTCTACGACTCGCTCGGGCGGCTCTTGTCGCTTCCGGACGAGACGCGGCTGTTCATCGGCCATGATTATCCCGACGAGGGCGCGGCGGTTCAGCCGATGGCGACGGTGGCCGAGCAGCGCCGGAACGTGCATCTCGACGGCGCGACGCGCGAGGACTTTCTGAAGACCCGGCAGGCGCGCGATGCGACCCTTTCCTTGCCAGACCGCATGCTGGCCGCGTTGCAGGTCAACCTGCGCGGCGGCCGCCTGCCCGACCCCGAGGATGACGGGCGGTCCTATCTCAAGATCCCGTTGAACCGGTTCTGAGCAGCGGGCGGGCGGTCAAAGACCGCCCATCTCGCAGACGATCCGCCATTCTTCCTCGGTCACCGGCTGCACCGAGAGGCGCGAATTGTTGACCAGCACCATGTTCGCCAGCCGCGGCTCGGCCTTGCACATGTCCAGCGTGACCGGCCGGGGCAAGGGCGCGACCGCCTTGATGTCGACGCACTCCCAGCGCGGATCGTCGGCCTTGCTGTCGGGATGGGCCTCGGCGATCACCTCGACGATGCCGACCACGGCCTTTTCGCTGAGCGAATGGTAGAAGAAGCCCCGATCGCCGATCTTCATGGCCCGCATGGTGTTGCGGGCCTGATAGTTGCGCACGCCGTCCCATTCCTCGCCGGTCGCGCCTTTCGCGACTTGATCGTCCCAACTCCAGGTGTTGGGCTCGGATTTGAACAGCCAGAAGGCCATCAGCCGACGACCTTCTTCCAGGCCTGCACAGAGACGCTTTCGAACAGGCCCGCCCCGGCATAGGGATCGTTCGTGGCCCAGGCCTCGGCCGCCGCCTTGTCCGCGACATCGAGGATCACCAGCGACCCGCACATGTCGCCCGCGTCGTCGAGGAAGGGCCCGGCCTGCGCCACGACGCCGGTCTCGGCGACATAGGCCAGATGCGCCTCGCGATTGGCCTTGCGGATCTCCAGATGGCCGGGCTTGTCCCGGCAGATCAGCGCGAAATACATGGTCATTCCTCCTTCAGGGGGCGGCTCAGCAGGATCTTGACCGCCTCTTCGATGCTGCGGCGGCCGTCGATGACCTGGGCGACGCTTTGGGTCACCGGCATGTCGATGCCGCGCGCCTTGGCGATGGCGGCGACGGCGCGGGCGGTGGCCGCGCCCTCGACGGTCACATCGGGGTCGAACCAGGCGTTCTGCCCCAGCGCCACGCCATAGCCGAAATTGCGCGATTGCTGCGAGGTGCAGGTCAGCACCAGATCGCCGAAGCCAGACAGGCCCGCCAGCGTCTCGGGCTCGGCGCCATAGCTTTGGGCAAAGCGCTGCATTTCGGCGAAGCCCCGGGTGATCAGCGCGGCCCGCGCGCTTTCGCCAAGCCCGGTGCCGATGACGATGCCCGCGGCGATGGCCATCACGTTCTTCAGCGCGCCGCCCAGCTCTGCGCCCACGGTATCGGTGCTGCGGTACAGCCTGAGCGTCGGCGTCGACAGCCGTTCCTGCAACGCGAGGCCCGCCTCGGGATCGGCGCAGGCCAGCGTCAGCGCGGTCGGCAGCCCGCGGGCGATGTCGGCGGCGAAGCTGGGGCCCGTCAGCACGGCCGGGACCACCTCGGGGCAGGTTTCGGCGATGATCGCGCTCGGTCCCCGCCCGGTGGCCAGATCGACGCCCTTGCAGCAGGCGACCATGTGGCGCGCCTTCAGCACCGGCCCGTAAGTGTCGAGAACGCTTGACAGCACCTGCATCGGCGTCGTCAGCAGGATCAGGTCGCACTCGGCGATATCCGCGATCCGGGCCGAGACAGAAACGTTTTCAGGCAGCTGAACCCCCGGCAGGCGCGGGTTTTCGTTGCGGCTGCGGATCTCTTCGGCAAAGGCGGCCTCATGCGCCCAGATGGTCGCCTTGCGCCCGGATTGCGCCAGCACGACGCCCAGCGCCGTGCCGAAGGCCCCTGCCCCCGCGATTCCGATCCTTGTCATGCCTTGGCTCCTTTCTTGCCGGCCCCGATCAGCGCGGGGCTTCTTTTGTCAAGCGGCCAGCGCGGCCGGGCGGCCAGCGCCATGTCGTCGCGGGCACCGAGGCGAAAGCGTTCAAGCCCGGCCCAGGCGATCATCGCGGCATTGTCGGTGCAAAGCGACAGCGGCGGCGCCACGAAGGGCAGCCCGGCCCTGTCGGCCAGATCCTCCAGCGCGGCCCGGATCGCGCGGTTCGCCGCGACCCCGCCCGCGACGGCCAGCGCGGTCGCCTCGGGACAGGCGGCCAGCGCCCGGGCGGCCTTGCCCGCCAGCACGTCGCGCACCGCCGCCTGAAACCCGGCGCAGAGATCGGCGCGGTCCTGTACCGTGATCCCGCCCTTTTCGGCGATGATGCGGTCGCGGGCGCGCAGCAGCGCGGTCTTCAGCCCGGAAAACGACATGTCGCAGCCTGGCCGGTCCATCAGCGGGCGCGGGAAGGCAAAACGCGCCGGATCGCCGGTTTCGGCGGTGCGCTCGACTGCAGGGCCGCCGGGCTGGGGCAGCGCCAGCAGCTTGGCGGTCTTGTCGAAGGCCTCGCCCGGCGCGTCGTCGATGGTGCCGCCGATCCGGGCAAACTCCTCGGGACCCGACACCGCCAGGAACTGGCAATGCCCGCCCGAAGCCAGCAGCATCAGATAGGGAAAGTCCAGCCCGTCGGTCAGCCTGGGCGTCAGCGCGTGCCCGGCCAGATGGTTGACGCCGACCAGCGGCAGCCCGGTCGCGGCGGCGATCCCCTTGGCGACCATCACCCCCGAGAGGACCCCGCCGATCAGCCCCGGCCCCGCGGTGACCGCCACCGCGTCGAGATCGCCGAACCCCAGACCGGCCTCGGCCATTGCGCGTTCGACGCAAAGATCCAGCCGTTCGGCATGGGCGCGGGCGGCAATCTCGGGCACCACGCCGCCATAGGCCGCGTGCAGCGCGGTCTGGCCCTCGACCACCGAGGCCAGAATTTCCGGCCTTTCGCCCGCGCGCAGGCGCACCAGGGCGGCGGCCGTATCGTCGCAGCTGCTCTCCAGCCCCAGGATCGTCAGTGTGTCGGCCATGGCTCTGCCGTTGCGTACCCGTCGGTCGGCAGGTAACACCACGGGGACCACAGGCACAATCCCGCGAGGAGGTACGCCTTGCCCCAGCATCCGCCGCTGCTTCTCATGACCCGGCCCCGGGCCCAGTCGGACCGCTTTGCCGACGCGTTCGTTCAGAGGTTCGGCACAGGCATCGCGATCCGCACGGCGCCGGTGCTTGACATCGTGCCGCGCACCGATCCGGTCTTGCTCGACGGTTTCGCGGGGGTGCTGTTCACGTCCGAGAACGGGGTCGCCGCGCTTGCGGCCGTCAATGGCGACCGGAGCCTGCCCGCCTATTGCGTGGGCGAGCGCACCGCCGATGCCGCCCGCGCCGCCGGGTTCCGCGCCACCGCGGCCGAGGGCACCGCGGCCTCGATGATCGCGCATTTCACCGCGCGGCCGCCGAAGGGGCGGCTTTTGCACCTGCGCGGCGAACATGCCCGGGTCGAACTGGCCGAGGCGCTCAGTGCCATCGGCATCCCCACCGAGGAACGCATCGTCTACGCGCAGGAGGCCCTGCCCTTCCCGCCCGGGATCCTGGCCGAAATCGAGGCCGCGCCGCTGGTCCTGCTGCCGCTTTTCTCGCCCCGCTCGGCCCGGTTGGTGGCCGAGCGGCTGCGCGGATCGGGGGGGCGTCTGGCTCTGGTGAGCATGAGTGCCGCGGTCACGGCCTCCTGGGACGGGCCGGACCCGGTGGCCCTGATCGAGGCCGACCGGCCCGACGGCCCGGCGATGATGGACGGTCTGGCTGCGGTAATGGGCGCCGTGGGGGTGCCTTGAGGCCGTAACGGCGAGTCTTTAATGTGTGAGGCGGTGCGCGACGCGCGGTCTGAGACGAAGCGAATCGAAAGGCGGGTTCCCGTGGCTAAAACCGAAGACGAAACCGATTCCCTGGATACCAAGCCGTCGCATCCCGAAGGCGGACAGGAGCCCGGCGAAGGCCGGCTGGAAGCGGCCATCCGCACGGCGCGCGACCGCGATGAGGCGGACGAGCCGGTCGCCGACAGCCCCGAGCGCGCCGACGCGCCCTCCGAGGCCGCGCCCGTTCAGGACGAGGCGCCGGAAGAAAAGCCAATCGAAACGACACCGGAACCCGAGGCCCCGGCCGCTGGACCGGCCCCTGCTCCGTCCAAGCCGGGCCTGATCGGAGCGGTTTCCCCGGTTCTGGGCGGCATTCTGGCCGCGGGCATCGGCTTCGTCACCGCGCAATACATCCAGCCCGAGGGCTGGTCCTTCCCGGGCACCAGCGCCGGGCTGGGCGAGACGGGCATGGCGGCCCTGACCGCCAATGGCGACCGGCTCGACCGGATCGAGACCGCGCTGAACGGCCTGTCTGCGGGCGGCGGCAGCGAGGCGCTGGCCGGGCAGATCGACGCGCTTCAGACCGAGATCGGCAAGATCGCCGAGCAGGTCGCCGGGATCGACGCGCGCGTGACCGAGCTTGCCAATTCTCCGGCCGCAGCGGCCAGCGGCGAGGCGGCGGCCGCGCTCAAGGCCTATGAGGATCAGATTGCGCAGATGCGCGAGCAGAATGCCGAGCTCAGCGCCTCTGTGCAGCAGGTGGCCGAGAAGGCCGAGGCCGATATCGGCGCGGCGATGGACCGGGCCGCCCAGGTCGAGGCGCGCGGTGCCCTGATGCGGATCGACGCGGCGCTGGCCGACGGCTCGCCCTTTGCGCCCGCGCTGGGCCAGTTCGGGTCGATCGAGGTGCCCGAGGCACTGACGGCGGTGGCCGACAGCGGCGTCGCCACCCTGCCCGAGCTGCAATCAGAATTTCCGGCGGCGGCCCGTGCCGCGCTTGAAACCTCGCTCAAGGAGCAGGCCGCGGGCGGTGTCGGGGACAGGTTCAAGGCCTTCGTGCGCAGCCAGCTGGGCGTGCGCTCGCTGACGCCCAAGGAGGGCGACGATGCCGACGCGATCCTGTCGCGGGCCGAGGCCGCACTGCGCAAGGACGATCTGGGAACGGCGCTGTCCGAACTCGACGGGCTTGATGCCGAGGCCAAGGCCGAGATGTCGGACTGGATCGGTGCCGCCCGTGCCCGCGCCAATGCCGTGGAGGCCGCGCAGAGCCTCGAGCAAACGCTGAACAGCAACTGAGGACGCGCGAAACATGCTCTGGTCCCTTCTCAAGATCCTCTTCTTCGTGATCCTCGTCGCCGCGCTTGCCTATGGGGCCGGCATCCTGATGGAGACGGGACCGGGCCTCAGGGTCGCGGTCGCGGACATGGAATTCGTGCTGGGCCCGCTGCAGGCGGTGATCCTGGCGCTGCTGACCGTGGTCGGCGTCTGGCTGCTGCTGCGCGTCGCCGGGTTCCTGGTGGCGCTGGTGCGCTTCCTGAACGGCGACGAAACCGCGATCAGCCGCTATTTCAGCCGCTCGCGCGAGCGTCGCGGGTTTCAGGCGCTGGCCGACGGCATGCTGGCACTCGCTTCGGGCGAGGCGCGGCTGGCGATGTCGAACGCCGCCAAGGCCGAACGCTTCCTGCGCCGGCCGGACCTGACCAACCTGCTGTCGGCCCAGGCGGCCGAGATGCTGGGCGACAAGGGCCGGGCCCGCGACATCTACAAGAAGCTTCTGGGCGACGACCGCACCCGTTTCGTGGGCGTGCGCGGGCTGATGAAACAGAAGCTTGCCGAGGGCGACACGGAAACCGCGATCAAGCTGGCGGAAAAGGCCTTCGTGCTGAAGCCGCGCCATGCCGAGACCCAGACCACGCTGTTGCAATTGCAGGCCAATGCCGAAGACTGGAAGGGCGCGCGCAAGACGCTGAACGCGAAACTCCGGCACGGCAATATCCCGCGCGACCTGCACCGGCGCCGCGATGCGGTGCTGGCGGTTTGCGAGGCGCGCGATCTGATGGTCGATGGCGACGAGCCGCGCGCCCGCGACCTGTCGATCGAGGCCAACAAGCTGTCGCCCGACCTGGTGCCCGCCGCGGTGATGGCGGCCCGGGCCTATCACGCGCAGGGCCGCGAAAAGCAGGCGGTGCGGGTGCTGCGCCGCGCCTGGGAGGCTCAGCCCCATCCCGACATCGCCGCGGCCTTCGCCGAACTGGTGCCCGACGAGACCCCGCAGGACCGGATTTTGCGTTTCGGCCAGCTGACCGATGTTCGGCCCGACGATCCCGAAACCCGGATGCTGACGGCCGAACTGGCCATCGCCGCCGAGGATTTCCCGGCCGCCCGCAAGGCGCTGGGCGATCTGGTCGACACCGCGCCGACGGTGCGCGCCCTGACCCTGATGGCGGCGGTCGAGCGCGGTCTGGGCTCTGACGACGAGGTCGTGCGCGGCTTCCTGGCCAAGGCGCTGGGCGCTCCGCGCGGCCCGCAATGGGTTTGCGACAGCTGCGCCACGGTCCAGCCGGCCTGGGCGCCGGTCTGCGGCCATTGCGGTGGGTTCGACACGCTGGCCTGGAAGCCCGCGCCCGCGAACCAGGCGGCGCTGGCCGGGGCGTCGGACATGCTGCCGCTGCTGGTCGGCGGCGGTCTGGAAAAGTCGGTGGAGTAGGACAAAAAGGGTCTACACACCCTCCCGCGAGGGTGCTAAAGACCCCGCCACAGTGCCGGTGTAGCTCAGCTGGTAGAGCACGTCATTCGTAATGATGGGGTCGGGGGTTCGAGTCCCTTCACCGGCACCACTGATCGCAAAGAGGGTCGGCAGGTTTGGTCCCGCCGACCCTCTTTTCGTTTTCGCGCTCGCGCCGTGAATTGCCCCGTCCAGGGGAACCGCTCGGCCTTGCTGCTTCGAGGTTCCCGAGGCAGAGGATGCAGAGGCCGCCGGGCATTGTGCCGCGCGGCCAAGCGGAACGGAGGCGCGGCCATGAGCGACAGGGCAGGAATGCAGGAGGCTGCGCCGGAGCAGGCGGCCGAAAGGCTTCCCGCGCTGGTGGTGGGCGCGGGTCCGGCGGGCCTGATGGCCGCCGAGGCGCTGGGCGCGGCGGGCGTGCCGGTCGTCATCGCCGAGGCACTGGCCGCGCCCGCCCGCAAGTTCCTGATGGCGGGAAAATCGGGATTGAACCTGACCAGAGCTGAACCGTTCGAGCCCTTTCTGGCGGCCTATGCCGAGGCCGCGCCGCGGCTTCGGCCTATGCTTGAGGCGTTCGGCCCGGGCGAGGTCTGTCGCTGGGCCGAGGGACTGGGCCAGCCGGTCTTTGCGGGCAGCACCGGTCGGGTCTTTCCGACCGCGATGAAGGCCTCCCCGCTCCTGCGGGCCTGGCTCGGGCGGCTCGCGGGACAGGGGGCGCAGCTCCGGCGGCGCTGGCACTGGGGCGGCTGGGACGGCGACGCCTCGGTCTTCGAGACGCCCGAGGGGCCGCGTCGGATGGCGGCCGGGGTCACGATCCTGGCCTTCGGCGGGGCGAGTTGGGCCAGGTTGGGGTCGACCGGCGCATGGGCCGGGCCGCTTGCACAGGCAGGGTTGCCGCTGGCGCCCTTCGCGCCCGCCAATGTCGGGCTCAAGGTCGACTGGTCGGTGCCGATGGCCCGCCATTTCGGCCTGCCGGTCAAGGGCGTGGCGCTGCGGGCCGGCGCCGGGCCCTGGCACCGGGGCGAGTTCGTGATCTCGGCGCGCGGGCTCGAGGGCGGGGGCATCTATGCGCTGTCCCGGCCGTTGCGCGACGGGGCGCCGCTGGTCGCCGACCTGCTGCCTGATCGGACGCCCGACTGGGTGGCGGACCGGCTGTCGCGGCCACGCGGCAAGGTGAGCCTCTCGAACCATCTGCGCAAGGCGCTGGGGCTCGACCCGGCGCGGCTGGCGCTGCTGATGGAATTCGGCCGCCCGCTGCCCGAAGGGCCCGCACTGGCGGCGCGGATCAAGGCGCTGCCCATTGCCCATGCCGGGCCGCGCCCGATCGACGAGGCGATCTCGACCGCAGGCGGGCTGATGTGGCAGGCGCTCGATCCCGACCTGATGCTGACCGAGCGGCCTGGGACCTTCGCGGCCGGAGAGATGCTGGACTGGGAGGCGCCGACCGGCGGCTATCTTCTGACCGCTTGTCTGGCGACAGGCCGCTGGGCCGGGCAGGCCGCGGCCCGTCGGCTGGCGCGCTAGCCCTCAGGCGGCCTGGGCGCGCCGGTAGGCGGGGCGGGTGCGCATCCGGGCCAGATACTCGGCCAGCCGGGGCTGGGTGATCGGGAAATGCGCGGCCTCGGCCCAGTCGCCGCAATGGGTCAGGATGATGTCGGGCACGGTCATATCGGGGCCCAGCAGGAACGGCCCGGGGCCCATGCGCCCGACCAGCACTTCCTGGCTGCGGGTGAATTCCCATTTCAGGCTGTCCTTGATCGCCGATTGCCGCAGCTCTTCGGGCAGCACGAAACTGTGCCGCGCCGCCATCCACAGCGCCGAGTCGAATTCGTCCAGCAGGAACTGGGTCATGCTGTCCTGAATGGCGCGCGCGATGGTGCCCGCCTGCTGGGTCATCTGCCCGTGCCGGTCGGCCAGAAAGGTCAAAATCGCGGTCGAATCGAGGATCGGCACCCCGTCGGCGATCAGCACCGGCACCTTGCCCGCGGGATTGAGCGCCACCACATCCTCGGACCGGGGCAGCGCGGGCACATGCTCGTAGTCGAGCCCCAGTTCCTCCATCAGCCACAGCACCCGCCGTGCGCGACTGTTGCCGCTGCCAATGACCCGATACATCGCCACATCCCCCTTGGCACGTTCCTCAGGGGTTCCAGCAAATCGCGGCGCGGTCAAGCGCGCCGCGACGCCAGAACCGCCAGCTTGACGAGGCTGCGTTCGATCAGGGCCATCTGCGGGGCGCGCTGGGACGAACGGAGCTGCAGGTCGGTGTCAAGCAGCAGCCCCAGCGCCTGTTCCAGCCGGTGCATGCCCCAGCCCTGCGCCTGCCGCACCATCCGGTCGCGCGCCTTGAAATGGACCGGCGGGCGCAGCCGGTTGATGCCCGAGGCTGCGCCGTCGGGATCGGCGGCGGCGGCGTGCAACTGGCGGAAATGCCGGGTCGCGGCGATGCAAAGCGTGACCGGCGCCATCCCCTGCGCCTGCAACCGGCGCAGCAGCGGGCCGATCTCGGCGGTCTTCGCCTCGGCCACCGCATGGATCAGAGCATCGGCCTCGGCCTCGGTCGAACGCGGCGCACAGGCGGCCACGTCCTCGGGCGTCAGCGGCGCGGGATCGTTCAGCTTGTAAAGCGCGACCTTCTCGACGGTCTGGCGGAAATCGCCGGGATCGAGCGCGGTGGCCAGATCGAGAAGCGTCCCCATCGCCGCGCGGTCGACCGTCCCCAGCCCGGCTTCGGCCAGCATCGCCTCGATCTCGGGGCGGCCGGGCGGGTCGTCGTAGATGCCGATGGCATAGGCCTCGGGATGGGCTTCGAACGCTTTCCGAAGCGCCGATTTCGGTGGCAGTTGGCGCGCGGTCAGCACGATCTGCGCGTCGCCCTTCTGCCAGTCGGCCAGCGCCCCGAGGATCCGGTCGGCCAGCGCATCGGTCGCCTCGTCCAGGAAGACCACGCGAGGCCCGGGAAAGAAGCCGCGCGCCTTGACCGCATCGGTCAGCGCCGCCGGGTCGGCGCGCAGGTCGGCGGCGGACAACCGGGTCAGCCGCATCTCTTCCTCGGCATTCGGGCCCAGAAGGGCGGCGATCACCTGCTGGCGCTTCAGCGCCACGCGCATCGCGTCATTGCCATAGATCAGAAGCCCCGCGCGATCCGGCTCGGGCCGGGCGAAATACCCCGTGGCCTCCCGCGGGGAAAGCTTCATTGCGCCCAGGTGCCGGAGGTAGCGAGAAGCCGCGTCACCACTTCATCGGCGAGAATGACCATCAGCCGCCGGTAGGCGTCCCGCTCGGCGGCGCGGGTCGCGACCGTGCTGCCGGTCGCGGAATAGGCGGTGAAGGACGCGACCTCGCCCGATTGCACCACCTGCCCGCTGTCGAGATCGCGCAGCTGGAAGCCGACCCGCCCGGTGATGTTGTAGCGGGTGGTGTCCTGCTCGGCGGTGACGCCGAGGCCTTCGCTTTCGGTGTCGATGCTGTAGGCCAGCCGCCAGCGGGGCGCCTCGGCCCGGCCAAGCCGGGTCTCGAGCTCTTCGACCAGCAGGAAGCCCACCACCGAGTCGGGCGCATCGACCGCGATCCTGCCGCGCAGCCCGTCGGCCGGGCCGCCGGTTCCGTAGACCGGGCGAAAGCCGCAGCCCGCCAGAGCGAGCCCCGCGGCGGTCAGCCCTGATACAAGAAAGGCGCGGCGGTCAGACGACGACATTGACGATGCGGCCCGGGACGACGATCAGCTTTTTCGGGGCGCCGCCATTCAGCGCCTTGATCACAGCATCGTCGGCGAGCACCAGCTTTTCAACCTCTTCCTTGGGCATGTCCCTGGCCACCTGGATCTCGGACCGGCGCTTGCCGTTGATCTGGATCGGCAGCGTCACCGTATCCTCGACCAGCATCGCCGGATCGGCCTTGGGCCAGGGCGCCTCGGCCGCCAGCCCGGGATTGCCCAGCGCCTCCCAGACCTCTTCGGCCAGGTGCGGGGTCATGGGCGCCATCAGCTGCGCCATGACCGTCGCGGCCTCTCGTCGCGCGGCAAGGGAGGCCGTGGATTTGGCCAGGGTATTGGTAAAGGCGTAAAGTTTTGCCACCGAGGTATTGAAGCCGAAACTTTCGATACCCATTGTCACATCGTGGATGGTTTTGTGCAGGGCGCGGCGGAGGGCCAGGTCGTCTCCCCCCCTTTCGGCCGCGCCCGGACCGCTCGCATCTGCCGAAGCGGTCGCCGGCGCCTCTTCCTCATAGGCCGCGATCCCGCCGCCGTTCAGTTCCTCGACAAGACCTTCGGCGATGCGCCAGACCCGGCCCAGATGCCGGAACGCCGCTTCCGCGCCCGCCGCCGTCCATTCGACATCGCGTTCGGGCGGGCTGTCGGACAGCACGAACCAGCGCGCGGTATCGGCCCCGAAGGCCTGGATGATATTGACCGGGTCGACGACATTCTTCTTCGATTTCGACATCTTGGCCGAGGGCACGATCTCGACCGTTTCGCCGGTCGCCTTCAGCGCGCCGTTCTCGACCTCTTCGGGCAGGTGATAGACTGGACGGCCCTTGTTGTCGCGGGTCATGTAGATTTCGTGCGTCACCATGCCCTGGGTGAACAGCGCATCGAAGGGCTCGATTGCCTTTTTCGGCAGATGGCCGGTGATCTGCATCGCCCGGGCGAAGAAGCGCGAATAAAGCAGGTGCAGGATCGCATGTTCGATCCCGCCGATATACTGGTCGACATTCATCCAGTAGTCGGCCTCGGCCATCTCGGTCGGGGTGGCCGCGTGGGGTGCCGTGAAGCGCGCGAAATACCAGGACGAATCGACGAAAGTGTCCATCGTGTCGGTTTCGCGCTTCGCGGGCTTGCCGCAGCTCGGGCAGGCACAGTCGCGCCAGGTCGGGTGCCGGTCCAGCGGGTTGCCGGGCTGATCGAAGGTCACGTCGTCGGGCAGGCGGACCGGCAGGTTTTCCTTCTTCTCGGGCACCACGCCGCACTCGGGGCAATGCACCACCGGAATCGGGCAGCCCCAGTAGCGTTGCCGCGACAGGCCCCAGTCGCGCAGGCGGAACTTGGTCACGCCCTGGCCGATGCCTTTCCCTTCGCAATGGCGAAGCGCGGCCTCGATGGCCTCTTCGCCGCTGGCGATCTCGTCCCAGGCGAAGGCTTTCAGCCAGCGGACCTTTTCGGGCTTCGCCGGTACGAAAGCCTCGGTGCCGACCGGCGTGCCACCGTCCAGCGCCACGAAGGTGTCGATCACCGGAAGCCCGTATTTCCGCGCGAAATCGAGGTCGCGCTGGTCATGGGCCGGGCAGCCGAAGATGGCGCCGGTGCCGTAATCCATCAGGATGAAGTTGGCGATATAGACCGGCAGTTCCCACGTCTCGTCAAAGGGATGGCGCACGGTCAGCCCGGTGTCGAAGCCCTTCTTCTCGGCCTTTTCCAGCTCTTCTTCCGAGGTGCCCATGCGGCGGCACTCGGCGCAGAAGGCAGCGACCTCGGGGTTCTCGGCCTCCAGCGCCTTCGCCAGCGGGTGATCGGGCGAGATGCCCAGAAAGCTCGCCCCCATCAGCGTGTCGGGCCGGGTGGTATAGACCTCGACCCGGTCGAAGCCCGAAGGCGCGTCGACCAGATCGAAGCCCATCTGCAACCCGCGGCTGCGGCCGATCCAGTTGCGCTGCATCAGCTTGACCTTCTCGGGCCAGTTGTCGAGCCCGTCCAGCGCCTCCAGCAGCTCCTCGGCGAAATCCGAGATCTTGAAGAACCATTGCGTCAGCTCGCGCCGTTCCACCGGCGCGCCCGACCGCCAGCCCTTGCCCTCGATCACCTGCTCGTTGGCCAGAACGGTCATGTCGACCGGGTCCCAGTTCACGGTCGCGTTCTTGCGGTAGACCAGCCCCGCGCCCAGCATGTCGATGAACATCGCCTGCTGCTGGCCGTAATATTCGGGATCGCAGGTGGCGAATTCGCGCGACCAGTCGATGCTAAGGCCCAGCGGCTTCATCTGCGCGCGCATGTCGGCGATGTTGCCATAGGTCCAGTCCTTGGGATGGCCGCCCCGCTCCATCGCGGCGTTCTCGGCGGGCATCCCGAAGGCGTCCCAGCCCATCGGGTGCAACACGCTGAACCCGCAGGACATCTTGTAGCGCGCGACCACGTCGCCCATCGTGTAGTTGCGCACATGGCCCATGTGGATGCGCCCCGAGGGGTAGGGGAACATCTCGAGCACGTAGTATTTCGGCCGGGCTTCGTCGCGGGTGGCGGCGAAGGTGCCGCCCGCCTCCCATGCGGATTGCCATTTCGGCTCGATCTCGGCTGGGGTGTAGCGCGCCATGTCTTGCGGTCCTCGGTGCTTCGTTTGCGGGCGGTCGGTGCGGGGTACGGCGATGTCAATAGTCGCGCGGGCGCTAGGCGTCCAGAGCCGCCTGCGCCACGTGGCCGTATCAAGCCCGCACGTCCGGGCGGGCTTCGGAAGAAGGCTAGAGCCGGCTGTCGCGGACGCGAAGCTGGCGGGCGCGGGTCAGGATCGCGTCCTCGACGGCGCGCACGGTTTCCTGGCTGACGGCGCCGCCCTTCGATTGCAGCGACACCTTCAGCGACCGCGCATCGAGCGCGGGGTCCTGCACATAGACCGTGGCGCGGTAGGCCCGACCGCCGCCGGGCGGCGTGCCGTAATCGGTCGCGATCACGCCGGTAAAGGGATCGACCGACCGAATCGGCAGGAAGTTCAACACTTCCAGCGAGGCCTGCCAGAGGTATTTGTTGACCTCGACGGTCACATTGGGGTCGTCACTGTTGAACAGATCCCAGACCGACGACGACGTCTTGCGCTCGCGTTCGACTTCGGCCATCGGCGTGTTCTCGTACTGCGCATCCAGATTGGCCTGCCGCGCCTCGGGGCTGGAACTGCCGCCGAACCATCCGCCGCCGCAGCCCGAAAGACCGGCCGTTGCCACGGCGATCAGCGCCACGCGCGAGAAGCTGGAAACGGTCATTCTCACTATCCCCTTCGATCCTTTTCGGGTCTTTACCGGAGGCACGGAAAGCCGACAAGGTTTTTCCCTTTTCAAAGGCTCGTTTGCGCGCGCGTCCCGCGGCACGGCCGACAGCGGGTGCGGCAGGCTGTCCCGAGGCCCGCCGGGACAGGACCCGCTGTGTGGCATCGCTGCATCAATCGGGCGGAGCGTTCGCGGCCCCGGACCGTGTTCCTTGCAATTCAGGGGGGGAGGAGCGACACCACCAACATACTCAGTTCGGGGCTCCGGCCTGAGGTGCATCTAGAAACGAATGAGGGAAAACCATGAAAAAGGTTCTCTTCGCGACCACCGCGCTGGTTGCCTCGGCCGGCTTCGCTGCGGCTGACATCACCTTCTCGGGCTCGGCGGAAATGGGTATCGTCGGCGGCGGCAAAGACGCCCCGGGCGTCAGCTCCTTTGCCGGTAACGGCGCCGACTCCACCACCGAATTCAACAACGACTTCACCCTGACGGTCGTCGGCTCGGGCCAGACCGACAGCGGCCTGTCCTTCGGGATCTCGGTCGACTTCTCGACCGACGCCGAGCCGAACGAAAACGGCAACGTGTCGCTCGACAACGAAGCCGTGTTCATCTCGGGCGACTTCGGCACCCTGACCCTGGGTGAAATCGACGGCGCCGTCGACAAGCGCCTGACCGAAGCCCACAACGCGGTCGGCCAGTACAGCATCGGCGACGACGAAACCGTCCACGCCGGCTACCAGGGCTCGTATGGCGACGCCGCCTACGACAACCAGATCCTGCGTTACGACTACAGCTTCGGCGACTTCGGCTTCTCGGCGTCGATGGAACTGAACGACGATAATGCTACGACGACGACGTTGACTGCTCCCGCCGGTGGCGGTCCGCTCACCTCGACGACCACCCGTGCGGCCAACGACGCCGACAACGGCTACGCTCTGGCGATCAGCTACAAAGCTGACATGGGCGGCGTCGGCCTCGGCTTCGGCCTCGGCTACCAATACCTGGAAGCCGGCCTCAGCGGCTGGGCCCCGGGCAACCTTCGCGACTACGGCTTCACTCCGTGGACTGCTGGTACCGAAGTCGACATCATTGCCGCGACCGTGTCGGCCGACTTCAACAACGGCTTCAAAGCCGGGTTCGAATACTCGAACTACGATCCGAGCGGCGCTGGCAACTCGGACGTCGATCACTACGCGATCGGCCTGGGCTACACCATGGACGCGCTGTCCGTGGGCGCCAGCTATGGCAAGTTCGACACCTCGGGCGACGATGCTGACGGTTGGGCTCTGACCGCGGCCTACGATCTGGGCGGCGGTGCCGCGATCGTCGCCGGCTACAGCGACTCGGACGTCGACAACAACGACGGCGACTACGAGACCTACTCGCTCGGCGTTGCGATGTCCTTCTAAGTCCAACCGGACTTCGAATTGGGAAGAGCGGGCCTTCGGGTCCGCTCTTTTCATTTGCGGGGCGGCGTTCGGCGCCCGGCGCGAAATCGACAAGGCGGCGGCGGCGTGCTACCCCGGCCCCGACACCGCCCCGGAAGGAGTTCGACCATGCTGCCGCTGAGCCAGACCGAGACGAAGCGCCGCTTCGACGAGGCGCAGCGGCTGCAGCGCACGGGCCGGATCGAGGCGGCCGAAGCGGCCTATCGCGCGCTTCTCGACGGTCAGCCCGGACTGGCCGAGGCCGCGGTCCAGCTTGGCCGGATCGCTTTGGCACGCGGTGCCGCGGACGAGGCCGCCGCCCGGTTCGAAACGGCGCGCAAGGCCCGGCCCGCCGAGGCCGCGATCTGGCAGATGGAGGCCGAGGCGCTGGCCCGGCTTGGCGATCCCGCCCGGACCACGCGCTTTCTGAAGGCCGCGCGCAAGGCAGGGCTGCCCACGGCGCTGCTTTCGACGCTCGAGGCCCGGCTTGCCCCCGCGAAAGGCGGCCGCCCCCGCGCCCCGCTTGGGTCGGCGCCGCCGCAGGCAGCCGAGGCGGTGCTGGCCGCGTTGCGCGCGGGCCGCCCCGGCGAGGCCGAACGGCGCGCCGAGGCCCTGACCCGGGAGCATCCCGATTCGGCGGTGGCCTTTGCCCTGCTGGCCGCTGCCCGGGTCGATCAGGGCAAGACCGCCGCGGCCCGCGCGAGCTTTGAGGCGGGGCTGGCGCTGGCGCCCGACTACCCCGAATTGCGCAGTGGGCTCGGTCGGCTTCTGGTGCGGACCGGCGACGTGGCGGCGGGCGTGCGGCACCTGGAGGCCGCACTGGCGCGCGCGCCGAAGAACCCGCTGACGCTGGCCGCGCTGGGCGAGGGGCTCGCCCGGCTCGGGAGGAAGGCCGAGGCCGAGGCGGCGCTTCGCCGGGCGGTGGCGGCCGAGCCCCGTTATCTCGACGGGCATCTGGCACTGGCGCATCTGCTGATGGAGGCCGGAGACCCGGAGGCGGCCGAGAAAGTCCTCGAGGCCGCGATGGCGGCCGGGCATGACCGCGCCATTGTCCGTGTCCGCCTTGCCGAGGCGCAGGCCAAGCAGGGCCGCACCGAGACCGCGCGGGCTAGTTTCGACGGAGCGATCGCCGCCGAGCCGGGCCTGGCGCTTGCCTACAGCCTGCGCGGCATGCTGCTGCAGACCTTGGGCGAATTTGCCGCCGCAGAGGCCGATTTCCGGCAGGCCATCGCGCTGGAGCCCCGGAATGGCGAGCATTACCGGACCATGCTGGCCACCTACAAGGTGACGCCCGAGGATCCTCTGCTGGCCCGGATGGAGACGCTTTTCGCGGATCCGGCGCTGGGTGACGAAAGCCGGATGCATCTGGGATTCGCGCTGTCGCGGGCGATGGAGCAGATCAAGGCGCATGACCGGGTCTTCACCTATCTTCGGCCCGCCAACGACCTGATGCGGGCGCGCCATCCTTATGACATCGCCGAACGCCGGGCCGAGATCGACGCGGCGATGGCCGCCTTCGAGGGCACCGATTTTTCTGGGCGAAAAATCGAGGGCGCCGCGGAATACGCGCCGATCTTCGTCACCGGCATGCCCCGCTCGGGCACCACGCTGGTCGAGCAGATCGTGGCCAGCCATTCGCGGGTCACGGGCGGCGGCGAAATCGCCTATGTGGCGGCCGAGGCGATGAAACTGCTGCAGGACGGGGCCGACGGATTGCGGCCGCTCGACCGGATCGGCGATGCCGAGATCGCGGCGCTGGGCCATCGCATCGAGACGGAGTTCCGGAGCCGGTTCCCGGGCTCTGATCTGGTCAGCGACAAGTCGATCCAGACCTATATGGTGGCCGGGCTGGTCCGGCTGGCGCTGCCCCGCGCCCGGATCGTGGTCGTGCATCGCGATCCGCGCGACATCTGCCTGTCGATCTACAAGAACATGTTTGCCGAGGGCACGCACCGCTACGCGACCAAGCTGCGCGATCTGGGGCTTTACTACCGGATGTTCCTCGAGATGATCGAATTCTGGCGCAGGAAGCTGCCCGGCGGACTTTACGAGATCCGCTATGAGGACCTGATCGCCGATCCCGAAACCCAGGCCCGGGCGCTGGTCGCGGCCTGCGGTCTGGACTGGCAGGAAAATTGCCTGAATTTCCACAAGACCGAGCGCCGGGTGGCGACGCTGAGCCTCGCCCAGGTGCGGCAGCCGATCTATGCCACCTCGATGAAGGCCTGGCAGCGGCATGCCGACGAGCTGGCCGAGCTGACCGAGGCGCTGGGCGATGCAATCGGAGACGACAATGGGGCTTGAGGATATTCGCGCGCGGCTGGCAAAAGCGGAACGGGCGGCCGGGCGCGCGCCCGGGTCGGTGACGTTGATCGCCGTCTCGAAGGTGCAGCCGCTGGAGCGGGTCGAGGCGGTGCTGGAGGAGGGCCAGCGCATCTTCGGCGAGAACAAGGTGCAGGAGGCCGCGGGCAAGTGGCCGACCTTTCGCGAGCGGTTCGCAGGGGTCGAATTGCACCTGATCGGCCCGCTGCAAAGCAACAAGTCCCGGCAGGCGGTTGAGCTTTTCGATGCGATCCACTCGCTCGACCGGCTCAGGCTGGCCCGGCGGCTGGCCGATCACGCGCAGGAGCGGGGCGGCTGCCCGGATCTCTTCGTCCAGGTGAATACCGGGGAGGAGGCGCAGAAGGCTGGGGTGCTGCCCACCGAGGCGGATGCCTTTGTCGCCGAATGCCGGGGGATGGATCTGCCGGTGCGGGGGCTGATGTGCATTCCGCCGGTCGAGGAGACGCCATCCCTGCATTTCGCGCTTCTGGCGAAGATCGCGGCGCGGAACGGGCTTTTGGGCCTTTCCATGGGCATGAGCGACGATTTCGAACAGGCTGTCGCGCTGGGGGCGACGCATGTGCGCGTGGGCAGCGCGATCTTCGGCGCCCGCAGCTACAGCTGAACGGGCGGCCGATTTTTCTGCGAAAAATCGCGTCCGGCGCGGATCCGAGCCGCTGCCGACCATATCCCGACTTCGGCGCTGGCGATGGAACGGTCACTTGCCCCACCATGTATGTTATACTATATCGTATAATATAGTGTAACATCCGAGTACCAAATGGCCGACCGCCTTCCCGTAACCGTCCTTTCCGGTTTTCTCGGGGCCGGAAAGACCACGCTCCTCAACCATGTGCTAAAAACCTGTGAGGGCCGCCGGATGGCGGTGAACCGCGCCCGGATCAGGGCCCTGCTCGACCTGTGGATGGTGCCCGAGACGCGGTTCTACCCGGAAGCCTGGGCGCGGCCACCCGACCCGTTCTCGCACTGGGGCCGTCGGGCGTGACCGGCAACGCGAGCAGTCCGTTGCGGCGTAGGCGGCGGCCTTGCCCGATGGCGGCGCATGATCGCCTGCCTGCCCCGGCCCGGGCCTGGGTGGCCCGGGCGGTTTT
The DNA here is from genome assembly GCF_003314725.1 of Rhodovulum sp. BSW8. Taxonomy (NCBI): domain Bacteria; kingdom Pseudomonadati; phylum Pseudomonadota; class Alphaproteobacteria; order Rhodobacterales; family Paracoccaceae; genus Rhodovulum; species Rhodovulum sp. BSW8. The sequence goes on from NZ_QNVX01000014.1 coordinate 131,522, forward strand.
GCCTTGGAGCGCCGCCTCGGTCGCGCGGATCTGGGCACGCGCCCTGGCCGAGACCGGGTCGGAAGCCGAAGCGCTGGCCCGCCTCGACGCGGCCGAGCGGGCGACGCTCGACCGCGAGGCGGGCGCCCTGAGGCGCTGACCTTTCCCGCTCTGTCGAGACGTCGTGAACCGTACCTGCTTGCCTCTGCCGGGCGAAACCTTATCTTCCTAATCATTAGCAGGGTAATTAAAGGCGATCCGGCGATGCAGGCCGTTCAGAAGACGTTTCTGCCCGAGGTGTTCCGGCTGGTGCGGGGGATCCGCAAGCGGTTCAATGCGCGCGCCACCGCGCTTGACATGACCTATGCGCGGGCACAGGCGTTGGTCACCATCGCCGGTTGCGAGGGGCTGACCCAGGTCGAACTGGCCGAGCGGCTGGATATCCGCACGCCCTCGATGAACCGCACCCTCGATGCGCTCGAGGCGGCGGGTCTGGTCGAACGTCGCTTCTCGGCCGAGGACAAGCGGGTGCGCTGCCTCTATCTGACGGCGGACGCCCGTCGGCAGGCGCGAGATGTCACGGAGTTCACCGACGATCTGCGGCGCGAGGTCTATCGCGGCATCGATCCCGACGAGCTTGACCAGGCGCTGGCGACGATCCGCAAGATCCAGCGGAACCTCGATGCGATGGGCGCCCGTTGAGCAAGACGCCGCCATCCGCCCCTCCCGTGCCAGAACCGACGCCTTTCGTGCCGAAACCGCTGCCGCTGGCCCTGGCCTATATCGGCGCCTCGCTTTTCATCGGCGTCTCGCAGTCGCTGGGGCAGGGCTTTCTGGCGGCCAATATCCCGACGTTGGCCGGCGAGCTTGGCGCCACCCAAAGCCAGACTTCCTGGCTGATCGTGGCCTTCATGGCCCCGCGCGCTTCGTTGCCGCTGATGCTGATCAAGATCCGGGCGCAATACGGGCTGCGCCGCTTTGCCGAAGTGTCCATCGCGCTTTATGCGGCGGTGGCGCTTCTGAGCCTGCTGACCGTCGATCTGCGCTCGGCGCTGGCGGTCGAGCTGCTGTCGGGGATCTCGGCGGCGCCCTTGTCGACGCTGGCCATCCTCTATGCGCTGGAACCGCTGCCGCAGCGGCTGAAGATGAGGCTGGGCCTGCCATGCGCGCTGACCTTCATGTCGCTCGGCATGCCGCTGGCGCGGGCGCTGAGCCCCGGGATCCTCACCGATGGCAGCTGGACCAGCATCCTGCTGCTCAAGCTCGGCATGTCGATGGTCTGCCTGTTCCTCGTCTTCCGCCTGCCGCTGCCGCATGGCGACAGGGTCCGGGTGATCCGGGGGCTCGACCTGATCTCCTTCGGACTGATCGCCGCCGCGTTCGGCGGGCTCGTCTCCTGCTTTACCACCGGCTACATCTATTGGTGGACCGCTGCGCCCTGGATCGGACCGGTGCTGGCGCTGTCGATCGCCGGGGTGGTGGCGGCGCTGGTGATCGAGCTGCATCGCAAGGCGCCGCTTCTGGACGTGCGCTGGCTGACGACGCCCGAGATCCTGCATCTCAGCGCGGCGCTGCTGGTCTTCCGGATCATCCTGTCCGAACAGACCGCCGGGGCGCCCGGCCTGTTTCAGGCGCTGGGCTACGCGCCCGAACAGATCGCGCCGCTGTTCTGGGTGATCTCGCTGGCCACCGTGGCGGGCGGCGCCGCCTGCGCGCTGGTGATGAAGATCGAGCGCGTGCCCGCGATTCATGTCGTGGCGCTTCTGCTGATCGCGGTCGGCTCGGCGCTGGAGGCCCATGCCAATTCCGATGTCAGCTCGGCCCAGCGGATGCTGAGCCAGGGCATGGTCGGCTTCGCCGCCGCGCTGTTCCTGCCGTCGGCGATGGCGGCCGGGCTGGTCAAGGCGTTCAGCAAGGGCCCGCAATATCTGCTGAGCTTCGTCATCGTCTTTCTGTCGAGCCAGATTCTTGGCGGCACGATCGGTGCGGGGCTTTACCGGACCTTCGTGGCTGCCCGGACCACCGCCCATGCGCAGTGGATCGACGCCCAGCTGCAGGTCGGCGACCCACTTGTGGCCGGGCGGCTGGCCGAGATCCGGGCGCAGCTTTCCCCCAGCGTCAGCGACCCGGGCCAGTTGCAGATCCAGGCGGTCGCCCGGCTGGCCTCGGATGTTACCCGCGAGGCGACGGTGTCCGCCTATAACGATGTCTCTGCCTTGATCTCGACGCTGGCTTTCTGCGCGCTTGCCGCGCTTCTGGGGCAAATAGCGCGCGACTGGCTGCGGGCGCGGATGGCCGGACCCGGCCCTGCCGCCAAATGAGGTTTCTTACGTGCATATCCTGAAACACCACATCCCCACCTTTCTGATCGTGCTGATCGGCCTTCTCGGCGTCGTCGTCGTTCTTTACGCGTGGCATCTGCCGCCCTTCGCCGGGGACGAAATCCGGACCGAGAACGCCTATGTGCGGGGCAATGTGGCGACACTGTCGCCCCAGATCGCGGGCTATGTGACCGAGGTGCCTGTGTCGGACTTTCAGACGGTGGCGACCGGCGACGTGCTGGTGCGGCTCGACGACCGGACCGCCCGGCAGACCCTGGCGCGGGCCGAGGCCGAACTGGCCAGCGCCCGCGCCGCGCTGAAGGCCAACGACCAGGACATCAACTCTGCCCGCGCCACGCTCGACTCGCGCAAGGCCGCGGCCGAGGCCGCCCGCGCTGCGGTCGATACCGCCCGGGCCGAATGGAACCGGCAGGACCGGCTGCGCGCAAAGGGCGTGATCTCGGCCGCCGATGCGGAAGACAGCGACCTGAGGTTGCGCCAGGCCGAGGCGGCGCTGACCGAGGCGCTGAGCGACGTGGATGTTGCCCGCGAGGATGTCGGCACCGCCAAGGTCCGCACCGATACCCTCAGCGCCCGCGTGACCGCCGAACTGGCGGCGGTCGAGCTGGCCAAGATCGACCTCGAGCATACCGTGATCCGCGCGCCCGAAAACGGCCGGCTTGGCCAGATCAACGTGCGGGTCGGGCAATACGTGACCGCGGGCAGCGCGATGATGTCGCTGGTTCCCGCCCGGATCTGGGTGATCGCCAACGTCAAGGAAACCGACCTGTCGGGCCTGCATCCGGGGCAGCCGGTGCGCTTCGAGGTCGACGCGCTGGGCCACAGGCGGTTCACGGGCACCGTGTCCCTGCTGTCGCCCGCCACCGCCTCGGAATTCAGCGTGCTCGGCAATTCGACCGCGACCGGCAATTTCACCAAGATCGCCCAGCGGCTTCCGGTCCGGATCGAGATCGACCCCGGCCAGACCGGCGAGGACCGTCTGGCGCCGGGCATGTCGGTCGTCGTTCACGCCCGGCGGGACGGCACCTGAACCCGGCCGGGGCGGGCGCCGGGCGCATCAGTCGCGCGCGAACCGGCTGGCTGTCGTGATCGCGTCGCGTTCGGCCGCCCGGGCCTCGGCGCCCTCGCAGATCGGGCCGTAATCGCCGGGCTCGCGGTGCAGCGCGAAGTTGAAGATGTTCTTGCGCAGCTCGCTGCAGCGGTCGAGGTCGATCTCGGCGGTGACAACCTCGTCGCCCCGGGTCTGCGTCATTGCCACGATCTCGCCAGTGGGGGCCACGATGCAGCTGCCACCGATCAGCTCGCAGCCCTCCTCGAACCCGGCCTTGGCGGTGCCGATCACCCAGCAGCCATTGGCATAGGCCCCCGACTGCAGGCTGAGATGGTTGTGGAAATCCTGCAGATGGTCGTGTTCGGGCGCCTGCGGATAGTGTTGCGGGGTGTTGTAGCCCAGCATGACCAGCTCGGCGCCCCGCAGCGCCAGCACCCGGAAGGTCTCGGGCCAGCGGCGGTCGTTGCACAGGCACATGCCGGCCTTGCCGCCCATGAAGTCGTAGACCGGAAAGCCCAGATCGCCATGTTCGAAATAGCGCTTTTCCAGATGCTGGAAGCGGCGCCAGTCCTCGGGATGGTAATGCCCCGGCAGGTGAACCTTGCGGTAGCGGCCCGCGATCCGGCCCTCGGGATCGACGAGGATCGAGGCGTTGAAGCGCCGCTTGAGACCGCCCTCGGTCAGCAGTTCGGCGAAGCCCAGATAAAAGCCCATGCCCAGCCGCGCCGCCGCGTCGAACAGCGGCCGGGTGTCGGCGTTCGGCATCCCGGTTTCGTAGAAGGCGTCAAGCTCGGCCTCGTCCTCGATCAGCCAGCGCGGAAAGAAGCTGGTCAGCGCCAGTTCGGGAAAGACGACAAGGCGGGCGCCGCGCCGGTGGGCCTCTTCCATCAGCGCCAGCATGCGCGCGACGGCCGAGCTGCGCGGCTCGGTCCGGGCGATGGGGCCCAACTGGGCGGCGGCGGCGACGATCTTGCGGCTCATTCGGTCTGTCCTTTCTGGTCGATCCGGCCCGCGCGGGCCAGCGCCACCTGCGCCAGCAGGCGCACGCCCGGCGCGATCTGTCCGGGCGCGGTGAATTCGCGGATGTTGTGGCTGATGCCGTCCTGCGAGGGCACGAAGATCATCGCCGAGGGGCAGCGCGGCGCGAACATCTGCGCGTCATGGCCCGCCCCCGAGGGCATGCGCCGGTGCGTCAGCCCCAGCGCCTGGGCCTCCGCCTCGACCGCGTCGACCAGCGTTGCGTCGAAGGCCACCGGTTCGAACCGGGCCAGCGTCCGGCGCGATAGCCGGCAGCCCCCGGCGGCGGCGAAGGCCTCGGCGCGCTCGAAAAGCCGGGCCTCGGCCGCCTGCAGCCGGGCCTCGTCGGTGTTGCGCAGATCGACGGTCAGCACGGCGCGTTCGGGGATCACGTTGACCAGATCGGGCGTCAGGGCGATCCGCCCGACGGTCGCGACCTGCGGCGGGCCGAATGCGTCGGCGATGGCGCGGGCCTCGGTCGCGATCCGCGCCGCCACAAGCCCCGCGTCGTGGCGCAGCGCCATCGGCGTCGTGCCCGCATGGGCGGCCTGCCCCTCGATCGTGATCTCGGTCCAGGAAATCCCCTGCACCCCGGTCACGACGCCGATGTCGAGCCCTTCGGCCTCCAGCACCGGGCCCTGCTCGATATGCAGCTCCAGATAGGTATCGGGTGCCAGCGCGCCCACCGGGTCGGGCCCGGCCGCGCCGATGGCGGCCAGCGCCTCGGCCACGCTCACCCCGTCGATACCGACCTTGGCAAGCATCTCGTCAAGATCGAGCCCGCCCTGCGCCACGCCCGATCCCATCATGTCGGGGGCGAAGCGGGCGCCTTCCTCATTGGTGAAGAAGGCCACGGCAAGGGGCTTTTCAGTCTCTGTTCCGGCCTCGATCGCGCTTTCGATGACCTCGAGCCCGCCCAGCACGCCCAGCACCCCGTCATAGAGCCCGCCGGTCGCGACCGTGTCGATATGCGATCCCATCACCACCGGCGCGCCGCCCGACCGCCCCGGCCGGATCGCCCAGCAATTGCCGATCACGTCGGTATGGACCTCCAGCCCCGCCGCGCGGAACCAGCCGGTGACCAGCGCGCGGCCCTCGGCATCCTCGACGCTCAGCGCCAGCCGCTTGCAGCCGCCGCCGGGCAGGGCGCCGATCCGGCCCAGCTCGGCGATCCGGTTCATCAGCCGGTCGAGATTTATCGTCAGGTCCGCTGTCATGCCTCGGCCCTTACCTCGGCGGCCGGGCGACCGGCCAGTTTCTCGTAAAGCGCGGGGTCGGTGTCGCCCTCGGTCCCGAAGACCAGAACCCGCGAGTCCGGCCCAAGACCCAGCGCCGCCGCGGCCTCGGGGTTGGCGGCGGCCGCCATCAGCGCGACCAACCCCGCAACGGCGGATTCGCCCGCGACGATGGCCGGATCGCCCGGCACCGGATGCGCCAGCCGCCGCATCATCGCCACCGCATCCGCGTCCGCGACCGAGACCGCGGCGAAGGCCAGCGGTTTCAGCACGTCCCAGGCCAGAAGCGAGACCTCGCCGCAGGCAAGCCCGGCCATCAGCGTGTCGAGATCGCCGGTGACGGCGGTGGGCGTTCCCGCGCGGATCGTCTCGACCCAGCAGGCGGAGGCCTCGGGATCGGCCAGGATCACCTTCGGCGCGGCCGCGCCATGGCGGCGGCGGAAATGGGCCGCTGCTGCCGCCGCGACGCCGCCGACGCCGGTTTGCACGAAGATATGGGTGGGGGGCGCCTCAAGCTGGTCGGCGGCCTCGGCCGCCATCAGTTCATAGCCCTGCATCACGTCCTTCGGGACCTCGGTATAGCCCGGATAGGAGGTGTCGGAGACCACGAACCAGCCCTCGCGGGTGGCGGTCTGTTGCGCCTCGCGGACGCTGTCGTCGTAATTTCCGGCACAGCGGCGGACCTCGGCGCCATAGGCCTCGATGGCGGCCTTGCGGCCCTCGGACACGGTCGCGTGGATGAAGATGGCACAGCGGCAGCCGAAGGTGCGCGCGCCCCAGGCGACCGACCGGCCGTGATTGCCGTCGGTCGCGCAGCAGACGGTGATGGCGGCGACGGTTGCGGCATGATCGCCCGCGAGGATCGCCTGTGCTGAGGGCTCGGCGATGCCCTCGCGGGCCGCGATCTCGCGCGCGAGAAGCCGCAGCACCGCATAGGCCCCGCCCAGCGCCTTGAAGCTGCCCAGCCCGAAGCGCCCGGCCTCGTCCTTGTAGCGAAGCCCGGCAATCCCGGCCTCGGCCGCAAGCCCGGGCAGGCTCAGCAGCGGGGTCGGCGCATAGCCGGGCCAGGCGGCGATGGTGGCGCGGGCGCGGGCGAAGGCGGCGTCGTTCAGCACGGCCTCTTGCGCGGGACCGTAGCCGGGTGCGCAATGCGGGTTCGAAACGATCTCGGTCCGGGCGCCCTGGCCCAGGGTGTTGGTGAAGGAAAGCGTCTGGGTCATGGTCCCCTGCATGGTCAGTTGAGCCGCCCCGAGCGGTGGCGGATCGCCTCGGCGATCACCACGAGGGCGATGTTGCCCAGCACGATCAGCACGGCGAGCGCGTTGAGGCTGGGGGAAAGGTCGAAGCGGAAATCCGACGCGACCAGCACCGACAGGGCTTGCTGGCGGCCCGAAAGGAAGGCGGTCAGGACGTATTCCGACGAGGACAGCACGAAGGCGATCACCCAGGCGGCCATCAGCCCGTTGCCCATCAGCGGCAGCACCACGCGGCAAAAGCTGGACCAGCCCGAGGCGCCCAGATCGGCGGCGGCCTCGATCAGGCGGCGGTCGATGCGGATCAGGACCGAGGCGACGATGACCGTGGTGAAGGGCAGGATGATGACCGACTGCCCCGCGATCACCGTCAGCAGCGACCGCGACACGCCCAGTTCCTTGAAAAGGATCAGTTGCGCCACGGCAAGGATCAGCCGCGGCACCAGGAAGGGCAGCAGCAGAAGCGCCGCGAACAGCACCCGGAAGCGGGTGGCGTAGAAGCTCAGCGCCAGCGCCGCGGCGGCCCCAAGGAGCGTGGTCAGAAGCGCCACCGGAAAGGCCACCGCCAGCGTGGTCAGAAACCCGCCGCCAAGCCGGCCGTCGCCGAGGATCTCGGCGAACCATTGGCCGGTGACGCCGGTCAGCGGAAAGGCCATGACGTCCGAGGCATTGACCGAGAACAGCGCGATCATGGCGATCGGCAGATACATGAAGCCGAAGACGAGGCAGACCCAGAGCGTACCGAGACGGGACATTCAGGCGCCCTCCGCCACGAGGCTCGACCGCCGGATCAGGACCGCGCCCGCGCCGAAGCACAGCATCAGGATCGCCAGCATCGTCCAGGCGATGGCCGAGCCCAGCGGCCAGTCGAAGGCGGTGCCGAACAGGTCGTTGATGGCCGAGATGACGGTCACCCCCGAGGCCCCGCCCAGAAGCTGCGGCGTCAGATAGTCGCCCACCACCATCACGAAGACCATCAGCCCGCCCGCGATCAGCCCGGGCGCGGTCAGCGGCAGCGTCACCCGGCGGAACCGGTCCCGTCCGGGGGCGCCCAGATCGGCCGCGGCCTCCAGCCAGGCGTCGTCGAGGCTTTCGAAGGCCAGCCACAGTCCGATCACCATGAAGGGCAGGTAATTGTAGGTCAGCGCGATATGGGTGGCGAGCGGACTGAACAGCAGCCCCTGCAACGGCGCGTCGATGGCGCCAAGCCAGATCAGGCTGCGGTTGATCGCGCCCTCGGCCCCCAGCAGCACCCGCCAGGCGAAGATGCGCAGAAGGTCTCCGGAATAAAGCGGCACCAGCAGCAGCGTCAGCAGCATGGTCTTGGCCGCGCCCGCCCGCTTGGCCAGGAACCAGGCGACGGGATAGCCGATCACGGCGGTGATCGCGGCGACCAGCAGCCCCGATCCGAAGGCCCGGGCGATCAGCCCGCGATAGGTCTCGGACTGAAGGATGCGGGCGTAGTTCTTCAGGCTCGGGTCATGCGAGATGGTGACGAAATCGACCGAGAAGAAGGAATAGGCAAAGAGGATCGCAAGCGGCGCGAGGCAAAGCGCGCCCAGCGCCGCGACCACGGGCAGGGCCAGCCAGGTTCCGGCGGATTGCGGGCGCATCAGGCGGCCTCCCGCGCGATCCAGACCCGGTCGGGGTCGAAGGACAGCCGCACCGTCTCGCCCGGGGCGGGGGGCGGCCCGACATGGGTAACCTGAAAGATCTGCCCGCCCGCCACGCATTCGAGAAGCCAGTCGGCGCCGCGATAGACCGCGTGTGTCACATGGGCGGGCGTGCCGGTTTCCCCCAGCGCCACCTTCTCGGACCGAAGACACAGCACCGCGCGCGCCCCCACGCTCAGCCCGCTCACCCCGGGCACGACATGGCGGCCCAGTGCGGTCTCGATGGCATAGCTCTTGCCGACCTGACCGAGGATGCGCCCCGGCAGGCACGAGGCGCCACCGATGAAATCGGCCACATAGGCGGTGGCGGGGCGGGCATAGATGTCGCCCGGCGCGCCCTGCTGCTCGATCCGGCCATCGCGCATCACGACGATCCGGTCCGACAGCGCAAAGGCCTCTTCCTGGTCGTGGGTCACATGCAGGAAGGTCATGCCCAGCCGCCGTTGCAGGTCCTTCAGCTCGATCTGCATGTCCTTGCGCATCCGGCGGTCGAGCGCGGACAGCGGCTCGTCCAGCAACAGAAGGCGCGGTTCGTTGACGATGGCGCGGGCCAGCGCCACGCGCTGTTGCTGGCCGCCCGACAGCTGGCGCGGCCGACGGTCGGCCATGGCCTCCATCCGGACGGTCGCCAGCGCCTCGCGGGCGCGGGCCTTGATCCGGTCTTTCGGCAGGGACCGGTAGCTGAGCCCGAAGGCCACGTTTTCCAGCACCGTCAGATGCGGGAACAGCGCGTAGCTTTGAAAGACGGTGTTGATCGGCCGCAAGTTCGCGGGCAGGTCGTCAAGCCGCGCTCCGTCCAGCATCAGGGTGCCCGAACCGATGGCTTCGAAGCCGCCGACCATGCGCAGGAGAGTGGTCTTGCCGCAGCCCGAGGGGCCCAGCAGGGTCACATAGCTTTCATGCGCCAGCGCAAGGTCGATCCCCCGCACCGCCTGAACGGACCCGTAGGACTTGTAAAGCGCGATGGCCTCCAGCAGCGGGCGCGTCCGGCGCCCGGCTGCGGTATTCTCGGCAACAGCCATTCTCAGCTGGCCTTCACTTCGTTCCAGAGCGCGACCCAGTCGCCATAGCGGGGCGGGTTCTGCTTCCAGACGAAGCTGTCCATCACCGAGAGGTCCTTGATGAAGATCTTGTCCTGCTGCTCCTCGGTCAGAAGATCCCGCGCGGCCGAGGTCGATTGCGCATAGGGCCCGCCAACGGCCAGCATCTTGCCGTAATCGGGGCCCAGCAGGTAGTCGACCAGCGCGAAGGCCGCGTCGAGCCGGGCGCCCTCGACGCCCTTCGGCACCGCGATGGTATCGCACCAGCCGATGACGCCCTGTTTGGGCTTGGCCATGCCCATGTCGATGCCCTTGGCGCGAAGCTCGTAATAGGGCGGCACCCAGGAGAAGGCGCAGACCACCTCGCCGGTGGCAAAGAGGTTGGTCAGGTCGCCGATCGAGTTCCAGTAGGTGCGCAGCTTCGATTTCTGGATCTTCAGAACCTTCTTCACCTCGGCCAGCTGCCGGTCGTCCATGGTGAACATCTCGGATTCGGGGATGCCCAGATACATCGCGGCGATCATGATGCCCTCCAGCGCATAGTCGCGCATGGCCAGCTTGCCGTTATACGCGTCGCCCTCGAAGAACACCGACCAGTCGGGTTCGGCCTCCATCAGGTCGGCGCGGTAGACGATGGGGTTGATGCCCCAGTAGAACGGGATGCCATAGGTCTGTCCGTCGACCTTGCCCAGCGGGGTCTGCTTGAAGGTGTCGTACAACAGCGCGGCGTTCGGCACCCTGCCAAAGTCGATGGGCTGCAGCAGGTCCGAGGCGGTGTAGTATTCGACCTTGTCGAGCCCGGGCGTGATCAGGTCGACGGAATCGGCGCCGCCGGCGCGCAGCTTGGCGAACTGTTCGTCATCGGTGCCGATGAAGGTCTTGGTCAGGGAGATGTCGTTGGCGGCGAGGAACGGGGCAAGGTAGTCGTCCTTGGCCAGGTTCTCCCAGGTCATCCACAGGATGCCGGTGGCGGCATCGGCCCGGAAAGCGGGTCCGAAGGCGCCGAGCGCCGTCCCGGCCAGGGCAGTCTTCAGAAGGTCTCTGCGGTTCATGCGGTGTCCTTTCGTAGCGGAACGGGAAGGGGCAGGCCGTCCTGACGCGAGACTGAACGAGAAAATGAATTTTCGTAAAAGCAAAAACTGAGAAAGCAAATTTTCATATCGGATTTGCTGCGCGGATGGGCGCATCTCGCCCGGATATGCCTTGAAATCGGGCACAGGATGTCCCTCGGACCGCCCGGACAGGATCGGCGCGCGGGGCATGAAAACCGATTTGCGCCAGAGTCGGATCTGTGAAAACGATAGGCCATGACCAAGCCGGGCGCACAGACCGAGGACGGGGCCGAGCTGGCCGGATCGCTGCTCAAGCGGATCCACCGCGCCTATGACGGCCTGCCGGGCGGCGAGCGCAAGGTGGCCGATGCGATCCTGTCGGCGCCCCATGAAATGGCGGTCTGGAGCGCCTCGGAACTGGCGGCGCAGGCGGGCGTCTCGAACGCCACGGTCAGCCGGATCGTGCAGCGGCTGGGCTATCGCAATTTCGAAAGCGCCCGGCTCGATGCCCGCAAGCTGCGCGAGACCGGATCGCCCCTGTTCATGACCGAAGAGACCGAACCGGGGCAGGAGGGGCGGCCCTTCGCCCGGCTGATCCGGGCCGAGGCCGACCTGATCGAGGCGACGCTGGCGCGGGTCGATCCGGGCGTGCTGCGCGATGCGGCGGGGGCTCTGAGGCGGGCGCGGCGGGTGCGGGTCCTGGGATTTCGCAACAGCCGGTTCCTGGCCGATTACCTGACCGCCCAGCTGGCCCAGATCCGGCCCGATGTCGCGCCGCTTCTGCTGGATGGACAGACCGCGGCCGAGGGCGTCGCCGGGCTCGGCCCCGAGGATGTGGCGGTGATCGTCGGGCTCAGGCGGCGCCCGGCGCGGTTCTCGCGGCTGGTGCAGGCGGTGGCCGCGCGCGGCGCGCGGGTGCTGCTGGTCTGCGATGCCAGCCTGCGCGGCGCCCCGGCCCATGCCGCCTGGACCTTCACCTGCGCGGTGGAAACCCGCACGCCGCGCGATTCCTATGCCGGGGCTCTGGCGCTGATGCGGCTTCTGGCGACGGAGTGCGCCGCCGCGCTGGGCGAGGCGGGCCTTCTGCACCTGAACGCGGTCGAGACCCTGCGCGAGGATCTCGACGAACTGGAACTGTCCGACCCTGCCTCCTGAACCGCCTCAGATGTCGAAGACGACGCCTTGGGCCAGCGGCAGATCGCGCGAATAGTTGATGGTGTTGGTGGCGCGGCGCATGTAGCCTTTCCAGGCATCCGAGCCGCTTTCGCGCCCGCCGCCGGTTTCCTTCTCGCCACCGAAGGCCCCGCCGATCTCGGCGCCCGAGGTGCCGATATTCACGTTGGCGATGCCGCAATCGGACCCGCGGGCCGACAGGAACAGCTCCATCTCGCGCAGGTCGGTGGTGAAGACCGAAGACGACAGCCCCGCGCCGACCGCGTTATGCGCCTCGATCGCCGCGTCGAAGTCGCTGTATTTCATCACGTAGAGGATGGGCGCGAAGGTTTCCTCCAGAACCGGGCCGGTCTGCTCGGGCATCTCGACCAGCGCGGGGCGGGCGTAGAAGGCGGTGTCGGGGCCGATGGCCACGCGCTCGCCGCCATGAACGGTTCCGCCCGCCGCGCGGGCCGCGGCCAGCGCGGACTGCATCGCCCGATAGGCGGCGCCGTCGATCAGCGGCCCGACCAGGGCCGAGCTTTCCAGCGGGTTGCCGACGGTGACCGAGCCATAGGCCCGGATCAGCCCGGGTACGAGCGTGTCATAGACATCCTCATGCACGAAAAGCCGGCGCAGGGTGGTGCAGCGTTGCCCGGCCGTGCCCATCGCCCCGAAGGCCACGGCCCGCAGCGCCATGTCGAGATCGGCCGAAGGGCAGACGATGCCCGCGTTGTTGCCGCCAAGCTCCAGGATCGCACGGCCGAAGCGCGCCGCCACCTTCGGCCCGACGATCCGCCCCATCCGGGTCGAGCCGGTGGCCGAGACCAGCGCCACATCGGGGCTGTCGACCAGCGCCGCGCCGACCTCCGCGCCGCCGATCAGCACCTGCGCCAGGCCCTCGGGCGCCTCGCCGAACCGCTCGAGCGCGCGGGCCAGCACCGCCATCGAGGCCAATGCCGTCAGCGGCGTCTTTTCCGAGGGTTTCCAGATCACCGGATCGCCGCAGACCAGCGCCAGCGCCGTGTTCCAGGACCAGACCGCGACGGGGAAGTTGAAGGCCGAGATCACGCCGACGACCCCCAGAGGGTGCCAGGTTTCCATCATCCGGTGGCCGGGACGCTCGGTCGCGATGGTCAGCCCGTAAAGCTGGCGCGACAGACCCACCGCGAAATCGCAGATGTCGATCATCTCCTGCACCTCGCCCGCGCCTTCCGAGGGGCTCTTGCCGGCCTCGATCGACACCAGCCGGCCAAGTTCGGCCTTGGCCGCGCGCAGCTCTTCTCCGAACAGCCGGATCAGCTCGCCCCGCTTCGGCGCGGGCACCATGCGCCAGACCCGGAAGGCCGCGCTGGCGCGGGCGATGGCGGCGGCGGCCTCTTCGGCGGTGGCAGGCACGACATCGGCGATCTCTTCGCCGGTGATGGGCGAGAAGCTGGCCATGCCGCCGCCGGTAAAGGCGCCGCGCGCGACGCCCAGAGTTGCCAGAAGGGCTTCGGTGTCGGTCCTGAGGGGCATCTGCGATCCTTCCTGTTGGGCGCGGCCCGGGAGTGCCGGGCGCAGCCTATTCGACGACATAGACGAGGACTGTCATCGCCACGGCCAGTGTCATGGCGATCAGCGTGAAGCCCCGGTTGACCCTGAAGGTCACATGATGGGGCGGGCGGTGCAATTGCCGACCGGTGATGATCGACATGGCCGAGATCGGCGAGGCCGAGATCGCCAGCGCCCAGGCCAGGCACAGCGCCAGCCCCAGCGCATAGGGATGCTGGGCGCCGACCGGGCTGGCGCCGAACAGTTGCGCGGCCATCACCATGACGATGGAATGCGGGATCATCAGCGCGCCCGCGGCCGGGATCGCCAGCAGACAGGCGAGGATCACCGCAAGCGGCGGCAGGGACCCGCGCTCGATCAGCGCGTCGATGCCCATCGCCTGCGCCGCCTGGGCGACGGCCGCCCCGATCACGGCGGCGGCAAGGAAGATGGTGCTTTCGGTCGCCATGCCCTCGGAGGCGGCCGAGACCCGGACCAGCGCGCTGCCCCCGGACCGGGGCAGGCCGCGCTCGATCCGGGGCCAGATCACGGCCAGGAGCGGCAGTACGATGCAGGCGGCAATGAGGAAGCTGATGTCCAGCAGCCGGTGCAGAAGGATCGTCACCGCGACAAGCCCGGCCACGGCGGCCAGCACCGCCACCAGCGCCCCGGCCGAGCCCGGCGGCGCGGCCTCGGCCGCCTGCCCGGACGGCGCGGGGGCCTTCCGCGCGTCGAGAAGCGCCGTGACGACCGCGATGGTCAGGGCCGCGGCCAGGGCCAGCGCCAGGAAAAGCACCGGGTCGAGCGTGGGGATCGCGCTGGTGACGATGGCAAAGCCGAGCCCGATCGGTGACCAGACCGTCATCATCAGCGTGCCGCGCAGCGCGGCCAGCGTCATCGCCCCGGTGTCGATCCGCCGCCGCCCCTCGGTCGCGCGGCGGGCATCGTGATCGGCGGCGATATCCGAGATCATGCCGATGGTGCCGATGTTGAACAGAACCGAAATCGCCTGCGCGCCGAGGCTGACCGCGACGATCCGCACCCGGGCGGTATGGGCGAACAGCGCTTCGGCCGCCCGGGCGATGGCCTTCGAGCCGCGCACCGGCGCCCGGATCAGCCCCAGCGCCGTCAGGAAGGCCGAAAAGGCCGTGCCCTGCATCAGCGCCTGCCGCATCGCGGGCATCGCCTCGGGCAGCGTCGCGGCCACCAGCGCGACCGACAGCGCGGCGGCGCCAAGGAATATCCGCGCGATCCGCGACACCCGGTCGAGCCGCAACAGCGCCAGCGCCACCGCCGCGACGGCCGCGATATCGAGAACCGCCCCGGCCCCTGCCAGCCGTCCGGTGGCAAGCGTCCCCGCGATCAGCGCCGACAGCATGAGGATCGACAGGCCGCCCGCGGCGCGGGACAGGAGTTGGGGCGGGACCGGACGGGTCAGGTGCAGGCTTGGCATGGTCGGGTTCCGTCAGCGGTCGAAGACAAGATGTGTGGCCACCGCCCCGGCGCGGAAGAAAAGCTCCCGCCCCCGGCGCAGCGGCGCGGGCGCGATCCTCGAGACCGGCAGCGGCATCGCCTCAAGCGGCAGATCGCCCGCGACATGGGCCGCGATGGCCTTGCCGAAGACGGTGCCGGGCGCGATGCCCCGGCCGTTATAACCCGCTATGGCGAGGGCGTTTTCGCCCGGCAGGTGCAGGCGCGGCAGGTGATCGCCGGTCATGCCGATCCAGCCGAACCAGTGCGTTGCAAAGCCGATGCCCCTCAGCTGCGGAAAGATCCGGTGCATGGCGCGCAGGGCCCAGTCGCGATGGACGGCGAAATCGGGCGCGGCCAGCTGCCCGACCGACCCGAAGACCAGCCGTCCGTCGGCATCGAGCCGGAACGAGGACAGCACCCGTCTGGTATCCCAGCAGCCCTCGCCGCCCGGCAGGATCGTGGCGCGGATATCGGGCGGCAAGGGCGGCGTCGCCATGTTGAAATAGGGCAGGCGGATCTGTTCGCGGCGCAACCCGGTCGCGACCTGCCGGGTATAGGCGTCGGTCGCCAGTACCAGCCATTTCGCGCGGACCTGCCCGGCCGGGGTCCGGGCCACCCAGTCGGCGCCCTCGCGGGCAATCCCGGTCACGGGGCTCCGGGCATGGATCGTGGCGCCCGCGGCCATCGCGGCCCGGGCAAGCCCGCGCGCATAGGCCAGCGGCTGCAGGGTGCCCGCGCGCCGGTCCCACAGCGCCCCGGCATAGGACCCGCCGCCGATCCGGCGGTGCGCCTCGGCGGCATCCAGCAGCTCGACGGGGGCGCCGCGCGCGCGCCATTGCCGGGCGCGCTCGGTCAGCTCGGCCAGCCCGGCAGCACCGACCCCGCAGTGAAGCGTGCCGTTCCGCACCGCCTCGCAGGCGATCCCGTGCCGCGCGATCAGGGCAAAGACCTCGGCCGGGGCCGAGCCCAGAAGCTCCAGCAGCCGGGGTCCGTGCCCGGGCCCCAGCGCCTTCGGCATCTCGTCGGGCATGGTCCACATCCCGGCATTGACCAGCCCGACATTCCGGCCCGAGGCACCAAAGCCGACCTCGGCCGCCTCAAGCACCACGATCCGCCGTCCGGCCACGGCCAGATGCAGCGCGGCCGACAGCCCGGTATAGCCCGCGCCGACGATGACGGCATCGGCCTCGGCGGGACTTGTCAGCGGGGGCGTGTCCGCCACGGCCAGCGCGGGCGCGGTCTCTTCCCACAGGCCATGGGATCGGGGGTCGTTCTGCATCTCGGGCTCCGGTCGACCGGCGCGGCGGGCAACCGCCTCCCATCCGACATGCCCCAGCCGCGCGCCCGCCGCCAGTGCCGGATGCGTCAAAGGCGGCCCTCTGCCATCGGGGATGGCACGCGCCGCACAGGCTTTCCGTTGACAGTGGGGCCCTGCGGGCGGTCCTATCGCGGGGACTGCCCGAAAGGAGACCCGGCATGACCGACGAGCCCGCGTTGATGTCCCTGGCCCATGGCGGCGGCTGCGGCTGCAAGATCGCGCCCGGGGTGCTGAGCGAGCTGCTGGCGAAGATGCCCGGCCTGCCGGTGCCGCCCGATCTGCTGATCGGCACCGCCAGTTCCGACGATGCCGCGGTCTACCGGCTGAACGACAGCCAGGCGCTGGTCGCGACCACGGATTTCTTCATGCCCGTGGTGAACGACCCCTATGATTTCGGCCGCATCGCCGCGACCAATGCCTTAAGCGATGTCTATGCCATGGGCGGGCGGCCGATCCTGGCGTTGGCGCTGTTGGGCATGCCCATCGCGAAGCTTTCGACCGCCACCATCGGCCGCATCCTTGAAGGCGGCGCCGCAGCCTGCGCGGCGGCGGGCATTCCGGTCGCGGGCGGGCACAGCATCGATTCGGTCGAGCCGATCTACGGGCTGGTGGCGCTGGGCCTCGTCCATCCCGACCGGGTGCGGGCCAATACCGGCGCGCGGCCGGGCGATCTGCTGATCCTCGGCAAGCCGCTTGGCACGGGCGTAATGTCGGCCGCGCTGAAGAAGGGGCTGCTGGATGCGGACGGTTATGCCCGGATGATCGACACCACGACCCGGCTGAACACGCCCGGCCCCGATCTGGCCGCGCTTGACGGCGTGCATGCGCTGACCGACGTGACCGGCTTCGGGCTGGCGGGCCATGCGCTGGAACTGGCGCGGGGTGCGGGATGCCGCGCGGTGCTGGACTGGGGCGCGGTGCCGGTGATGGACGGCGTGCGCGCGCTGCTGGCGGCGGGCTGCGCGACCGGCGCCTCGGGCCGGAACTGGGAAAGCTATGGTGCGAGCGTCTTGCTGCCCGACGGCTTCGCCGAGGACGACCGCGCGCTTCTGACCGATCCGCAGACCAGCGGCGGGCTTCTGGTCAGCGCGGCCCCCGACACGGCAGGGGCGGTGCTGGAGGTCTTTGCCCGGCACGGCTTCGAGGCGGCCGCGCGGATCGGCCGGATCGAGGCGGCCGATGGCGCCGCGCCGGGGGTCGTGCTTGGCTGAGCGTTACAGATAGCTGGTCGGCACGGCGGTGGTGAATTTCAGCTCTTCCATCGAGATCGAGGAATTGATCTGCGAAAAGTCGAGCCGCTCGATCATCGTCTTGTAGACCCGGTCATAGGTCGAGATATCGGGCACCACGACCTTCAGGATATAGTCGGTCGCCCCGGTCAGCCGGTAGGCCTCGACAATCTCGGGGATGTCGTCGATCAGCGCGCGGAAGCTGTTCAGCCAGGACGTCTCGTGGCGGGGCGCGGTGATGCCGATGAAGACCGTCATGCCGACATTGGCGCGGGCATGATCGACGACCGCGACCCGGCCCTTGATCACGCCCGCCTCTTCCAGCCGCTTGATCCGCCGCCAGCAGGGGGTGGGGCTGAGCCCCACGATATCGGCCAGCGCGTTCACCGCCAGATCGGCGTCGCGCTGCAGGATCTCGAGGATCTTGCGGTCGATCTCGTCGAAATCGGGCGTTTCGCCCGATTTCCGGTCCGCGCCGCGGGTCTTGCGGCCGGTGCTCATGCGGGAACGAACTCCAGCACCGCCCCGGCGCAGTCGGCGGGCGCCAGCGCCAGCCCCGCCGCGGTCTCGACCGGCGCGACCCCGGCCCCGGTCAGGCAGGCTGCCGTCGCCGCCATGTCCTCCGACCGGATGGCGAGCCCCGCCAGCCCTTCGGCGGGCAGGGCCGAGAGGTCGAGCCCGGGGAAGCGCGCGGCCAGCGCGGCCCCGGTCAGGCAGAGGATCGGCGCCGAGTCCGGGCCGGTCTCGACCCTGGCCCCGCCGTCGAGGGGCACGACCGTTCCGGCGGCGAACAGCCGGGCCAGCCGGGCGGCCGCGGCCTCGGGATCGGCGCTTTGGGCAAAGATCGCGCCCAGGCCGCAGGCGCGGTTCGGATGGGTCAGAAGCTCGGGCAGCCAGACCGTCTCGCGGGTCTTGTGCTGACACATGAAGACCAGCCCGAAGGGCAGTTCGGCCTCGGCATAGGGCAGGGTGGCGAAGGCCGCGGGCGCTGTACCGCCGCCCGGCAGCGGCACCGGGCGCTCGAAATGTCCGACCTCGGCGGTCGCGATCCCCAGCGCGTCGAGCGCGGTCTTCGCGGCGTCGGCATCGTCGATCCGGCAGGCGACCGCGCGCAGCCCCTCGCCCTCGCGCGCCAGAGCCTCGCGCCGGGGCGCGTTGCCCTCGGTGGGCGTCACGATGCCCAGCAGCTCCATGTAATCGGCGGGAAACATGAGGGTGTAGTTCGCCGTGCCCTTGGCCGCGCTGTGCAGGCCCTTGGGCGACAGCGTGAAGCCCAGGCGGCGGTAGGCCTCGGCGGACCGGTCGAGATCCTCGACCAGCAGGAAGACGTGGTCGACGCCTTTTACGGGATGGCTCATCGGAAGCTCCTTCAGTTCAACGGGCGGGTCAGCGGGGCGCGCGCAGCACCGGCGCAAAGGTGATTTCATGGATCGCGACATTGGGGTTCATGCCCGCGACCTGCAACGCCAGTGCCGCCACATCCTCGGGCTGGATCACTTCGGCCGCGCGGGCCGGGTCGAAACCGGGCCGTCCGTTCAGCAGCGGCGTCGCCACCTCGCCCGGGCAAAGCGCGGTCGAGCGGATGCCGTTTTCGCCCTCCTGCGCGTTGAGGCTGGCGCTGAGATCGGTCAGCGCGTGTTTCGAGGCGCCATAGGGCACGCCCGCCACGGGCGCATGGAACCGCCCGGCCCAGGACGAGGTATGGATCATCACGCCGGATTTCTGCCGCCGCATCGGCCCCAGCGCCGCGGCGATGACATTCAGCGCGCCGGTCAGGTTGGTGGCGATCACCCGGTCCCAGCTGTCCCAGTCAAGCTCGTCCCAGCGCCGGAGCGGCACGTTCAGCCCTGCATTGTTGCACAGCACGTCGATCCGCCCCGCCCACTGGACGATCTCTTCGGCAATTGCCAGAATGCGCGCCCGGTCGGTGACATCGCCGGCAAAGACCCGCAGCCGGTCGCCGGGGCCGCCAAGCTCCTCGGCCAGCGC
This sequence comes from Rhodovulum sp. BSW8, assembly GCF_003314725.1. Classification (NCBI taxonomy): domain Bacteria; kingdom Pseudomonadati; phylum Pseudomonadota; class Alphaproteobacteria; order Rhodobacterales; family Paracoccaceae; genus Rhodovulum; species Rhodovulum sp. BSW8. Next base: position 150,858 of record NZ_QNVX01000014.1, read on the forward strand.
GGTCAGGCGGTCCTCCGAACGCGCGGTCAGCGCGATGCGGTAGCCCGCCCCGGCGAAGGCCCGCGCCATGGCCGCGCCAATTCCGGAACCGGCGCCCGTGATCCAGACACAGTTCTGCATATTTGTTCACCCTTTCCGCAAGTATGAGGGAATGTTTTCGCGCAGTATAGCCAAAAGGGTAGGATGTCCTTCCGATAATCATCGTCGAAGCGCAAAATTTGCATTGACGTTGCTGTCGGGTTGCCGCTTTTTGGTCGGGCGGACGCTTCCGGGGCGCATGCCCGGATGGCAAGACCATAACAACAGGGATTTCGACATGATCACGACCAGCAGATCGGCCTGCGGATCGGCATGGGGCTGGCTTCTGGCCGGGGCTGCCGTCTCGGCCCTGGCGGGACCCGCCGCGGCACAGGAGCCCCGGCACGGCGGCACCGCCATCATCCACATGCCCTCGGAACAGCGCATCCTGAATCCCGCGCTGCGGGCCTCGACCGGGGTCTACAACATCACCGGCAAGATCATGGAGCCGCTGATCGACAAGTCCTATGACGGCCCCGTGGGGGTGCTGGCGACGGACTGGTCCTCGACCGATGACGGGCTGCACATCACCGTCAAGCTGCGCGAGGGCGTCAACTGGCACGATGGCGAACCCTTCACCTGCGACGACGTCGCCTTCTCGGCGATGGAGCTGTGGAAGCCGCTGCTCAACTATTCCTCGACGCTGCAGCAATACCTCGAGTCGGTCGACTGCACCGATCCCCATACCGCCGTGTTCAACTATTCGCAGCCGATGCCGCTGGACCTGTTCGTCGCGGCGATGCCCGATCTCGGCCATCCGGTGCCCAAGCATCTTTACGAGGGCACCGACATCATGCGGAACGAGCACAATACCGCGCCGGTCGGCACCGGGCCGTTCAAGTTCGTCGAGTACAAGCGCGGGCAATACGTGATCGCGGGGCGCAACGACGATTACTGGCGCGGCAAGGAATACCCCTATCTCGACCGCATCGTCTGGCGCTTCATCCCCGACAAGTCGGCGGCGGCGGCGGCCATCGAGGCGGGCGAGATCCACGAATCCGGCTTCAACGGAGTCTCGATGGCCGATATCGAGCGGTTCTCGAAGATGGACGGCTTCGATGTCGGGACCCAAGGCTACGAGAACAACGTCGCCCACTCGACCGTCGAGTTCAATCATCGCAACCCGATCCTCGCCGATCTGAAGGTGCGGCAGGCGATCTATCACGGGCTCGATATCGACTATGCGATCAAGACCATCATGCGCGGCTATGCCAAGCCGGGCCGGGGTCCGATCCCGTCCGCGGGCGGTACGAACTACACCGATGACGTGACCACCTATGCCTACGATCCCGAGCTGGCCAAGAAGATGCTGGACGAGGCCGGCTATCCCGAAGGTCCCGACGGCATCCGGTTCAAGCTGCGCCACCGGCCGGCGCCCTGGGGCGAGTATACCCAGCTCTGGGCCGAGTATTTCGCCCAGGCGATGAAGGAGATCGGCATCGAGGTCGAGATCCTCACGAACGATGCCCCGGGTTTCCTGAACGGGGTTTATCGCGACCACGATTTCGACACCGCGAACGGCTGGCACCAGTTCCGGTCGGACCCGGCGGTCTCGACCATGGTCTGGCTGCGCTCGGGCTCGCCTGCGGGAACCCCCTGGTCGAACCAGTTCGGCTGGCAGTCCGACGAGATGGACCGGATGATCGACGAGGCCCAGGCCGAGCTTGATCCCGACCAGCGGGCCGCGGACTATCACGCGATCCAGAAGCTCGCGATGGAAGAGATCCCGGTGATCTTCGCGATCGAGCACCCCTTCATCTCGGTCACCTCGCAGAAGCTCCACAACCACCACAACACCCCGCGCTGGAACTCGTCGAGCTGGTACGATCTCTGGCTCGAGAAGTGATCCGATGACCCCGGGTCCGGGCGGCGCGACCGTCCGGGCCTGGCCCCCCCTTCCGGAACCTCCGACATGCAACTGACCCAAGTCCTCACCTACGCGCTGCGGCGGCTCTTGCAGGCCGTGCCGGTGGTGATCCTGATCATGGTGGGCACCTTCCTGCTGCTGAAGCTGGCGCCCGGCGATACCGTCGATGCGCTGGTCGGCGACATGGGCGGCGCCGATGCCGCCTATATCGCGCGGCTGCGCGCCGAATACGGGCTCGACCAGCCGGTCTGGGTCCAGCTCGGGCGCTACATGGCCAAGCTGATCCAGTTCGATTTCGGCTGGTCCTTCGTCTACGAACAGCCGGTGGCGGCGATCCTGTGGGAACGGCTGGGCACCACGCTGATGCTGATGGGCACCTCGCTGAGCCTTGCCTTTTCCATCGGTGTGGGCCTCGGCGCCATCGCCGCGCGGCGCGCCTATTCGCTGACCGACAACGCGATCTCGACGCTGGGGCTGATCTTCTACGCGACGCCCAGCTTCTTCCTGTCGCTGATGATGATCCTCTTGTTCTCGGTCAAGCTGGGCTGGCTGCCGGTCAGCGGGCTGAGCGATGTCGCGGCCTTCTATACCGGCTGGGATCACGTGATCGACGTCGTGCTGCACCTGATCATGCCGACCGCGGCGCTGTCGCTGATCTACCTGTCCTTCTATCTGCGGCTGATGCGGGCCAGCGTGCTGGAGGTCGCCGATCTCGACTTCGTGCGGACCGCGCGGGCCAAGGGCGCGGGCGAGACCCGGCTGATGATCCATCACATCATGCGCAACGCGCTGTTGCCGGTGGTCACGCTTCTGGGGCTGCAATTCTCGACCGTGCTGGGGGGCTCGGTGGTGGTCGAGACCATCTTCGCGCTGCCGGGGCTCGGCCAGCTGGCCTATCAGTCGGTGATCCAGCGCGACATGAACATGCTGATGGGGATCATCTTCCTCTGCGCGATCATCGTCGTCATCGTGAACTTCCTCACCGACCTGCTGTACGCCCGCCTCGATTCAAGGATCGCCCTGAAATGACCGCCGCGACCACAGACCTGCCGCGCGCCGAGGCCGCCCCCGCGGTTGCGCTCTGGCGCCGCTTCGCCCGCAACCGCGCCGCCCTGCTGGGGCTGGTGCTGTTCGGGGCCGTGCTCGTGATGGCCGCGACGGCCGGGCTGATCGAGCCCACAGATCCGCTGCGCCGGGCGGGCGACCCGCTGACGAAGCCCTTCACCGACTGGGCCGTGCCGCTTGGCACCGATCAGCTCGGCCGCGATATCCTGGCCCAGCTGTTCCACGGGGCGCGGATCTCGCTGCTGGTCGGCGTTCTGGCGACGCTGCTGTCGATTGCCATCGGGGTCGTCGTGGGCGCCCTGGCGGGCTTCTTCGGCGGCTGGGTTGACGATGTGCTGATGCGCGTGACCGAGGCCTTTCAGACCATCCCCAATTTCGTGCTGCTGCTGGCGCTGGTGGCGATCCTGGGGTCGTCCATCGAATATATCACACTCGCCATCGCCATCGTGTCCTGGACCGCGCCCGCGCGGATGGTGCGGGCCGAGTTCCTGTCGCTGCGCAGCCGCGAATTCGTCGATGCGGCGCGCAATCTGGGCGTCTCGAACGGGGCGCTGATCTTTCGCGAGATCCTGCCCAACGCGCTGCCGCCGGTAATCGTCTACGCCTCGGTCATCATGGCGCTGTCGATCCTTCTGGAAAGCGCGCTGGCCTTCCTGGGGCTGGGCGATCCCAACCATGCCAGCTGGGGCAACATGATCGGGCAGGGCCGCGCGGTCCTGCGCACCGACTGGTACTGCGCCGTCATTCCCGGCATCGCCATCGTGCTGACGGTGCTGTCCTTTTCGCTGCTGGGCGAGGGGCTGAACGACGCGCTCAACCCGAGGCAGAAGAAACAATGACCGATCCTGTTCTCGACATCCGCGACCTCAAGATCGCCTTGCCCAAGGGGTCCGACCGCCCCTTCGCGCTCGACGGGCTGAACCTGAGCGTGAACCCCGGCGAGATCGTCTGTCTGGTCGGCGAAAGCGGGTCCGGCAAGTCGCTGACCGCGGGCGCGATCATGCGGCTTCTGCCCGAACCCCATGTCCGCGTCGCCGAAGGGTCGATCCGCTTCGAGGGCCAGGATCTGCTGGCGCTGTCCGAGCGCGAGATGAAGCAGATCCGCGGCGACCGCATCGCCCAGATCTTCCAGGAGCCGATGACCGCGCTGAACCCGCAGAAGACGGTGGGCTGGCAGATCGACGAGGTGCTGCGGCTGCACACCGGGCTGGGCCGCAAGGCGCGGCGCGCGCGGGTTCTGGAACTGCTCGATCTGGTGCATATCCCCGACCCCCGGTCGGTCTATCATGCCTATCCGCATCAGGTCTCGGGCGGGCAGCGGCAGCGGGTGATGATCGCCATGGCGCTGGCCTGCGAGCCGAAACTGATCATCGCCGACGAGCCGACCACGGCGCTCGATGTCACCACGCAGCTGCAGATCCTCAAGCTGATCCGCGAGCTGCAGGAAAAGGAAGGCGCGGGCATTCTCTTCATCACCCACGATTTCGGCGTGGTGGCCGAGATTGCCGACCGGGTGGTGGTGCTGAGCAAGGGCGAGATGGTCGAACAGGGCACCGCCGCCGAGGTGCTGAACCGGCCCAGGCATCCCTATACCCGCGCGCTGATCGGCGCGATCCCGGCACTGGTGCCGCCGCGCCCGCGCGATTTCCGGGATGCGCCGGTGGTTCTGAGGGCCGAGGGGCTGGTCAAGACCTTCGCCGCGCGCGGCAGCCTGATCTCGGGCAAGCGCGCGCCGGTGACGGCGGTCGACAACCTGTCCTTCACCTTGCGCCGGGGCGAGACGCTGGGTGTCGTCGGCGAAAGCGGCTCGGGCAAGACCACGGTGTCGCGGATCGTGACCCGGCTGCTGGAATCCGATTGCGGCGCGGTCGAGGTCGACGGCACCGACCTGCTGGCCTGTTCGCCGCGCGAGCTGCGCGAGATGCGGCGCCATATCCAGATGGTGTTCCAGGATCCTATGGCCTCGCTGAACCCGCGCAAGCGGGTCGAGGACCTGATCGCGCAGGGGCCCATCGTCCATGGCGCCGACCCGAAGGTGGCCCGGGCGCGTGCCCGCGAATTGCTGGAGCTGGTCGAGCTGTCGCCCGCCGCCGCCACCCGCTATCCGCACGAATTCTCGGGCGGGCAGCGCCAGCGGATCGGCATCGCCCGGGCGCTGGCAATGGAGCCGAAGGTGATCGTCGCCGACGAACCCGTCTCGGCGCTTGACGTGTCGGTGCAGGCGCAGGTGCTGAAGCTGCTGGCCGACCTGCGCGACCGGCTCGACCTGTCGGTTCTTTTCGTGACCCACGACCTGAGGGTCGCGGCCCAGCTTTGCGACCGGGTGATCGTGATGCAGAAGGGCCGGATCGTCGAGACCGGCGTCACCGCCGAGCTTTTTGCCGCGCCGAGCCATCCCTATACGCAACAGCTTCTGGCCTCGATCCCGGGCCGTGGCTGGACGCCGCCCGACCTGGCAACGGACGCCGCCTGAAGGACCTTCCCATGTCACTGCATTTCGAAGACATCCGCCGCGCCCTGATCGGGGAGGGTGCCGCCATTCCCGGCCCCTTCGGTCCGCGCGCCCTGATCTATGCCGACTATGTCGCCTCGGGCCGGGCGCTGGGCTTTGTCGAGGACGCGATCCGGCGCCATGTGCTGCCGGTCTATGGCAACACCCATACCGAAACCTCCTATACCGGCCGTCGGACCACCGAATTGCGCGAACTGGCGCGGGCGGCGGTGCGCGAGGGCATGGGCGCGGACGAGGCCCATGCCGTCATCTTCTGCGGCGCGGGCAGTACCGGCGCCGCCGACAAGCTGGTCCGGGCGCTGCAGATGGGCGGGCCCGCCGGGCAGCTTGGCCCCGAGGCGGTGGTCTTCGTCGGCCCCTATGAGCATCACTCGAACGACCTGCCCTGGCGCGAGAGCGGGGCGAGGCTGGTGCGCATTCCGCTGGATGCGGCGGGCGCGATCTGCCTTCCGACGCTGAGGCGCGAGATCGCGGCCCATGCGGATGCGGCCCTGATGGTGGGGGCGTTCTCGGCGGCCTCGAACGTGACCGGCATCCGCACCGATATCCGCGCGGTCGCGCGGCTTCTGCACGAGGCGGGCGGCTGGTGCGTGATCGATTTCGCCGCAGCCGCCCCCTATGTCGCGGTCCGGATGGCCGAAAGCGCGCCGGGCGCAGGCGACCGGATCGACGCGGCGCTGGTCTCGCCGCACAAGTTTCCGGGCGGGCCGGAGGCTTCGGGTCTGCTGATCGCCGATCGCGCACTGCTGACGACGCCCCGGCCCACGGTGGTCGGGGGCGGCACGGTCAGCTTCGTCAGCGCGGCCGAACAATGCTATGTCGAGGCGGTCGAGGCGCGGGAAGAGGCGGGCACGCCCTCGATCGTCGGCAATATCCGCGCGGGCATGGTGCTGGCGCTGAAGACCGAGCTTGGCGCCGAGGCCATCGAGGCGCGCGAGGGCGAGCTGCGCGCCCGGCTCGAGGCGGCGCTGTCGGCCGAGCCGGGGATCGAGCTTCTGGGCCCGAGGAACGCGCCCCGGCTGGGGATCTTCTCGTTCAACATCCGCATCGGCGCGCGGCATCTGCATCACGGCTTCGTCGTGGCGGCTCTGAACGACCTGTTCGGTATCCAGGCGCGCGGCGGCTGTTCCTGCGCCGGGCCCTATGGGCACCATCTGCTGGACATCGACGACGCCCGCAGCCACCGCTTTTCCGAGGCGGTCGCGCGGGGCCATACCGCCTTCCGGCCCGGCTGGGTGCGGCTGGGGGTGAACTACTTCTTCTCGGACGAGGATGTCGACCGGCTGGCCCGGGCGCTGGTCTTCATCGCGCAAAACGGGCTGGCGCTGCTGCCGCTGTACCGGCTGGACGTCGCGCATGGGGTCTGGCGCGCACTGGATGCCGAGCCAGCGCCGCCGCCCGAACGCCTCTCGGATCTCTGGGCGATGCCCGAGGACGACGCGGCCGCCCCCGATTTCGAGACCTGCCTTGCCGAGGCGGCCCGTCTGGCCGAAAACGGCCGGGCCGCGGCCTCGGCCGCCGCCGGGACCGATCTTGACGCCGATGACGAGGCGTTGCGCTGGTTCTGGCTGCCCGAAGAGGTCGCCGCCGCCCTGACCGACAAGGAGACCCCGGCATGACCGATCCCGTGACCTTTCCGCCCTCGCTCTGGGCCGATACCGCGCCCCCCCGGACCCCGGCGCCCCCGCTTGCGGGTACCGTCGAGGCCGACACGGTCGTCATCGGCGGCGGGTTTACCGGGCTGTCGGCGGCGCTGCATCTGGCGCGCGAGGGCAAGCGGGTGGTGCTTCTGGAAGGGCAGGCGGTTGGCTGGGGCGCCTCGGGGCGCAACAATGGCCAGGTGATCCCGACCCTGACCGCCGCCGAGCCCGACGCCTGGGTCGCCCGCTTCGGCGAGACCGGGCGGCGCTTTGCCGAGCTGATCGGCGGTTCGGCCGGGCTTCTCTTCGACATCGTGCGCCGCGAGGGGCTGAAGGCCGAGGCCGAACAGACCGGCTGGTTCCAGCCCGCCCATTCGCCGGGCCGCGTAAAGCTGAGCGAAAAGCGGGTCGCGGCCTGGCGCCGCTTCGGCTTCGACGTGTCGCTGAAGGATGCCAGGGAAACCGCCCAGATCCTGGGCAGCGACTTCTGGCACGGCGGGATGTATGCGCCCACCGGCGGGCATATCAACCCGCTGGCGCTGGCGCGCGAACTGGCCCGCGCGGCCGAAAGCCATGGCACGGTGATCCACGAACAAAGCCCGGTGAAATGGTTCGAGCGGCAGGGCGCCGAATGGGTCGCGGCGACCGCGGCGGGCAAGGTCCGGGCGCGCGCCCTGATCCTGGCCAGCAACGCCTATACCGGCAAGCTGGCCGCAGGGCTTGCGCCGAAGATCGCGCGCAGCTTCATCCCCGTCCATTCCTGGCAGATGGCGACCGAACCGCTGGGCGAGAACCTTCGCGCCAGGATCCTGCCGGGCCGGCAGGCGGTGTCGGACACCCGGGGCGATCTGCGCTTCTTCCGCTATGACGCGCGCAACCGGCTGATCACCGGCGCCGCGATCATTCCCGGCTGGAAGGATGCCGGGCGGGCCGAGGCCAAGGCCGCGCGGAACCTGGCCGAGGCCTTCCCCGAGCTTGGCGTGCCGAAGATGACCCATGTCTGGTCCGGCTATCTGTCGATGAACTGGGACCGCTTCCCCCGTGTTCACAAGCTCGGCCCCGACGGCTGGGCCTGGGCCGGGTGCAACGGGCGTGGCGTCGCGCTGGGCACCGCGCTTGGCCGCGAGATGGCGCGCGCCGTCGCGGGCGAGGACCCGCGCGGGCTGGCGCTGCCGGTGACCGAGCCGCAGGCCTTCCCCTATCACGCCCTGCTGACCCGCATGGCCCCGGCCTATCTGGCCTGGCTGCGCCGCAAGGACCTGACCGAACCCGATCTCTGAGCGAGGAGCCAAGAGAATGAACGACCTGCCGATCCTCGAACGCCGCCGCATCGAGGCGATGATCCTGAAACATGCCTTCGACGTGATCTCGGAACGCGCGGGCCGGGCCGAGGCCGAGGCGGTGATCGGCGAGACCTGCTCGCGCTCGGCGATCGAGCAGGGCCGGGCGCTGGCCGCCGGTCTCGACCATGCCCCGGATCTGGTGGACTACGCCGCGATCCTGCCGAACTGGACGAAGGAAGACGCGCTGGAAATCGAGCCGCTGGAAATGTCGTCGGAAAAGATGGATTTCAACGTCACCCGCTGCCGCTATGCCGAGATGTATCGCGAGATGGGGATCGGCGAGATCGGGCATCTGCTGTCCTGCAACCGCGATGGCGATTTCTGCATCGGCTACAATCCCGAGATCGAGATGACCCGGACCCAGACCATCATGCAGGGCGCAAGCCACTGCGATTTCCGGTATCGCATGAAGAAGAAGGACTGAAGGATGGCCGTCGAGAACTGGGTCGCAAAGCATATCTCGGAACTGGTCGAATTCCGCCACGACCTGCACCGCCATCCCGAGCTTCTGTACGATCTGCCGCGCACCTCGGCGAAGGTGGCCGAGGCGCTGCGCGCGGCGGGCGTCGACGAGGTGCATGAGGGCATCGGCCGGACCGGCGTCGTCGGCGTGATCCGGGGCCAGAGCAATGCCTCGGGGCGCATGATCGGGCTGCGTTCGGACATGGACGCGCTGCCGATCCGCGAGGAGACCGACGCCGAGTGGGCCTCGACCGTGCCGGGCAAGATGCATGCCTGCGGCCATGACGGGCATGTCGCGATGCTCCTGGGCGCGGCGCGGCATCTGGCCGACAGCCGGGCCTTCGACGGCACCGTGATCGTGATCTTCCAGCCCGCCGAAGAGGGCGGCGCCGGGGCGAAGGCGATGATCGAGGACGGACTGTTCGCCCGCTGGCCCTGCGACGAGGTCTACGGGATGCACAACCGGCCCGGCCTGCCGGTCGGGCAGTTCACCATCGCGCCGGGACCGATCATGGCCTCGGTCGACGAGGTACGGATCACCATTTCCGGCCGGGGCGGCCATGCCGGGCGGCCGAACACCACCATTGACCCGATGCCGGTCGCGGCGGCGGTGATCCAGGCGGTTCAGACCCTGACCTCGCGCACCATCGACCCGATCGACAGCGCGGCGGTGTCGCTGTGTTCGATCCACGGGGGCGATGCGTTCAACGTGATCCCGCAGGACATCTCGATCACCGGCACCGTGCGCACCCTGCGCGAGGAGGTGCGCGACCATATCGAGGCGCGGCTCAAGCAGATGGTCGAGGGCATCGCCGCAGCCTGCGATGCGACCGGCCGCGTCGAGTATATCCGCCATTATCCGGTGACCGTGAACCACGCGGCCCAGACCGATCTGGCCGCAGCCGCCGCGCGTGCGGTCGCGGGCGACGAGGCGGTCACGACCGACATGCCGCCGACCCTTGGGGGCGAGGATTTCTCGTTCATGCTGAACGAGGTGCCGGGCGCGCTGATCAATATCGGCAACGGGCCGAGCCAGGGCCTGCACCACCCGCGCTACGATTTCAACGACGAGGCCATCGGCTGGGGCTGTTCCTACTGGACCACGCTGGTCCGCCAGCGCCTGCCGGTCGCGGGCTGATCTCCCTTCGGGCAGCGGGACGTCTGGGCAATTCCCCTGCCCGGGCTAAATCCCGCCGCATAGGCCCCCGCGCTGGCCGAGCCGGGGCCCCGGATCGGCAGGGAGGAAGCTTTGCCATGACGATGAAGAGACGGGCGGTGTTGGCCGCAGGGGCCGCGATGGCGCTTGGGATGGCGCTGCCGCGCCCGGCCGCGGCCCGGTTCGCCCCCGAGCCCTCGGGCTGGCGCCGGTTTGAGATAACGACGCGGCTGGCGATCCCGCGGGTGGGAAAACCGGTCCGCGCCTGGGTGCCGGTGCCCGCGATGACCGAGGGCAACTGGATGCAGGCGGGCGCCGCGCGCTGGACCACCAATGCCCAGCGTGCGGGCCTCAAGACCGACGGCGCCACCGGGGCACGGTTCGTCGAGGCGGTCTGGCCCGCCGCCGATGCGCCCGCCGACCTGGTGGTCACGGCCGTTGCCTCGGCGCAGGACCGGGCCGTCGATCTGTCGCGCCCGCAGGATCTTCCGCCCTTGCCGGAGGCAGAGCGCGCCCGCCATACCGCCCCGACCGCGCTGATCCCGACCGACGGCATCGTGTACGAGACGGCGATGGACATCGTCGGCGACGCGGGCAGCGATCTGGAAAAGGCGCGGCGGATCTACGACTGGGTGGTCGACAGCACCGACCGCAACCCCAGGACCCGGGGCTGCGGGCTGGGCGACGTGGCCTCGATGCTGAAAAGCGGCGACCTGACCGGGAAATGCGCCGATCTCAACGCGCTTTTCGTGGGCCTCGCCCGGGCCGCCGGGTTGCCCGCGCGCGATCTTTATGGCCTTCGCGTCGCGCCCTCGGCCTTCGGCTACAAAAGCCTCGGCGCGGGCTCGTCCGATGTGACCAAGGCCCAGCATTGCCGGGCCGATGTCTATCTGGACGGTTTCGGCTGGGTGCCTGCCGACCCGGCCGATGTGCGCAAGGTCGTGCTTGAGGAACCGCCGAAGACCCTGACCCTGGCCGATCCGGCGGTGCAGGCGGTGCGTTCTGGTCTGTTCGGCGCCTGGGAGGGCAACTGGATCGCCCTGAACGCCGCCCATGACGTGACGCTGCCCGGATCGGCGAACGGGCCGCTGCCGTTCCTGATGTACCCGCAGGCCGAATCCGACGGGCGGCGGCGCGACGAGCTGGAGCCGTCGGGCTTTGCCTATACCATCACCGTGCGGGAGCTTGGCGCCTGAGGCGCAACGGACCCGCATTGCCGATGCGAAACGGGGCGGCGCGTTGCACCGCCCCGTGGGCTTGTCCGTCTTGGCCCGGACGCGGGGTCCGGGTGGGCGGTCTTCCCCGCCTCGCGCCGTCTTACGCGGCGACGAGGGATTCGAAGGCCGGGATCTCGAGCCCCGGGCTGACCAGGAACCCCTGGCCGCAGCCGCAGCCGTTCTCGGCCAGCCAGGACAGTTGTTCCTCGTTCTCGATGCCTTCGGCGACGGTGGTCAGCTGCAGGCTTTCGGCCAGCGCCAGCATGGCGCGCACGATGCTGTCCGAGGCGCCGTCGCGGGCGTTCAGCTGGGCGATGAAACTGCGGTCGATCTTCAGCTCGCTCGGGCGCAGCTTCTGCAGATAGGCCAGCGACGAATAGCCGGTGCCGAAATCGTCGATCGAGATCCGCACCCCGGCATCGGCCAGATCCGCGAGGTTCTGGGAGGCCTCGCTGGTGCAGTTCATCAGCCCTGTTTCGGTGATCTCCAGCAGCAGCAGCTCGGGCGGAATGTCGTGGTAGTCGAGCAGTGCCAGAACCGTCGGCACAAGTTCGCTGGTCTGCAGCGACCGCGCCGAGATGTTGACCGAAATCGGAACCTGCAGCCCGCGCCTGATCCACTCGCCCTGTTGCCGGGCGAACAGCTTGAGCACCCGCAGGTCGAGCGCATTGTAAAGACCGTTGGCCTCGGCCAGAGGCACGAATTCGCCCGGAGAGATGTCGCCAAGCTGCGGATCGCGCCAGCGCAGCAGCGCCTCGGCGCCAAGGATCCGGCTGCGGTCGGCAATGTCGAACTTGGGCTGGAACACCAGCCGGAAGCTGTCCTCGCACAGGGCCTTGCGGAGCGCGCTGAACACGCGCAGGCGGCGTTCGCTGGTGAAGCGCAGGCTTTCCTTGAAGTGGAAGACCCGGTCGCGGCCGTTCGATTTCGCCGAGTAGAGCGCCATGTCGGCGGCCCGCAAGAGATCCTCGGCGGTGCCGGCGTCGCGCGGGTAGTGGCTGAGCCCGACGCTGCAGGTCAGCAGCACCCGGGTGCCTGCGACTTCATAGGGCGAGCGGATCTCGCCAAGCGTCCGGTGCAGGATCTGTTCGGCCTCTTCCGGCGCGGTGTCGGACATGAACAGCAGGAACTCGTCGCCGCCGAACCGGCCGACGCAGGCCCGGTCGCCCATCGCCTCTTCGAGGCGCCCGGCAAAGGCCGACAGGATGGCATCGCCCACCTCGTGGCCCATGCCGTCGTTGATGTCCTTGAAGGCGTCGATATCAAGAAAGCCAAGCACCAGCCCCTTGCTCGTCGGGTCAAGCCGCGCCATGGCCGAGCGCAGATGCTCGAGGAAGCACTGGCGATTGTTGAGCCCGGTCAGCGGGTCGCGATTGGCCAGGTCGTTGGCGATGCTGAAGGCCGCGAAAAGCTCGGTATGGTCGGCCATCAGCGCGCTGACATCGGTCGAGGTGCCGCCGACCGCGAAGACCTTGCCGCTGTCGTCGCGCAGCGGGAATTTCTGGATCAGGAAGCTGCGCCGGTCCTCCGGGGTCGCGGCGAAACTGCCGTGGTTGCTGGCCGGTTTGCCCGAGATCAGCACCTCGATATCGAGCGCGCGCGAGCCCAGAAGCCCGTCGAAATCGCGCCGCTGTTCAACCGACAGACCCGTGCCGTTGCCGATCAATGCGCTCGTCGCCCGGTTGCTGAAGATCAGGTTCCCGGTCAGGTCGAAGGCGTGGAAGAGCGTCGAGGTCGCGTCGCTCAGCATCTGCCGGCAGCGCTGGTCGCGTTCCTGTCGGTCATCGGCATGACGGTCGACCAGCAGCATGTGGACCCGGTCGCCGTCATGGGCGCAGAAGGGGAGCCGCGCCAGATGGGCGTGATAGGACAGATGCACCCCGTCGCCGGGCCGCCCGACATGCACGGGCACGATGGCCGCGGGCTGGGGGACGGTTTCGTCCTGCGACGGAAGCTCGGACAGGTAGGCATGGACCCGGCTGCGGGAATCCTGGTCCAGCATCCGGTAGATCGAGCGGTTGCAGAGGTGATCGACGGAGGGAAAGCCGAAGACGGCGGCGGCCGAGTCGTTGGCTTCGCGCACGACCCCGGCCTGGTCCAGCACCACCGCGGGCAGCGGCAGATGCTCGAACAGAGCGAGGTATTTCTGACGCTCCCTCTCCGAGGCGGCATGCGCCTCGAGCAACTCCTGATTTTGCAGTTCAAGTTCGGCCTGCACCAGCTCCAGATGGTCGGTGCTGGTTTGCACGCTGCCCGGTGCCAGAGTGCTCCATCCTTCGGCCGTCGTCCGGCGCAGAACGCCGGACAACGGCTCGGAGGGCTGGGGGGAAGCCCTCTCGAAGTCACTCGTCCCACCGCTTTCCGCAGCCGGCAGGGGAACCGGCGCATCGTGTCGTCCCATCTCTGGCACAGTCCTCGGTGCAGTCACGCCAACGGTTCGGACTGTCGTTCGACAAACCTAACGAACCATTAAACAACCTTAGCGCGACAGGGAAATCCGGCAGTGTTTTTTGAGGGTTAGCGGTCGTGACGTTGCGTCCTTTGGGGGGACGCGACGTCAACCCTGTTTCATATTCCGGAACCAGGAGGTGATTTCGATGTGGCTGACCACGGCGCCGAACTCGCTTCCGGCCACGGTCGCGGCGGTCATGTAGAACCAGCGCTGTTCGCTCGGCGAATGGCAGGGGTATTCAAGCGCGAAATAAGTCTGGCTGCCCTCGAGAATCGACTTCAGCCCCTCAAGCGCGCGCAGGGCGATTCGCTGGTCTTCGGGGTCCCACGGCACCGGCTGGCCCGGCATGGGCGACCGGCAGACCTCGAGATAATTCGCGCCCGGGCCGCAGCGTTCCAGCCCGGAATCGCCGTTGGCGCGGGCAAAGCGGGTCCAGGCCTTGTTGGTCAGGACGATGGTGCCGTCGAAATCCAGCACCGCTATATGTTCGGGCAGGGCGTCGATGACCCCCTGCAGACGGGCGAGATCGCGATAGACGGTCACGTTGGTCAGGGTGACGACCGCCCCGCGATGGCCCGTCGACTGCACCGCATAGGGCATGATCCGCACCCGGTAAAGCGCGCCGTCCTCGGCCGTCGCCTCGCGCTCGAAGCTGACCTCGGTGCGGATGGTGTCGCGGATGTCGTCCAGCAGGGCTGGGTATTTCAGCCTGTGGGCGATGTCGCCCAGCGGCCGGCCGACATCGCTTTCGCGCAGCTTGAAGACCGAACAGGCATCGGGCGAGAACCGGGTGATCAGCAGCGCCTCGTCGAGAAACACGGTCGCCACCCCGACGGCGCGGATCATGCTGGTCAGATCGGCGTTCAGCCGGTTCAGCATCGCCATCTTTTCCTGGTATTCGGCGTTGACCGTGTTGATCTCTTCGTTGACCGATTGCAGTTCCTCGTTCGAGCTTTGCAGCTCTTCGTTCGAGGCCATCAGCTCTTCGTTGGTCGATTGCAGCTCTTCGTTCGAGGTTTCGAGTTCCTGAATCGTGGTCTGCAGATCGGCCCGGGTCGAGTCGAGCTGCCGTTCGAGGATGTCGATCCGCGCCTGCGCCACGGCGGTCAGGTCGATCCGCTGCGCACCCTCGGGCGTCGTCCGGGGCTCGCGCTCGACTGTCTCGAAGCTCAGCAGAACGCAGGCGCCAAGTTCGGTGCCTGCGAAGGGAATGGCATGCAGCCGCAGCACGCTGGCGTTCTCTTCCAGCCGCACCTCGATCTGTTCCGAGGCCTGGGCTTGGGCGGTCTCGATCGCCTGATGGATCAGGACGCTGGCCATCGCCACCAGCGTCTTCGGCAGCAGCCGCACCAGTTCCAGACTGGCCACGCCCGACCGGGTCAGCAAAAAGGGCCGCAGGTCGCCGAAGAAATGGATCGCCTCGAGCTTGTCATTGACCAGGATCGACGGCGGAGCCCAGGCGTCGAGCAGGGCATTGATTGCCATGTCGGTCAGGCTTTCCCGCACCGGGCCGCGGGCGCCGAAGGCGCGGGCGCTCATCGTCGGGCGGCTGTCCCTGTCGACGGCGAACTGACGCGACTTCAGGCCGTGATCGAACGGGGTCGAGGATTTCAGCGCCGACAGGTCGAACTGGGCCGAGGGTCGCGCCGAGACCCGGACGAAGACCTTGTGCTTGGAGTCGACCGGCTGGAACCCGTTCTGCAGGCTGGACAGCGTCTCGCTGCTGCCGAGGAACAGGAACCCCGCCTTGCGGATCGCGTATTGCAGCCGCAACAGCGCGTCCTTCTGGGCGTCCTGGCGGAAATAGATCAGCGTGTTGCGGCAGCTGACCAGGTCCATCCGGGTGAAGGGCGGGTTCGACAGCAGGTCGTGCCGTGCAAAGACCAGCGATTGCCGCAACTCGCTCGACACCTGCACCGTGTCGCCATTGGCGATGAAATACCGTTCCATCCGTTCGGGGCTGATCTCGGCCCCGACCGAGGCCGGATAGGTGCCCGCCGAGGCGAATTGCAGGCTGTCCTGGCTGACATCGGTGGCGAACACCTTGACCATTGGCGTGCGCCCGGCCCGGTGGAACGCCTCGTGCAGCAGGATCGCGATCGAATAGGCCTCTTCGCCGGTCGAGCAGCCCGCGACCCAGGCGCGCGCGGTCTGGTCGGGCCCCAGAGACTCGACGATCCGCGGGACGACGGTTTCCTCGAGCACCCGGAACGCGTCTTCATCGCGGAAGAAGCGGGTGACCGAAATCAGCAGCTCACGGTTCAGCGCCGTGACCTCGCCCGGCGAGGACAGCATCAGGTCGACATAGCTTTGCAGGTCGGGCTGGCCCAGAACCTGCATGCGGCGGCCGATCCGCCGCAGGATGGTCGAGCCCTTGTAGAGCCGGTAATTGGTGCCGGTCGCATCCTCGAGCGCCTGGAAGATCACCTCCAGCGTGTCGGTCTCGCCCGAAGATCCGTCGGATCCGGCGGCGCTCTGGCCGGTCTCGGCATCCTGTTCCGGGCCGAACGGGATCTTAGGCGGGCGGCTGCGGTGTTCCAGCACCCGCCGCGCCAGGTCGCTGACCGGCAGTTCGGCATCGACCACCCCGGCGCGGCGCACGCTCATCGGCATGCCGTCGAAATTGGCCTCCTTGGTGTCCTGGATCAGGACCAGACCGCCCGCGGCATTGATCGCGATGGCGCCGCGCGTGCCATCCGAGCCGGTGCCCGACAGCACGATGCCGCTGGCCCGGTCGCCGCAATCTTCCGCGAGGGACGAAAAGAAGATGTCGATGGGAAGCGACAATCCCTCATTGCGGGGGGCCAGCCGCAGCACGCCGCGATCGATGCGCATCACCGTACCCGGCGGGATCAGGTAGACATGGTTCGCCGCGACCCGCGTGTCGGTCTCGATCATGCTGACGGGCATCGGCGTGCGCCGCGCCAGAAGCCCTGCCATCAGGCTTTTGTGCTTGGGCGAGAGATGCTGGATCACGACGAAGGCGGCACCGGAATCCGAGGGACAGTTCTCGAAGAAGGTCTCGAGGGCGGACAGGCCACCCGCCGAGGCACCGATGCCGACGATCGGAGGTACGGTGCAGGAGTGGATCTCGTCGGGAAGCTGCCGGGGGTCGGCTTCGGTGCCCATCAGGAATGTGTGCCCCGTTTTTCGTGCCTGCGCTTGCGGTTGCGCATTCAATGAAGTGTTAACTTCATCCTCGCCCGCGTTCTCGCATACGACTTGAAGTTGATCAACCGGTTTTGGCCGCGGAGATTTGCGGCACGGAAGTGCCGATCCGGAACGGACCTGTCATGGTCCCGATTTGAAACGGAAAGCCCGGTTCCGGGAAACGGGCGTGACGTGGGGTCAGGCCCCGCGGATCGCCCGGGTCGCGCGCCGTTCGAATGTGCGCAAGCCACGGAAAAGACGGCCGTGGAAGAGAAAAGGATGCCCCCAAAACCGGAAGGCACCGGCCGGGATGCGGCCGATGCCTTCGGATAGGGTGTTGTCCTGAGGGGCGCGGCGGCGTCAGGCCGCGCGCGACACCAGAACCTCGTCGACCTGCTTCTGCGCGCCGACCTCGTCCATCCCGGACACGGCCGCGACTTCGCGGGTCAGCCGCTCCAGCGCGGCTTCGTACAGCTGGCGTTCGGAATAGCTCTGCTCGCGCTGGTCGTCGGCGCGGTGCAGGTCGCGCACGACCTCGGCGATCGAGATCAGGTCGCCCGAATTGATCTTCTGTTCGTATTCCTGGGCGCGGCGCGACCACATGGCCCGCTTGACCTTGGCCTTGCCTTTCAGCGTTGCCATTGCCTTCGACACGACATCGGGCGTCGAGAGCGAGCGCATGCCCACCTCGGTCGCCTTGTTGGTCGGCACGCGCAGGGTCATCTTGTCCTTCTCGAAAGAGATGACGAAAAGTTCGAGCGGGATGCCGGCGATTTCCTGCTCCTCGATCGACACGATCTTGCCCACGCCATGGGCGGGATAGACCACGTAATCGTTGGGGCGGAACTCGGATTTCTTGGTCTTGGTCATACAGCACTTCCTCGCATGGACCGCAGGGGCAGCGACAAGAAAACGTCCGGATCAAGCGATGCCCGGCTTATCCATTTCCCTTGGCGCTGAAAAACCACCCCGCAGAAGGCGGATTCTGCGTGTGGTTTGAAGATTCGGTCAGCCATTTGTAAAGGAAGCATAACACAAAAAATGCCCCACGGAAAGCGGCATGCTGGTTCCGTTGGGGCAAGCGCATGAATGTGCGGGCAATTTCCTGCCCAAGCCGTGAGCGGCAGAGGTTAACGGCGCTCCGTCAACCGCCGACCCCGGGCGTTTCCGAGAAGTACTTGGCCCGCTTGCCTTCTTCGCCGTCGCGCTCTTCCGCTTCGGGCAGCGGATCCTTGCGCGTGATGATGCAGGGCCAGACCTCGGCATATTTCCGGTTGAATTCGACCCATTCGTCCATATCGGGCTCGGTGTCGGGCCGGATCGCGTCGGCCGGGCATTCGGGTTCGCACACGCCGCAGTCGATGCACTCGTCGGGATGGATCACCAGCATGTTCTCGCCCTCGTAGAAGCAATCCACGGGGCAGACCTCGACACAGTCGGTATACTTGCAGGCAATGCAGTTGTCGGTGACGACGTAAGTCATGGGCGAACTCTCGATTTTCCGATCTGGGTGGACCTAAACCACGACTGCCGATCATTCAAGCGGCGGTTTGCGGGTTCGGTCAAGGTCGCGGCGCTGTTTCTTCGTCGGACGGCCTCCACCTTCGTATTTAGGGCTTGCAGGCGGCGTTTCCTTGATCGGGGTCAAGTCCTCGTAGAGGGTGCGCGCCTCGGTCGCGGGGCCGCGGCGGTCGCCCAGCGCCAGAACCCGGACCACGCGGATCTCGTGGCCCTGGGGAAAGGTCAGCGTGTCGCCGGGGCCGATCTGCGCCGCGGGCTTGTCGGTCTTGGTGCCGTTCACGCGCACATGGGCGCCGGCCACCAGTTTGGTGGCCAGCGTGCGCGTCTTGAAGAAGCGGGCCTGCCAGAGCCACTTGTCCAGACGGAGGGTCGGACGCGGGGCCTCGGTCACGCGGGGCTACTTCTTGGTCTTCAGCCCCATCAGCGCGGCGGCGAAGGGGTTGTCGGGGTCGATGGGCTTTTCCTTGCGGGGCGGGCGGGCCTCGAAGGTCTTGGGCCCGTCATGGCGCGGGCCGCCCTTGCCGCCCGGCTTGCCACCGCCGCCGCCATGCTTGCCGCCCTTGCCGCCATGCTTGCCGCCGCCCTTGCCGCCACGGCCGCGCGGGCCGTCGCCCTGCCCGCGGTCTTGTCCCCGGTCCTGACCGCCCTGCGCGCCATCGCCGCGCGGACGGCCGCCGCCTTGCCGCCGCCGGGGCGGCGCCCAGGTGAAGGTGTAGAACACCTCCATCTCGGCGTCTTCCGGGGGCTCTGCGGGCGCGGCCTCGGATTCGGCAGCCGGTTCAGCGCCGGTTTCGGGCGCAGTCTCTTCCGCAGTCTCTTCCGCAGTCTCGGGTGCAGTTTCGGGCGCGACCTCGGCAGCGGGCGCCTCGGGCGTCGCGTCGACGGCTTGATCCGCCGCCTGCTCGGCGGTTGCATCCGGGGCCGGGGCCTCGGCTTCGGGCGCCTCTGCTGCGAGGGCCGCCTTGACCTTGGGCCGCTCGCCCCTTTCGGCGCGGTAGCCGAGGCCCTGCATCAGATCGGCGAACTGTTCCAGCGTGGTGCCGGTGATCGACAGCATGTCTGCCTTGGCCTCGAAGCCGCCCCGGGTGTCTTCCGACCGAAGCTGATCGGCCAGCCGTTCCAGCATGTCGATCCGGATCGCGCGGGTTCCGGCCGGGCGATAGCCCGCCAGCCGGTAGACCTCTTCGGTCACGCCGGGCACGACCGGGATCGTCACCAGCCCGGGCGGCGGGCTTTCGGGGAATTCGTCCAGATTGCGCGCCAGCGACCACAGCACCAGCCGCAGACGGGTGGGCGCGGGCTTCAGCAAGAGCGGCATGAAGATCGTGAACTGGCCGAAGCGGATCCCGTGCTTGCGCAGGGCCGCGCGGGCCTCCTGGTCCAGATCCTTGACCTCCTGGGCGACGCCGTCGCGCGACAGCAGGCCCATCGCCTCGACCACGCGGAAGGCAAAGCCGCGCGTCAGCCCGGTCAGCGTCTCGTCGCGCTGCAGGTTCAGCAGCGGCTCGAACAGGGTCGCGACCCGGCGGTCGATGAAATGCTGCAGCCGCCGGCGGACCTTTTCGATCACGTCGGGCCCGGCCTCCTCGTCGACGAAGGCGTCGATGCCCGGCTTCAGCGGATCGGCACCCGCCACCAGCTTGCCCACCGCATGCGCGCCCCACATCAGCCCGCCCTGCTCGGTGAAATCGAGCTCGGTATCGGGCGCGTTGTAGAAACGGTCGGCGCGCAGGTGGAATTCGGGAGCCAGCGCCACCAGCGCCGCCTGGCGCAGGGTCTTGGCTTCATCGGGGCTGGCGGACGCATCCTGGCGGAAGCGGAAGCCCTCCAGACGGCCGACGAATTGCCCCTCGACCGTCACCTCACCCTTGTCGTTCACCTCGGCCACAAGGCTCTCCTTCTGTTTCAACCGGCGGAGCAGAACGGAGGTCCGCCGGTCTACGAATCTTTGCGTCAATGCGCCGTGCAGCGCGTCCGACAGGCGGTCCTCTACCGCGCGCGTCTGTTCGCGCCAATGCGGTTCGTCGGCGACCCACCCCGTGCGCTGGGCGACATACGTCCAGGTGCGGATATAGGCCAGACGTTTCGACAACGTGTCAATGTCGCCATCTGTCCGGTCGATGCGCTTGACCTGTCGCGCCATCCAGTCGTCCGGGACCCGGCCCGCCCCATGCAGGAAGCCGAAGATCCGTTCCAGCAGACCGGCATGTTCGGCGGCCGAAATCCCCCGGAAATCCGGTATCCGGCAGACATCCCAAAGAAGTTTCACGTCCCGCGAATCGCGGATCCGGGCGCGAAGATCGGGCAGCCCCGAGAGCGATTTCAGGGCCTGCAGGTCGTCGGATTCGCGTACCCGCGTCAGCCAGTCGCCCTGTGCGTGTGTCTCCAGCGCGGCAATCAGCCGCTCCGGTGTTCCGAAGTCCAGCCTGGAATTGCGCCACTGCAGCCGGGCGACGGGGTCGAAGCGGTTCTCGACGATGGCCTCGGCCACCTCGTCGGGCAGCGGCCGCGCCTCGCCGGTGACGCCGAAGCTGCCGGCCTGGGTATGTCGCCCGGCGCGGCCCGCGATTTGTGCCAGCTCGTTCGGCCAGAGCGGCCGCATCCGGCGGCCGTCGAACTTGTCGAGCGCCGAGAAGGCCACATGCTTGATGTCGAGGTTGAGCCCCATGCCGATGGCATCGGTCGCGACCAGATAATCGACATCGCCGTTCTGATAAAGCTCGACCTGCGCGTTGCGGGTCCGGGGCGAAAGCGCGCCCATCACCACCGCGCAGCCCCCCTTCTGGCGCCGTATCAGCTCGGCGATGGCATAGACGTTCTCGACCGAAAAGCCGACGATGGCCGAGCGGGGCGGCATCCGGCTGATCTTCCTGGACCCGGCATAGACCAGTTCGGAGAACCGCTCGCGCCGCATGAACTGGACCTTCGGCACCATCGCGGCGATGGCGTTGCGCATGGTGTCGGCGCCCAGAAACAGCGTCTCGTGCTGGCCGCGGGCATGCAGCAGCCGGTCGGTGAAGACATGGCCGCGTTCGGGATCGGCACAAAGCTGGATCTCGTCGATGGCCAGGAAATCGGCGCCGGTCGCCTCGGGCATCGCCTCGACCGTCGCCACCCAGTACTGGGTGCGGTCGGGAACGATCCGTTCCTCGCCGGTGACAAGCGCCACCACCGACGGTCCCCGCAGCGCGACGATCCGGTCATAGACCTCGCGCGCCAGCAGGCGCAGCGGCAGGCCGATCACACCGGTACGGTGGGCCAGCATCCGCTCGATCGCGTAATGGGTCTTGCCGGTATTGGTGGGCCCGAGGACCGCGGTGATCCTCGACTGCGCTGTCATCCTTCAGCCCCTTCGCCCGTCGTTCAGAGGGTCCGGCCGGAGGTGACGACCTCGAGCCGGTGCACGGCCTCTTCTAGGTCAGGATCGTGGGGATGTATAGCATGGGCGGCGCGATAGGCGCCTAGCGCCGCAGTGTCGTGCCCGGTCTCTTCGAGGATGGTGCCAAGCCCGGTCAGTGCGCCGAAATGGCGGGGGTTCAGCTCCAGCGTCTGGGCCAGGTCGGACAGAGCGGGTCCGTAAAGCCCCGACCGGTAGTAGGCCAGCGCCCGGGAATTGTAGGCTTCGGCGAAATCGGGCGCATGATCGACGAGCGCGGTCAGATGCTCGATCGCGGTGCCGAAGGCCTCGGCCTCGATGGCGTCGCGCCCGCGCTTCAGCAGAAGGTCCATCGAGGCCGAGCCCGATTTCGACCATTCGGTCCAAAGCGCGTCCTCGACCCGCTGCCAGTTCGGCAGATCGGGCCGCTGCAACTCTTCCAGAAGATCGTCGGCCCGGGCGGAATCGGCAAGCCCCCGCTCAGCCAAGAACACGGACGCGGAAAATACCGCCAAGGCAAGATTGAGAATGCGCAGCGTTTTGGCCATAACGTCCTTTAGAATAGCGCAACAGGCGGACAAAGGCGACATGCCCCGCATTCACAAATCGGAGGATCCCGAATGAGCGACACGCTGGACAAGGCCGTCGAGGCCCTGAACGCCAAATTGTCGGGCGGCTTCAATGGCGTTGCCAAGTTCGCCATCGAGGATACCGGCGACATCATCGTCGATTCCGACGGCGCCCATGCGGGCGATGCCGAGGCCGACGTCACGCTGTCTGCCAGTCTCGAGACGTTCCGGGCGATGATGGAGGGCGATCTGAACCCGACCACGGCCTTCATGACCGGCAAGCTCAAGATCGAGGGCGACATGGGCAAGGCGATGCAGCTGGCCCAGATCTTCACCTGATCGCAATGGACGAGGCGCCGCTTTACGCGGACGTGGCCCACGGCCCCGAAGGCGGCCGAGCCTATTGGCTGCGGACCGAGGACGGGGTGCGGATACGGATCGGTGTCTGGGGGCGCGAGGCGCCCGCGGGCACCGTTCTGCTGTTTTCCGGGCGCACCGAATATGCCGAGAAATACGGCGCCGCGGCGGCCGCGCTTCAGGCCCGCGGCTTTGCCACGCTGGCCATCGACTGGCGCGGGCAGGGGCTGGCCGACCGGACGCTTGCAAACCGCTCGCTGGGCCATGTCGCGCGGTTCGCCGATTTCCAGGCCGATGTGCGGGCGGTGCGCAAGGCCGCCGAGGCGCTGGGTCTGCCCCGGCCCTATCACATGCTGGCCCATTCGATGGGCGGCGCCATCGGATTGCGCGCGCTGATCGAGGGGCTCGACGTGGCGACCGCGGTCTTTTCCGCGCCGATGTGGGGCATCCGCATCAGCGCCGCGATCGCGCCCCTGGCCTGGGCGCTGACCGGGCTTGCGCCCCGGCTGGGGTTCGGGCCGGTCCGGGTGCCCGGCACCGGGGGCACGACCTATGTGCTGGCCACGCCCTTCGAGACGAACGATCTGACCGGCGACCGCGAGATGTACGAGATCCTGCGCCGACAGCTGACCGCGCATCCCGATCTTTCCATCGCGGGGCCGACGCTGAGCTGGCTGGGCGAGGCGCTGTCCGAGGCGGCCTGGCTGGCGCGGCAGCGCTCTCCGGCGGTGCCGGCCCTGACCTTCCTTGGCGGGCGCGAGCGGATCGTCGATCCGCTGGCGATTCGGCGGCGCATGGCCGACTGGCCGGGCGGACGGCTCGAGGTCATCGAGGACGGGCGCCACGAGATGATGATGGAACCTCCCGCGATCCGCGACCGGCTGTTCGATCTGGCAGCGGCGCATTTCCGCGCCCAGTCCGGCTGAGCGCGGCGGCCCCCGGGGGCCGCGGCGGCGTCAGTGCACGTTGACCGGCGCCAGGTCGTTCTGGCGTGCAAGCTGAAAGGCGAGCTTGCGGTCCCGCACCAGCGCGAGGCGGCCGCCATTGACGTCGTGGACGGCGTAAAGCTCGTCCAGCCCCAGGGCCTGACGCTGCACCTCTTCGGGCAGGTCGGCGACCTTGACCGGCCGCACATAGACGATGCGCTCGCCGCCTTCGGGCAGAAGATCGTATTTCTCGTTCATGACCGTTTACCTCACGCTCTGGAAATCCGGATCGTCTGGACAACGCTGTCCGGCACCGCCCGGTTCAGATCGACATGCAGAAGACCGTTTTCCATGGTCGCCCCCGTCACCTCGACCCCGTCGGCCAGCACGAAGCTGCGCTGAAACTGCCGGGACGCGATGCCGCGATGCAGGAAGACGCGTTCGGCGCAGTCCTCGACCTGACGGCCGCGGATCACCAGTTGCCGGTCTTCGACGGTGATCGCGATATCCTCGTCGCGAAAACCGGCCACGGCAAGCGTGATCCGGTAACCCGTTTCGGAGGTCTGTTCGATGTTGAAGGGCGGGTAGCCTTCGTTTCCGGATTTGGCGGTCCGCTCGACAAGGCGTTCGAGCTGCTCGAACCCCAGAAGGAAAGGATACGAGCCGAGGGTGAGTTTCGTCATTGGTCAAGTCCTTGAACAAGCGACCTGGAAGTTCCGGGACCCCGCGTCCGCGGCGGTCCGACCCAGGATATGGGAACCGGGGCGGCTTCCCGCAAGGGCATTAAATCGCTATGTTAACACTTCAAGGAACCGCATCGACTCAGCCCCGGGAACCAGATGAACATCGCCAGCGAGATGAATTCGGACGAGGTCTTGCGCGTCAAACTGGAGGTCCTGCGGCGCGAGCACCGGGATCTCGACGACGCGATTCACGCGCTTCAGGAGAAGGGGACCGGCGACAGCCTGACCCTAAAGCGGCTGAAAAAGCAGAAGCTGGCCCTGAAGGACCGCATCGCGCTGATCGAGGATCAGCTGACGCCCGACATCATCGCCTAGCCGCATTGCGTCGCCGTCCGGCGCGGCTATAGTGCCCGCTCGCAAGACGAGGGGGCCGAACCGCATGGGCGACGTGAAAGTGGGCATCATCATGGGCAGCCAGTCGGACTGGTCCACGATGAAAGAGGCAGCCGACATCCTGGACGCGCTGGAGGTGCCCTACGAGGCCCGCATCGTCTCGGCCCACCGGACGCCCGACCGGCTCTGGACCTATGGCAAGACGGCGGTCGAGCGGGGCTTGCGGGTCATCGTCGCGGGCGCGGGCGGGGCGGCGCATCTGCCGGGCATGATGGCCTCGAAGACGCGGGTGCCGGTGATCGGCGTGCCGGTCCAGACCCGGGCGCTGTCGGGCGTCGACAGTCTTTATTCCATCCTGCAGATGCCCAAGGGCTTTCCGGTCGCGACCATGGCCATCGGCGCGGCGGGGGCCGCCAATGCCGGGCTGATGGCCGCGGGTATCCTCGCACTGAACGATCCGGCGCTGGCCGAGCGGCTCGACCGCTGGCGCGCCGATCTGTCGGCCTCGATCCCCGAGGTTCCGGCCGATGAGTGAGCCCCGCGCCGACGCCCTTGCCCCCGGCGCCACCATCGGCATTCTCGGCGGCGGCCAGCTTGGCCGGATGCTGTCGGTCGCGGCCTCTCGGCTGGGGTTTCGCTGTCATGTCTTCGAACCCGCGCCCGAGCCGCCCGCCGGTCATGTCGCGGCCCATGTGACGACCGCGCCCTACGAGGATACCGGGGCGCTGGCGCGGTTCGCCGCCTCGGTCGATGTCGTCACCTACGAATTCGAGAACATCCCGACCGCCGCGCTGGACGCGATCGAGGCCGTGGTGCCGATCCGCCCGGGCCGGAAAGCGCTGGCGGTCAGCCAGGACCGGCTGGTCGAGAAATCCTTCCTGAACGGGCTGGGGCTGGCGACCGCGCCCTTCGCCGCGGTCGATGACGAGGTCGATCTGGCCGAGGCGCTGGACGAGATCGGCGTGCCCGGCATCCTGAAGACCCGCCGCTTCGGCTATGACGGCAAGGGGCAGGCCCGCATCATGGCGCCCGAGGACGGACCGGCGGCGCTGGCCGAACTGGCGGGCGCCCCCGCGATCTTCGAGGGGTTCGTGGAGTTTTCGTCCGAGATCTCGGTGATCGCGGCGCGGGGCGCCTCGGGCGAGGTCGCCTGTTTCGACCCGGGCGCCAACGTGCATCGCGACGGCATCCTGCGCACGACGACCGTACCCGCGCCGCTGACCGTGGCGCAGCGGACCGATGCGGTGCTGCTGGCGGGGCGCATCCTGAACGCGCTCGATTATGTGGGGGTAATGGGGGTCGAGCTTTTCGTGACGAAAGCCGGTCTGATCGTCAACGAGATCGCGCCCCGGGTGCATAATTCCGGCCACTGGACCCAGAACGGCTGTGTCATCGACCAGTTTGAACAGCATATCCGCGCCGTTGCGGGCTGGCCGCTGGGCGACGGGGCGCGCCATTCCGACATCGTGATGGAGAACCTGATCGGCGACGACATGGACCGCCTGCCCGATCTGGCCGCCGATCCCAAGGTCGCGCTGCATCTTTACGGCAAGACCGAAACCCGCGCGGGCCGCAAGATGGGCCATGCCAATCGCTGGGTCGGCCCGGCCGCGTCCTGAACGCAGCCGGGCTTAGTGCCGCGCATCGCCGTTGGGCGCACGCGCGGCGCGGCCGGCTTCCAGCCCGGCGGCAAAGCCTTCCGCCATGTGCACGAAGGGCGTGTAAGGATCGGCCGGGGCCGCGGGTCGCGCAGGCGGGCTCCGGCGCAGGCTCAGGCCCCAGAAGATCAGCCCCACCCCCAGATAGGCCGCGCCGATCACGGTGGCGGCGAAGACCGCTCCGTGACCGGCGCTAAGCACAAGCCAGGCCGCCCCTGTCAGGAAAGCGGCGCCGACGCCCGCGCAGAGGCTGCCCGCGGTGCCGAGCGCCAGCCGGTGCGAAAAGGCGCGCGCCCGGCGTTCGGCCTCGTCGAGAGGCAGCGAGAACATCAGCGGCGGCCCGTCATCAGCCCGACGAGAAAGCCCAGGCCCACCGCAATGCCCATCGCGGCGGCGGGCTGGCGGCGGACCGCATCGGCCGCCTGTTCGCCAAGCTCGGCGCCGCGGGACTGCATGCCCGCAACCGTTGCCTCGCCGCGTTCGCGGATCTCGGCGGCGCGGCGCTGGACCGAATCGCGCATGTCGTTCTTCTTCGCCTCGCTCAGATCCCCCAGCGTGCGGGCGATCTGGGCGATGTCGCCCTTCAGCGCCTCGATCTGGACCTCGAGATCCTGAACGCTGGCGCTGCCGTTCCGTGCCTGAGCCGATTGTGCCATGACGGCCTCCTTTCGGTTGCTTGGTATCGCATACGCGGAGGAAACGCCGCCGTGCCGGACAGGGTTCCGCCCGCTCGCGGCGCGATCACGCTTGCGAGAGACCCCCTGTACAGGCCGGGAACCACTCGGCCCCGGCGACGTTGGGTCAGCACAACCGGACATGAAAGGAGCCTTGAAATGCTGTATTGGGCACTCGTTTTTCTTGTCGTCGCCCTGATCGCCGCCGCCTTCGGGTTCGGGGGCATCGCATCGGCCTCGGCCGGGATCGCACAGATCCTGTTCTTCGTCTTCCTCGTTCTCTTCGTCATCGCGCTGGTCGCGCGGGCGCTGCGGGGCCGCATGCCCTAAGATGAAGACGAAGAAGACTGCACGCCGTCCGCAGGCCCGCGCGGGCGGCACGTCAGACAAAGACCCCGTCGGAGATCCCGGCGGGGTCGATTGTTTCAGGACCGTCGCAGCGGATGCACCCGGTGCTCCGCCGCGAGGTCGGTCAGGCGCCGAGCGTTTCGGTGCTCGAGAAGAACATCGCCTGGCTGACGGCCGACCGCACCTGATCCTCGGTATAGGGTTTCGAGATCAGGAAGGCGGGTTCCGGCCTCTCGCCGGTCAGCAGCCGTTCGGGGAAGGCGGTGATGAACACCACCGGCCGGTCGCCCAGCTCGGCGAGGATGTCGTTCACCGCGTCGATACCCGAGGATTTGTCGGCCAGCTGGATGTCGGCGAGGATCAGGTCCGGCGGCGTCTGTTTCGCCAGATCGACCGCGCCGCGCCGGGTGCGTCCGATGCCGGTCACCTCGTGGCCCAGGCCTTTGACGATGGCCGAGATGTCGATGGCGATGATTGCCTCGTCCTCGATGACCAGCACGCGTCCGGCGATGCTGCGGGCCATCTCGTCCCGCGCGATGGCGATCAGGCTGGCAGCCTCGTCGCCCGGAAGACCCATCACGGCGCCCACCTCGTCATAGGTGAAGCCCTCGATGGAATGCAGCAACAACGCCTCGCGAGTATTGCGCGTCAGGGACGCCAGCCGCGATTGCGCCCGCGCCTCGATGCCCGAGACAGGTTCGGGCTCGCCGATCCGTCCGCCAGACGACGACCAGATGCCGTAGAACGCCTTGAACAGGGCGACCTTCGGCGGCAGGCCCTGTTCGAAGATCCCGCGATCTGCAAGGATCGCCTCGAGCGTCGCGATCGCATAGGCGTCGCCGCTGGTCTGGCTGCCGGTCAGCGCCCGCGCGTAGCGTCTGAGATAGGGAAGTTCCGCCCCGATCACCCGGGAAAGATCTTCAGAGGGATTTGGATGCGTCATGCGCGACCTCGAAAAAACTGTTGTTCATGGGAACCGAACGTCGCGACGGCGCGTTTGGTTCCGCAGTCTGAAAGTTAGGGCGGGCCGACCGGAATGGCAAAGAAGGACCGTAGGGGTCATATGCAAGAGCAGATCGACGAAAACTTGCGGCGCGTCTATGCGCAAGCCGTCGAGGAACAGGTCCCCGACCGGTTTCTCAAGCTGCTGGAACAGCTGCGCGGCGATGGCGAAGACGTGGCCAAGGCAAATAACGGTGACACTAAGTGAGTGCGGTGTCGGATCCCAGGGAAGAACTGGTGACCCACCTCCCGGCGATGCGGGCCTTCGCGCTCAGCCTGACCCGCAACGCCGCCACGGCCGATGACCTGGTGCAGGACGCCATCGTCAAGGCCTGGGCCAATTTCGACAAGTTCGAGGTCGGTACCAACCTGCGGGCCTGGCTGTTCACCATCCTGCGCAACACCTATTATTCGATGCACCGAAAGCGACGCCGCGAGGTCGAGGACCCGGATGGCGCGCTGGCCGCGCATCTGTCGGAAAAGCCGCATCATGACGGCCGTCTGGCGATGGAGGACTTCAAGGTCGCCTTCGCCAAGCTGACCGACGAACAGCGCGAGGCGCTGATCCTGGTGGGGGCCGAGGGCTTTTCCTACGAGGAGGCGGCGGCCACCTGCGGCTGCGCCGTCGGCACCATCAAGAGCCGGGTGAACCGGGCGCGGGTGCGGCTGGCCGAGCTGATGCATCTGAACGATACCGACGATCTGTCGATGACCGATCCGGTGACCCTGGCGGGTCTGTCGTCCAAGCGGCTCGCATGACCGAAAATCTCAAGGCGCGGATCTCTGCGCGTCGCCTGACCAAGAGCTTGGCGCTCTGGCTGATCGGCGCCCTGACGGTCGCCATGCTGCCGCTGGGGCTGATCTCTGTCTCTCAGACCTCGAATGTTCTGCACGAGACCGAGCGGCTGTCCGGGGTGGCACTGATGGACCGGACCCAGCGCGCCGCCTCGCGGACCCAGGCGCTGATCCAGGAAGCGTTCGGCGCCGCCCGCACCGTGGCGGCGGCGAATGTGCTGTTCGAGGGAGGGGGGGTCTCCTGCGACTCGGTGCTGGCGCGTCTGGTCAAGGACAGCCCGACCTACCTGTTCGCGGGCTTCGTCGATACCGAGGGCCAGATCACCTGTTCCTCGACCGGCGAGCGGCGGCGGATTCTCGACGAATCCTATTTCCTGAACCTGCTGCGCGATCCGCAGCCGCGCGTCGACACCCGGCTGAGCGTGGCGCTGCGGGGCGCGCGGGTGGTCCGTGTCAGCGTGCCGGTCTACGAGGCCTCCGAACTGCGTGGCTTTGTGGTGATCTCGATCCCCTATGCGGCGGCCTATTACACGCTGGACGATGGCGGGGCCGAGGTCGATCTGCTGGTCTTCGACCGCGAGGGCGAGTTTCTGACCGCCGAAGCGGCCAAGCGGGAGGACGGCACTGACGTCGGGCGGCTGGAGGACAGCGCGACGCCCGAGTCCTTCGAAGAGGTTCTGCCGCGCGACAGCACGCTCGACCGGCTTGCGGCCGAGGGGCGGCAGTCGTTCCGCGGCACGAACCGGCTGGGAGAGATCCGCGATTTCGCCGTGGTTCCGGTGATCGACGACCGTATCTTCGTGATGGGCAGCTGGGCGCCCGGGCGCAACAGCCTGGCGCCGACGGCGGGCCGGACCATGGCCCTGTATTTCCCGATCCTGATGTGGGGGGCGGGAATCGTGGTGGCCTATTTCGCGGTCCACCGGCTGGTGATCCGGCATATCAAGCGGCTGCAAGGCTGGATGCGGCTTTACGCCAGCGGCCATACGGACTTCGCCCATGCCCGGCTCGATCATGCCCCGCACGAGCTTGAGGTGGTGGCCGAAGCCTTCCGCAGCATGACACGGCGTCTTGCGGAACAGGACCGGGCGCTGGAAGAGGACCTGGCCGAGAAGACGATCCTGCTGAAGGAGGTCCATCACCGGGTCAAGAACAACCTCCAGCTCATCACCTCGATCATGAACATGCAGATCCGCAATGCCCACAGCGCCGAGGCGCGGCGGTTGCTGAAACGGGTGCAGGACCGGGTGATGGCGCTGGCCGCGATCCACCGCTATCTCTACATGGCGCGCAAGCTGTCGATGGTCCGCGCCGACCGTCTGCTTGACGACATCATCCGCCAGCTGGTCGTGGTGGGCGATATCGACGGCACCGACAAAAGCGTCAAGATCGCCACCCAGTTCAGCCCGGTCGAGGTCAATCCCGACCAGTCGGTGCCGCTGTCGCTGCTGGCGACCGAGGCCGCGATCAACGCCGTCAAGTATTGTCGGCCGCCGCCCTCGGGCGGGCCCGCCTGGATCACCATGGCATTGCAGACGCTTGACGATGGCAGGGTGTGCCTGAGCGTGGTCAATTCCCGCAACGAGGACCCCGAACCGAAGGCCGAGCCCGGCGATCCGGAAAGCTCGGGCATGGGGCGGCAGCTGATATCGTCCTTCGCGACGCAGCTCGATGCCGAATTCGAGGCTCATTCCGACCCCGACCGCTATGAGTTGCATCTGACTTTCCGGCCGCTGCCGG
The DNA here is from genome assembly GCF_003314725.1 of Rhodovulum sp. BSW8. Lineage (NCBI taxonomy): Bacteria > Pseudomonadati > Pseudomonadota > Alphaproteobacteria > Rhodobacterales > Paracoccaceae > Rhodovulum > Rhodovulum sp. BSW8. Next base: position 181,842 of record NZ_QNVX01000014.1, read on the forward strand.
CCTCGGCCGAGGAAGAGGAGGAGCCCGAGACCGAAGAAGCGGCAGAATAAGCCGATCGCAGGGAACCCGAACGGGATGAGAGGCGTTAGCATTCCGTAATTGAAACAGGAGGTTCCATGACCCGTATCGTTGTTTTCTGCCTGTCCGCGGCTGCGCTTCTCGGGGTTGCTGCCTGCGAAACCGTCGAGGGCGCAGGCCAGGATATCGAGAAGGCCGGCGGCGCGATTTCGCAAGAGGCGCGCGAGGCTCAGAACTGATTGGCGAAAGGCGGGCTTCGGCCCGCCTTTTCGTTTTCCGCCCGGTCTCGAAACGGATCGGCGTTTCAGCCCAGAACACCCGCGATCACGGCCCCTGCCGCGACGAAGGGTGCGAGGCCGATCAGCGCCAGCAGGCCGTCGCGCGCCAGCATGGCCACCGACAGGGTCACCACCGCCGCCCCCAGCAGCGACGAGCTGAACGGCACCAGTTCCAGAAACGGCATCGACAGTCCCGCCAGAAGGCACAGCGCCTGCAGCATCTTGACCAGCGGCGGCGTCACCAGAAACCGCAGCCGCGGCCGCGCCGCCCATTCCAGCCAGCGCGCCGGGCGGCGCAGCCAGTCGACGGCGTTGCGGGTCCGTTCGGCCCGGATCTCGCGCCGCATCAGCCAGCCCGGCGCCCAGAGATGGCGTTTGCCGATCAGCATCTGCCCGGCGACCAGCGCGATTGCCAGACCGCAGAGGCTGGAAAACCCCGGGATCCCGCTCAGCGGCGACACCACTGCCAGCGCGGGCGCCATCATCAGCGGCAGGAACGACACCGACCCCAGCGCCTCGAACAGCCCGCGGACCGTCACCCGGTCGCCCTGCGCGGTCTGCTCGACCGCATCGAGGATCGTCGAGACCGGCGCCTCGCGCAGCGCTTTGAGCCCGTCATGGGTGTAGTCTTCGGTTCGGGCCATGGGCACCTCCCGGCTTGTCGTTGCGCTTGACGGGCCGCGAGTCGCACCGGGCCCGGTCTCACAACGCCGTGGCGCCGGTTTCGTTCGCCGCAGCGGATCTGGCGCCAAGAGGGCGGCATGATGTTCTTTTTCTGTTCCAGACCATAGATCACCGGTCTTTGAGCGAAAGTCTTGATATTGAACAGAGATCGACACCGGCACGACACCGTTCCGCTTAACGGCACATTTAGGCGTCGACGCCAGAGTCGCACGACTGGATTACGCAAGGGAAAGCACCGGAGTCACGCCGTTGGAGAGTGCCATGCCAAGCTCCGTTCCGGTTGGCCGATCGCCGCGCTGCGCGGCACCGGACCCCTGCGCGCCGGCCCGGTCCGGCCTGGTGCCTCGGACCGCGCCGAAAGGGGGCGACGCGGGGCGAACGCCCGGTCCGGCTTGTCCAAGGATCGCCTCGACCTTTGCAGCCGCTTTGCCGGGGCATCGGCCCGCCGCTTCCAGCCTCGTCCCCCGGGGCCGGGTTGGTCCGCGCGATCGGCGCGCGGCCTGCGGGGGGCACAACCTCCCCTGCGCGGGCCTCTCCGCCGAAGCGGCGGACCGGGGCCCCGGGAAGCCCGTCATGCTGGCCGATCCCGTCGGTCTCGGGCCTCGGGCCGCGGGTCTCGATTTCACCGCCGACGGGACCGCGCGCGGTGCGCAAGCGGGTGACTTCGCCCGGCCCGGCCCCGTCCGGCCGCGCCGGTGGCAGGCCGCATGAGCAAGGAGCGCGATCCCCGCATGACCTTGCGCCGCGCCGGTGCCCCGGTGGGGCCGGCGGCGCTCCGTGCCCGGCTGGCCGATTTGCTGGCGGCGCTGGCCGTACCCGCCTGGGCCACCGGGTCCGATGGAAAGGTTCTGGCGGCGAATGCTGCCGCCGCGACGCTGCTTGAGCGTGCATCGGCGGACTGGGCCGGGCTGGGCGACGGCGCGCTGCTGCCTGAGCGCTGCGCCCGGCGCCTGCAGGGCGCGCGCGCCACGCTTTTGCACGGGGCGCGCGCCCGGGTCCGCTATCGGGGCGGGTTCCTGACCGGGACCGGGCGCCACCGGCTGCTCGACTGTTCGCTGACCCGGCTTGCGGGGATCGCCGGTGCCGTACTGGTTCAGGCCGAACCGGTCGGGCTTTGCGGCGCCAGTGCCGATCCGCGGGCCGCCGAGACGTGCCAGGGCGAGATCGGGTCCGGCGTCGAGGCTGCCGCCTGGCTTCCGCCAGGCATGTCGCGTCACCATGAGGTTTTGCAGCGCGCGGCCGAGGCGGCGGGCTTTGCGCAATGGTATCTCGATCCCGCCCGGCGCCGGATCTGGGTCGCGGACGGGGTCCCGGCGCTGTTGGGCTTTGCGCCGGGCGAGGTTGCCCTCGACTCGTCGTGGCTGCGGGCGCGGCTGCATCCCGAGGACCGCCCGGCAATGCGCGCGGTGGCGGCGCAACTGATCCGGGGCGGCAGCGAAAGCATGCGCATCGACTGCCGCCTGCGCCATCGCGATGGCAGCTATCTCTGGGTCGAGGCGACCGCCCGCCGGATCGTCGCCACGCCGGGACGGCGGACGATCCTGTGCGGCAGCCTGTCGGATGTGACCCATTTCAAGGACCACGAGGCCAGGCTTCAGCAGGCCCTCTTCGACGCGCGCCGCGCCCGCACCGAGGCCGCCAAGACCGAAGGCCTGATGCGGATCGCGACCGAGGGGGCGGGGTTCGGGCACTGGACATTCGATCCGGCCACCGGGACCTACTGGCTCAGCGATGCCTGTTTCCGGTCGCTGGGGTATCGGCCGGGCAGCATCGACACCAGCCGGATCGGGTTCCGCGAGGTGATCCACCCCGACGATGCGGGGGCCGCGCGCGCCGCGCTCGAGGCACTTCTGGCGGGGGAAAGCGAGCTTCTGCACATCGATTCACGGTTGCGCACCGCCGATGGCAGCTGGCGCTGGCACGAAACGACCGCCCGGCTGGTGCCGCTGGCCGAGGTCGGCCTGCCGCCGCTGGTCTGCGGCATCAGCCGGGACATCACCGCCCGCAAGACCCATGAACAGGATCTGGCCCGCGCACTCGAGGCCGCGCGGCGGGCCCGCGACGAGGCCGAGGCGGCGCGCGGCAAGCTTCATCTTCAGGCCACGATCCTCAGGGTTTCCACCGAATACAGCAATGTCGTCCCCTGGCATGCGATCCCCGCGCTGGGCCTGGTGCGGGCCGATGCGCATCTGGCGGCGATGCTGGGCTATCCGCCGGGACACCGGATCGGGTCGGCCGAATTTCGCGACATGATCCATCCCGACGACGCGCGCGAGGCGCTGGGCCTCGTCGACGCGCTTTACCGCCGCGAGACCGAGGCGATCTCGGCCGAGTTCCGGGTGCGCCGCGGCGATGACGGCTGGTGCTGGGTCGCGTCCAAGGCGCGCTGGCTGGACGGCGCGGGGTCCGGCCTGCCCGACATGGTCTGCGGCACCCTGACCGAGATCACGGCAAGCAAGGCCAACGAGGCGCGGCTGGCCGAGGCGCTTGCTGCCGCCGAGATCGCCCGGAAGGAGGCCCGGGCCAGCGAACAGATGCTGCGCACCGCCGCGATCTGCGGCAACATGGGCGCCTGGTCGATCTGCGCCGAGCGCGGCGAGGCCTGGATGACCGCCGAGGGCTTCCGGCAACTGGGCTACGAGCCGGGCGATTTCGTGCCCGACGACGCGGGCTGGCGCGACCTGATCCATCCCGACGACCTTCCGGCGACCGCCACCGCGATGGACGCGGTGATCCGGGGCGAGGCCGAGGTTTACGATTACGATCACCGCATCCGCCACAAGGACGGGTCCTATCACTGGTACCGGACGGTCGCGCGGCTGATCGACCGCCGGGCCGAGGGGCTGCCGCCGCTGCTGGCGGGGGCCCATACCTGCACCGACCGCCAGAAACAGAACGAGGCCCGGCTTTCCGAGGCGCTGGCAGAGGCCGAGGCCGCGCGGGCCGAATCGCAGACCCGCGAAGAGATGCTGCGCACCTCGGCGCTGTGCAGCGGCATCGCCCATTGGGTCGTCTGCCCCGACACCGGCGAAGGCTGGATACCGGAAGGCACCTATGGGCTTCTGGGCTACGCGCCCGACGCCTTCCCGCCCGAAAACCGCTGCTGGCGCGGTCTGATCCATCCCGAAGACAGCGACTCGGCCGTCGCGGGGATGCGCGACCTGCTGGACTACCGCGCGGATGGCTATACCCACGAACACCGGCTGCAACATGCCGATGGCAGTTATCACTGGTACCGGACGGTGGCACGCCGGGTCGACCGCAGCGCGACCGACCAGCCCGACCTGATCGCCGGAGCGCTCGTCAGCATCGACCACGTCAAGGAGAACGAACGTCGCCTCGCCGAGGCCGCCGAAGCCGCGCGTCTGGCGGGGGAACGGCTGAACACTCTTGCCGACAACGCGCCGGGCGCGCTTTTCGTCTTTCGCGTGACGCCTGCCGGGCAATTCGACCTGCCCTATTTCAGCGCCAAGCTGCCCGCGCTGATGGGCCTCACCCGGGCCGAGATCGAGGCCGATTCAGAGGCGCTTCTCAGACGGGTCGATCCCGATCATATCCAGGACCTGCGCCTGGCGATCTCGAAGTCGCGGCGCGGGCTGACCCCGTTCGAGATGCGGTTGCGGGTCAGGATGCCCGAGGGCGACTTCCGGTGGGTACTGGTCGCGTCGCTGCCGTTCCGTCGCGAGGGCGGGGTCGTTGTCTGGTTCGGCAACGTCTTCGACATCACCGAAAAACTGGCCGTCGAGCGCCGCGCCGCCGAGGCTGCGGAAGAGGTGCGCCGGGCCCACGAACGGCTTCGCTCGGTGGCCCTGATCGCCCCGGTCGGACTCTATGAATTCCGTCGCAAGCCCGATGGCAGCAGCGACTTTCCCTATACCAGCCCGCAATTCGAAGACATCATGGGCCTGACCCGGGCCGAGATCGAGGCGCGGGACCGCAACGTCATGAAGCGGGTCGATCCGGTGGATCTGCAGCGGGTGGCCGACAGCACCGATGCAAGCGCCCGCGATCTCAGCCTCTGGAGCGAGCGGTTCCGGATCCGTCACCCCGAACGCGGGCAGGTCTGGCTGTCGGGGGCCGCGGCCCCCCGCCGCCAGGACGACGGCACCATTGTCTGGGCCGGGGCGCTGCATGACGTCACCGCCGATGTGCGGCGCGAGGCGGAACTGCGCCAGGCGCATCAGCTGGCCGAGACGATGCGGGCCGAAAACGAACGCCAGGCGCTGCATGACGGGCTGACCGGGTTGCCGAACCGCCGCTACTACGACCAGGTCCTCGCCGACCGCATCGAGGCGGCGCGCACCGGGGACGGGCCCCGCGATGCGGTGCTGATCCGGGTCGATCTGGATCATTTCAAATACGTCAATGACACGCTGGGCCACGAGGCGGGCGACCGGGTGCTGATCCGGGTCGCCGAAGAGCTGCGCGGGGCCCTGCGCGCCGCCGATTTCGCGGCGCGCATCGGCGGCGACGAATTCTCGATCCTGCTCGGGCCGGGCATGAGCGCCGAAAACGCCCGCGAGGTGGTCGAACGGGTGCAGGTCGCGCTGGCCCGCCCGTTGACCTATGAGGGGCGGCTTTGCCGGTTCGGCGCCAGCTTCGGCATTGCCCATACCGAAGACATCGACGCGATGGGGGCCGAGCTGCAGCTGTTCGCCGATGCCGCACTTTACCGCGCCAAGGAGGGCGGGCGGAACCGGATGGAGTTCTTCACCGCCGACCTGCACCGGAACATCCTCAACGACCGCGAGATCGGCGCCGAATTGCACGAGGCGCTGGAGCGCGACGAATTCGTGCCCTTCTTCCAGCCGCAAGTCTCGGCCGAGGACGGGCATCTGGTGGGGGCCGAGACGTTGTTGCGCTGGCGCCATCCCGAAAAGGGCTTGCTGGCACCCGATGCCTTCATGCATGTGGCCGAACAGCTGCGGATCGTGGCCGAGATCGACCGGATCATGATGCAGAAGGCGCGCGGCGCGCTGGAACGCTGGCGGGCGCAGGGGCTGGTGTTGCCCAAGATCAGCTTCAATGTCAGTTCGGGCCGGATGCACGACCCGGATGTGGTGTCGCTGGCGCGCTCGATGGTCGGCAGCGGCACCAAGGTGACCTTCGAGCTTTTGGAATCGATCCTTGTCGAGGAGGAAAGCGACGCGTTCCGCTTCCACCTCGCCCAGATCCGCGAGGCCGGGATCGACATCGAGATCGACGATTTCGGGTCGGGTCATGCCTCGATCATCGGATTGATGGAGATCGCGCCTCAGGCGCTGAAGGTGGATCGGCGGATCGTGCGTCCGGTGGCCACCGACATGCGCGCGCGCAATCTGGTGCGCGCCATCATCGAAATCGCCGAGACGCTGGGCATCGCCACCGTGGTCGAAGGCGTCGAAACGGCCGAACAGGCCACAGTCCTGCGCGGCATCGGCTGCAACATCTTCCAGGGATATCTTTTCGCCAAGCCTCTGTCCGAGGACGATTTTCTTGCCTACGCTCTGGCGCATCCGGAAAAGCGGGCCTGACGATCGGCCAGGTCCGCACGCGCCCGGGCCATTGTCTCGGGCGTGCGGCGCGGCCCGCTAGACCGCGAGGCGGCGGCGCATCTCGGCGATGGCGGCGGCACGGCCTTCAAGGTTGTAGAACGAGCCCTTGACCTGAATCGTCGACAGCGCCCGCTGGAAGCTCTGGAAATAGTCGGTGTCGACCGGGTCGGGCGCGGTCCAGAACCGGTCGAGTCCGCGGCGATGGGTCAGGCCCGGCAGGTCATAGACCGCACGGCCCATGGCGCAGACCGGCACGCCCATCCGCAGCGCATGGATGCCGACCGTCGAATTGACCAGAACCACCCCGCGCGAGCCGCCGATCAGCGCTCCCAGATCGCCGCCGCGGATCACATGCACCCGCTCGGCGATGCCGTGCCGCCGGGCCAGCCGCGGAATGCGCGAGAACCAGCGCCCAAGCTCGCTGTCCAGCGGATGCAGCTTGACCACCAGATGCCGGTCCGCGGGCGCGGTCGCGGCGAAGGATTGCAGGGTCTCGTCGAGGAACGAGATCAGGTCGGGATAATCTGACGAGGCGCGGATCTGGTAGTCGACCTCCAGCTGCATCGCGACCAGGTTGAACGGTGTGCCCCAGGCGGCAAGCCGTTCGGTCAGGGCCACGGCCGCACGTTCGCGGTGGCGGCCGCGCACCAGCCCGGGCAGCCAGCTGAGATATTCGATCACCGGCCAGTGCGGCCGGTCGGACACGTGCAGCGGGTAGAACGGTCGCCCGAAGCTTTGCAGCAGCGCAAAACTGACCTCGTTGAAGGCCTCGACCCCGAAGCCGAAGGGATAGAGGTTGCGCATGTCGGGGGTTTCGACGCCCTCGGCCAGCGCCTCGATCTCGCTGCGGGTCTTCGGAAAGGTCGAGAGCGCGCCCATCCCCTCGCGCTCCAGCGTCAGCCAGTCGGGGCGCAGATAGCCGAACTCGATCGCCCAGCAGCGGCGGCGCAGCCTGCGGCCCTGTTCCAGCGCGATGGCGTGATAGGGCAGGCGGTCGGCGTAATAAAGGATGTCGGTCACGCCCTCGCGTTCGATCAGGCGAAAGACGAAGCGGCGCCAGCGCTTCAGCCCGCCCTGAAACTCGATGGCCGGGCGGCGGCCCCAGAAGATCCGGTCGGCGAGGCAGAAATTGACCTTGACCACCCGGTGGCCGTCCGCCTCGAGCCCGGCGGCCAGATCGCGCCAGAACCCGGACGGGTGGCCTTGCAGCATCAGGAACACGCGACCCTTGCATGCCTCGGGATCGAGTGCCACAACCTGCGCGTGCTTGTGCGGCAGAAGGCCTCTGCGTGCGACAAACTGGCTTTGGAACTCCGTCAATGTCTCTGTCCCGTTTTCCGCTGGCTGGCCGGAGGATCGTTTTCCTGCAGGGACCCTCGTCGCCGTTCTTTCGTGACGTCGCAACGGCCTGCGCCCGCTTGGGGGCAGAGGTGCTGCGGGTTGGCTTTGCACCGGGCGACCGCCTGTACTGGGCGTCCGGCTGCGGTCGCTACATCGCCTATCGCGGGTCGGCAGAGCGCTTCGGCGCGGTCCTTGCCGACCTCATCCGGGGCGAAAACCTGACGGACCTCGTGATGCTTGGCGACGGACGTGAATATCACGCCAACGCTGTTTCGGCGGCAAAGGTTGCCGGCGGAATCACGCCATGGGTGATCGAGCAGGGCTATCTGCGTCCCGGGCTGATCTCGGTCGAGCCCTGGGGCACCGGCGGCCGCTCGGCGATCCCGGCCCGGTTCGCAGCCACGACAGACACACGCCCCGATCTGCCGGTGCCGGAGCCCGCGCCGGGGTCCTTCCTGCGCTATGCCGCCTTCGATGTGGCCTATCATCTGGCCAATGTGCTTTTCGGGCCGGTCTTCTATCCGCGCTACCGGCATTACGCGCTGGACAGCCCCTGGGCCGAATGGCGCGGCTGGATCCTCAAGGCGCTGCGCGCGCCCGCCCGTGCCCGCCAGACCGAGGCGGCGCTGGCGCGGATCGCGGCCCATGCCGGGCCGGTCTTCCTGGTGCCCTTGCAGCTCGATACCGATTTCCAGATCCGCGACCACGGCACCGGACGGACGCAGGAGCAGGATCTGGCGGCGGTCATGGCCTCTTTCGCGGTCCATGCGCCCTCCGATGCGCTGCTGGCGGTCAAGGAACACCCGCTCGATAACGGGCTCAGGCGCTGGGACCGGCGCGCGGAGCGGCTGGCCCGGGAGGCCGGAATCGACGACCGCGTCGCGGTCTTCCCCGGCGGGCGGGTCGAGGCGCTTTTCCCCGCGCTTGCGGGCATCGTCACCATCAACAGCACGGTCGGGCTGTCGGCGCTGCTGGAGGGCGTGCCGGTCAAGGTGCTGGGCCGCGCCGTCTACGACCTGCCGGGGCTGACCGCCCGCGCCGGGCTCGACGCCTTCTGGACCGCGCCCGAAAGGCCCGATCCGGCCGAGGCCGACCGGTTCCGCCGGTTTCTGCGCCATGATTACCATGTGCCGGGCGCCTTCGACGGGCCCGACGCGCAGCGGGGCGCCGAGGCGCTGGCCCGCTTCATCGCCGGGGAGAGACCGCAATGACCGATCCGATCCGTTCCGTGGTTCTGACCGGGGCCAGCGGCGGGCTTGGCCGGGCGCTGGCCGCCGAACTGGCCGCGCCGGGGCGCCACATGCTGCTGATGGGGCGCGGCGCCGGGCGGCTGGCCGAGGCCGCCGAGGCCGCCCGCGCGCTTGGCGCCGAGGTTCAGACCGCCGCCGTGGCCCTGACCGAGACCGCCGCGCTGACCCGCTGCCTGCAGGCGTTCGACGCGGCCCATCCGGTCGATCTGCTGATTGCCAATGCCGGGGTGAAGACCGGCAATCGCGGCGGTATCGAGCCCGCGGCCCAGGCCGAACGGGTGATCGCCGTCAACCTGACCGCGACGATCCATGCGGTGCAGGCGCTGCTGCCCGCCATGGGCGCGCGGCGCCGGGGCCGGATTGCCATCGTGGGCTCGCTGGCCGCGATCGCGCCGCATGGCGATCTCTTGTCCTACAGTGCCACCAAGGCCGGGCTGCAGGCCTATGCCACCGCGCTGAGACGCAGCCTTGCGGGCAGCGGGGTCCGGGTCACCACCGTCATTCCGGGTTTCATGGACACGCCGATGACCGACCGCCAGAAAGGGCCCGCGCCGATGCTGATGCCGCCCGAGCGCGCGGCGCGGATCGTGGCGCGCGGGCTTGACCGCGGGCGGGCTACCATCGCCTTTCCGCTGCCGCTGATTATCGGCGCCTGGCTGGGCGAACGGCTGCCTGCGCCGCTGGCCGACCGGATCATGGCCCGCTACCGGGCCGAGATCCTGCCCGATTCCGACGAGGCGGCGGGCGGTTAGGCCGGGCTCAGAAGCGGGCACCGCCGACCTCCCGGATGCGGGCCGCGGCCGAGGCCACGGCGGCGTCGATGGCGGCCTCGGAATGGTCGGCATTGATGAAGAAGCGAAGCCGCGCCTTCTGGTTGGGCACTGCGGGCGCGATGATCGGAAAGGCCTGGAACCCGTCCTCGAAGACCCGGTTCGAGGCCAGCGTCGCCTTCAGGCTGTCGCCGACGATCAGCGGCGCCACCGCAAAGCCCCGGCCGAGCCCGCAATCGAGCCCCTCCGCTTCGGATGCCGCCAGAAACCGTGCCGAGCGGGCCTTCAGCCGAGCCACCCGTTCGGGTTCGGCCTCGAGGATCTCGAGCGCGGTCAGCGCCGCGGCGGTGTTGGGCACCGACAACCCCACCGAATAGACGAAGCCCGGCGCGGAATGGCGCAGGATCTCGATCGCGGCTTCCGACCCGGCGAGGAACCCGCCGCAGGAACAGAAGGTCTTCGACAGCGTGCCCATCAGCAGATCGACCCGCCCGGGCGCGATCCCGGCCTCTTCGCAGAGGCCGCGTCCCGTGGCGCCCAGAACGCCCACCGAATGCGCCTCGTCGACCATCAGCCAGGCCTCGAACCGGTCCTTGATCCGGACCAGCGCGGCCAGGTCGGGAATGTCGCCATCCATCGAGTAGAGCCCCTCGACCACGATCAGCACGCGGTCATAGCGCTCGCGGTTGCGCGACAGCCAGTCCTCCAGCCAGGCACAGTCGTTATGGGGCAGGGAAACATGATCGGCGCCCGAGGCGCGCAGCCCCTCGAAGACCGAGTTATGGGCAAAGCTGTCGACCAGGACCACATCGCCCGGGCCGGTCAGGGTGCGGATCGCAGCCAGGTTGGTGGCATGGCCCGAGACCGTCGCCAGCGCCGCCTCGGAGCCTAGAAACCGGGCCAGCCCGGTTTCCAGCCGCCGGTGCAGGCTGAGATCGCCGCCGACCAGCCGCGAGGCCCGGGCCGAGACCCCGAATTCGGCCACCGCCGCGCCGACTGCTGCCGCGAGTCTGGGATCGCCGTTGATCGAAAGATAATCGTAGCCCGAGAAATTCTCGACCCAGCGCTCGCCGATGCGGACTTGGGTGCCGTCGACGGCTTCGGTCTCGCGGAAGAACGGGTTTTCGACATCGAGCGCGGCGGCCGCGCTGCGGGCCACCGCGACCTGACGATAGCCCGGATGGGTGGTGAAATCGGCCCGGCCCGGCCCGGCCTTGGCCGCCGTTGGCGCGGCGACCGCGCGCGGCGTTCCCGCATGAAGCGCGCGCAGACGGTTCAGCGTGTCGCGTGTGCCTGTCATCTCAGCGGCCTCCCGAACTGCCCTGGGCGCGTTGGCGGATCTCGTCGAGCTGGCCCCTGTCGAGCGTCCCGTCGGCCAGATGGCGGCGGGCCATTTCCTCGACCATGGCGTCCCCGGCGTCGGCCTCGGAGGTGCCGCTGGCCTCGATGATCCGGTTGACGAGCCCGGCAAGCGTCAGCCCCTCGTCGATCGACATGACCGGCACGGTCACGCCCAGCCGTTCCTCGACGGCCATCCTCAGATTGATCGCCATCAGGCTGTCGAAGCCCATCAGCTCCAGCGGCTGGCGCGGGTCGATATCGCCGGGCGCCGCGCGCATCAGCTGCGCCGCCTCCTCGACAAGAAGCCGGGTCAGGAGCTTGCGCGCCTCCTGCGGTCCCTTGGTCTGCAACAGCGCGGCCAGGTCGAACGTGCCGGGCCCGGTGGCGCTGGCGCGGATGTCGATCAGGTCGAACAGCGGCGTGCCCAGCACCGGCAGCGTGCCGGCCATCCGCGACCAGTCCATCGGCGCGACGGTCAGGGTCGGACCGCAGGCCCCGGCGGCCAGAGCCCGACCCAGCCGGTCCAGTGCGGCCTCTGTCGTCATCGGCGGAAGCCGCTTGGCCAGCGCCTCGCGCAGACCGGTTTCGCGGGCCAGATAGCCCGCATCGGCAATCGGCCCCCAGGCGATGGCAAGCCCCGGCAGACCGGCCTCGCGCCGCGCCCGGGCCAGGCCTTCGAGCCCCCGGTTGGCGGCCACATAGGGCGCCTGAGCGGGGTTGCCGAAGCGCGCCGCAATGGAACTGAAGACCCAGAAATGATCGAGCGCATCGGTCCGCGTCAGCCGGTCGAGCGTCTGCCCGCCGACGAGCTTCGGCCTCAGAACCGCCGAAAGCCGCGTCTCGTCGAGATCGGCCACCAGCGCGTCGTCGAAGATCGCGGCGGCATGGACCACCCCGCGCAGCGGCACCTCCGAGGCACGGATCTGCGTCAGCGCGGCGTCGAGCGCGGCGGCATCGGCCACGTCACAGGTCAGCGCCTCGGCCGCTGTGCCGAGCCCGTCGAGCGTGCCGGGCGCGACCGTGCCGCTCCGGCTCATCAGCCAGAGATGTTCGGCCCCCTGCGCCGCCAGCCAGCGCGCGGTGGCAAGCCCGAAGCCCCGGGTGCCGCCCACCACCAGCCAGCCGCCCCGGATCGGGGCCGCCGCGGGCCGGGCGGTTCCGCGCTCTTTCGGCGCGGTCAGGACGATCTTGCCGACATGGGCCGCGCGCTGCATCGTGCGGATCGCCTCTGCCACATCCTCGGCCGGGAAGGCGGTGACCGGAAGCGGCTGATAGACCCCCTCGGCGAAGGCCTCGCGCAGGCGTTCAAGCGTGCGTCGCGCCGCATCGGGCCGGTGCAGCAGCAGCTGGTCGGCATCGACGGCGTGAAAGGCGATATTGTTGCGCATGGCATGCAGCGCGATGACGTTGTTTTCGTAAAGATCGCGCTTGCCCAGTTCGACGAAGCGGCCGAAGGGCACGAGGCAGGCCAGCGAACGTTCCATCGCCTCGCCCGCCAGCGAATTCAGCACCACATCGACCCCGCGCCCGCCGGTCGCGGCCATCACCGCGTCCTCGAAACCGGGGCTGCGGCTGTCGAACACGGCCTCGGCGCCCATCGCCGTCACCAGCCGCCGCTTGGCGGGGCTGCCTGCCGTGGCGAAGACCCGCGCGCCCAGCCTACGGGCGACCTGCAACGCGGCAAGGCCGACGCCGCCCGCGCCGCCATGCACCAGAACCGTTTCGCCGGGGGCAAGCCGGGCCACCTCGGTCAGGGCGTAATCGGCGGTGACGAAGACCACCGGCAGCCCGGCGGCGGTTTCCAGATCGACGGTTTCGGGCAGCGGCATCACCGCCTCGGCCCGGGTGATCACGCGGTTGGCCATCGCATGGGGCGCCATCGCGATGACCCGGTCGCCGGGGGCCAGCCCGGCCCGGGCACCCGCGCGGGTCACCACGCCCGCGCATTCCATGCCAAGGCAGGGGCCCGAGAACCCGGCCTCCAGCGCCTCGGGGGGCAGCACGCCCTGGGCCCACATCACATCGCGGAAGTTGAGCCCCGAGGCCACCGCCTCGATCTCGACCTCGGTCGGCTGCAGCGGGCGGTCGGGCAGTCCGGCCCAGACCAGACCGTCGAGCGCCACGCCCCGGCGCTCGGCCACCAGGCGGCGCGGGCCGGCCCCGGGGGCGAGCGGCCGCACCGGCACGACGCGCGGCGCGGCGG
>NZ_QNVX01000081.1:0-209 GCF_003314725.1 Rhodovulum sp. BSW8
GCGTCAGAGGTACGGGCGCTGGCGCAGCGGTCCTCCGAGGCCGCGAAAGAGATCAAGACGCTGATTTCGTCCAGTTCCGATCAGGTCGAATCCGGTGTCGCGCTGGTCAACCGCACCGGCGAGGCGCTGACCGACATCGTCGAGCGTGTCGGCAACATCGCGGTGCTGATCGGCGACATCGCGACCGGTGCGCAGGAACAGTCGGTGGG
>NZ_QNVX01000015.1:0-1550 GCF_003314725.1 Rhodovulum sp. BSW8
AGGCCGATTACGGCACCGCGCTCGGCGACCCCATCGCCGCGCATCTCGCCGACGCCTCCGCCTCGATCCTCGACTGGTGAAGGCCTCACCGCCGCACCGTCCAAAGAACAAGCCCGCCGGCCGCAGCATAAAACTGCGGCCGGCGGCGCACTGAAATGGACCACCCACAGGGCGCCCGGGCGGCCCGATCAGGGGGGCGACAGTTAACGGCAGGGTAACGATACCCAGCTTCAGATTTTAAAGATTTCGAAATCCATAACGAAAATAGACGGCGCCGGTGCGTCTGGGTGGCTTTCTGTTCCCTTTCCATTTTCCTTTCGGAAAGAGTTCGGGATACAATTGTGGACAAAGCGGGATTGAACGGAATGGCCCCTGCGGTCCCGCCTCTCTTCTCTGGACGGCCCCGGCAAGGCCGTCCTTCGCCCTTCGGTCCGAGGAGTGATTCTGCGGATCGAAAAGACGCTCCGGCGAACCGTTGGCGAACCGGGATTCGGCTCTCTGACGAGAAGAACGAGAGGGGTCCGGGCCGGATTTGTCCACTTTTCGGCCATGTCCGGCTGGATCAGGGGCACGAGGCGCCCTTTGCGCAGCGCAGCGAATATCCAAGAGGTCAACCGGGAAATCAGGCCGAAAACGGGCAGATTGTCCACGCCTCGGAAAGAGTTCTTGGGATTTTCACGGAACGTTTCGGGATTGCCGGGAAGTTGTTGGGGGTATTCGTTTTTCTAGTAAATGAAATGCAGTAAAATAAAAAAACTCGATTGAAAACGCGCATCTCCATTTCGGTTTTGGAGAGGTTTCGACAGGCAATCATTAACCACCGACACGCAGTGTCCCTCCCAAATCTTGTTTTGGTGAAGGTGACACATGACTGTTCTCGAAAAATTCAGGCTTCTGATCGCCGGCGCGAAGACCGGAAGCTCCACACCGGTCACGACCCCCCCCGCAACTGACCCGAAGATCGATCCGATCGACACCGTCACGCCTGATGATCAGACCTCGGGAGCGGACGGGTCGACCGGCGATACCGCGGCGCAGGAGGGCGGCGATCAGACCTCAGGCGCCCCGTCCGAGACTTCGGAGCCCGAAGAGACCGATGTCGGGACCGAACCCCCGGCCTCGGGCGCGGGAACGGACGAGCCCGAAACCGGTGCAGGGGAGACTGACGCGGCGCCCGTCACCGAAGAGCCTGCGGCCGAAACCGACGCGGCCCAGGCCGATGCGATCGCAAGCCTGAGCCCTGTTCTTCTGAAGTTTGCGGCTTTGGTCGGGATCGATCCCTTGACGCTTGTGAAGGGCGATGTGGGTTCGGCGCCGGATGTGGGGTCGGCGCCCGATGGCGGGAGCCCGGCCGAGAGCCCGGACGAGGGTCCTGTTGTCGTCGATCCTGTCGAGGAGACGCCGGACCAGGGGTCCGGGTCCGATGGCGGGTCCGACGGCGGCACGGACAGTGGCGATACCGGCGGCGAGAATGGCGGCCAGGACAGTGGCGAGACCGGTGGCAATACTGGCGGCGACACGGGCAGTGTCGATCCGGGACCCGGCGGGAG
>NZ_QNVX01000082.1:0-330 GCF_003314725.1 Rhodovulum sp. BSW8
GTTCATCCTGTTATTGATGAGCTCGTCGACGACCGAAGGGTCGGCGAGCGTCGAGATGTCTCCGAGGGAGCCGAAATCGTTCTCGGCGATCTTGCGAAGGATGCGGCGCATGATCTTGCCCGAGCGGGTCTTGGGCAGGCCCGGGGCCCACTGGATGATGTCGGGCTTGGCGATCGGGCCGATCTCGGTGCGGACCCATTTCTCCAGCTCCTTGCGAAGCTCTTCCGTCGCCTCGACCCCGTTCATCAGCGTCACATAGGCGTAGATGCCCTGACCCTTGATTTCGTGCGGGTAGCCCACCACCGCGGCCTCGGCGACCGCCTGATGCGC
>NZ_QNVX01000016.1:0-25967 GCF_003314725.1 Rhodovulum sp. BSW8
AGGCCGATTACGGCACCGCGCTCGGCGACCCCATCGCCGCGCATCTCGCCGACGCCTCCGCCTCGATCCTCGACTGGTAAAGGCATAAAGACCCCGCGGACCTCCCGCGCGGTCACTTTCCAAAGGACAACCCCACCGGCCGCAGCATAAAACTGCGGCCGGTCTTGTCGTGAAGCGGCAAACCAAAGGTCTTGGAGTTTCCGGAGGAAAGCAGCGATCATGGGGTTTGATCACCAGGAGACCCGAGGCTCCGCCAGTCCGGGCAGGGCGAGGAAAGAGGCGACCCCGTCGCCGGCCGATCAGGGGCGTCTCGTCATCTATGACGGGATCAAGCTGCTCGCGGCGCTGGGGGTCGTTCTGTTCCATGCCGGTGTTCCGGGACGAGATGTCTGGTACGCGGGAATGTTCGTTTTCGTGTTCTTTCTCGGCTATGCGCCCGGCCGACCACAGCCATGGGCTGTGCTTCTGCGGACGCGGGCCCGGCGGTTGCTTCTGCCCTGGCTGACCTGGTGTGGGGTCTACTATATCCTCGGCCTCTATCGCGGGACGGCCTGGACCCCCGGCGCGCCGCTCGAGCCGTTCTCGCTGGCCATCGGACCGGCGATCCATCTGTGGTTCCTGCCCTTCGCATTTGTCTGCGGGCTTGTCTTCGGCGTACTGCGCCCGATCTGGCCATCGCGTCTTTGGCCCAATCTGATCGGTCTGATCCTGATCCTTGGTGCGGGTTTTGTGCTCAACCAGCGCCTGAGCCTGCCAGCTCCGACAGGGCAATGGCTGGTTTCCCTTCCCATGGTGAGCGCAGGGTTCCTGGCCTCGATCCACCGCAGGCCAGCGGAGGGTGAGCGCCATTCTTCTGACCACGATGGCGGTTGCCGGAGTTGGAGTGGCCTTCGGGTTCGTCGACGGGGCCCTGCAGACGCTGGTGGCCGCGCCGTTCTGCCTGATCGCGATCCTGTGGCGGGGACGGATCCGGCCGGGTCTGGCCTGGGCCGGGGATCTGGCATTCGGGATCTACCTGATTCACCCCGCAGTCTTCTTGCTGCTCTGGAAGCTGACGCCTGCCCTGGGGACGGTGCCCTGCGGGTTCGGCCTTGCGGCCTTCGCGGCATCGGCGGCTGTCGTGGCTGGGCTGCGCCTCTGGCCGCCTGCCCGGCGCGTGCTGTAATCCTGTATCCTCTTCGGCAGGGCCTTCGCAGAAGAGAGGCAAAAACGAAACTGGCGGCCGAGAGGGCCGCCAGACTTCAGGATCTGTCTCGCAGGATCGCGATCAGGCTTTCGCGGCCTTGCGGCGACGGGCCAGACCCAGACCGCCGAGGGCGGTCCCCAGCAGCAGCACGCCGGCCGGAAGCGGAATCGGCGCGATCTCGATCTTGACGACCATGTCGTCGAAATCGCGGTCATCGGCAGCGCCGCTATCGTCGAAATAGGCGTAGACCGTGTTGCCGTTGTAGATCTTGCTGAAGGCGAGCGCGGCGGTTTGCACGAAGGTGCCGTCATTCGACGCCAGAGTGCCGCCGCTGGCCAGCGAGGCGAAGGAGAAGTCCAGCGCACCGGCCTCGACGTCCACCGAGTAGCTGGTGCCGAGCGCGTCCTTGTTGGTGACCTCGTTGCCAGCCCCAAGCGAGAAGGCGTAGCTGAGGGCAGAGGCCTCCTTGCCGAGGAAGGTCACGGTCAGCCGCGCCGCCGTGTTGACCAGAAGGCCCGGACCGGGATTGGCGGCATCGAAGGCCGTCAGATCTTCGGTCAGAGTGGCAGCCGCGCCGCTCGGATTGTAGCAGCTGGTATTGCCGTCTTCGCAGGTGTTGTCGTAGTTGCCGACACCGCCGTTGAAAGCGGCACCGTAACCGGTCCCACCGGCGAAGGACAGGGTTGCCGCGTGCAGAGCGCCCGCAGACAGCGCCAAGGCGGCCGAGGCCGCAAGTGTTTTCAGGATACGCATATTCCCCCTACTCCCCTGAAGAGATATCGGTAAAGTTAAATTAAATCCCTGGGTGAAATCATCCCAGTTGTAGTCACTCTAACAACTTTCCCCTCCGAAAGGAAGCGCTTCTGCCGCAATCCGGGCCTCAGCGCCCCGTTTCGGCCGTCCTGGCGCCTCAGCCCGTCCATAATTTTGCCAAAATCGGGCAGCCGTTTCACAAGAGAGAACAAAACAGGCATTCCCGTGATATTGATCACATCCCGGGGCAGGCAGGGGGCGTGCCGATTCTGGTGGGGCGTCCGGCGGATCGACTCAGGGGGGATCGGTCCGCTTGTAAAGCTCGGCCGTCCACCACCGTCCTTCCGCCTGCGCGACGAGCCGACCGCGGGCGGCGATCCGGGCCAGCGCCGGGGTGACCTCGTCGCCCGGAGGGGCGGGCGGGCGGATCTGGCGCACGATCAGGAAATAGGGCCGGGTCAGCGGCAGCGCGTCGGCCTCGGCCCGCAGCATCCGGACAGAGCGGTTGGCCGCGTCGTAGATGATCTTCTCGTCGCCCTTGTTGAAGGCGAAGACGGGCCCGTCGAAGAGGGCGGGATAGTCCCAGCGCAGCGTGTGTTCGACATTCTGCCGGCCGAGGATCAGGTCGGTTTCGGCCGGGTCGATGCGGTCGAAGAAGACAGCCAGCCGTTCGGGCTCGGAGGGCTGGTAATGGGGCACGTAATCGAGGCGCGCGACCAGCGCCTGGGCCAGCAGCACCAGCGCCGCGACCCCGAGCCGGAGCCGCTGCCCCGGCAGCCCGGCAAGCCCCAGTCCCAGAAGGACGCTGGACAGCATCGCGGGCCAGACCATGGCGCGGGTGATGAAGACCGGCTCGACCAGCCCCAGCAGCGCCAGCGCGACCGGCTGGCCGATCACCATCGCCGGGATCAGAAGCCCCGCCGCCCCGCTGCCCCGAAGCCGCCAGAGCCCGAGCCCCAGCAGCCCCAGCACCACCGGCAGAAGCGGGGCGGGGTAGGGATAGGCGTCGCGCATCTGCGAGACCAGCCGACCGGGGGTCGTTAGCGGGATCCAGAACTCCTTCAGCGTCGTTTCGGCATGGTGCAGCATCGGCAGCACCGCGGGCACCGAGATCAGCGCCAGCGCCAGCCCGGCCAGCACCAGCTGCCCGACGAAGCGCCAGGAGACGAGGCCCGTCCCGGCAGACCCCAGCGCCCAGAGACAGACCAGGATCGGATAAAGCACCGAGATCGAATGCGCATAGAAGGCCGAGGCCGCGCCCAGCGTCACCCCCGCCCAAAGCAGCATTCGGCGCCGGGCCGGAAGGGCCGCGGCCCCGGCGCGCTCGGCCGCGGCCAGCGCCGACAGCGCGGCCAGAGAGCCGAAGATCGAGAACGTCACCAGCGGGTAATTGCGGATGTCGCGGCCATAAAAGATCGCCAGCGGCGACAGCACCGAAAAGGCCAGCGCCCAGACCGCCGCCCGCCGTCCGCCAAGCCGCCGCGCGAGGACCCAGACGAAGGGCAGGCTCGCCGCATGCAGCAGCGCGCCCAGCGAGCGCAGCGCGAAACGGCTTTCGCCGAAGACCTCGGACCAGGCTTTCAGCAGCATGTAGTAATAGGGGCGGTGAGTATCGGCACCCCAGAGCCGGCCCCAAAGCTCGGACCAGTCGGCCCGCAGGAACAGCAGCGTCACCTGCTCGTCCCCGGTGAAGCTGTTATTGCCGATCAGGGCCAGCTGGACCGCCGCCGCGGCAAGGGTGAACAGCACGACCGTCAGGACCTCGACGGCCCGATCCTTGGCGGGGGAGGCGGCGAACTCCGGCGCCATGCTCAGACCACGGTCGCGACCAGCGCGAGACCGAAGATCAAGAGCCCGCAGATCTGGCTGACCCGGTCCTTTGCGGCATAGACCACCGGATCGTCATGCATGTTCCCGCGATGGGTGGTCATGATCATCCGGCTGATCCAGTACAACAATATGAGGCAGATCCCCCAAAGCGCGGCGGGAAAGGAGTAAAGCTTGCTGACTGCGGGCGAGTTCACATAAAGCGCCATGACCAGCACCGAGACATAGCCCGAGGCCACGGCCATCTGCGACACCACGGCAAGATCGCCCACCTGATAGCCCCGCCCCGAGGCGCCAAGCGCGCCGCGGGCCGCGATGTCGACCAGTTCCGCCTGCCGCTTCACCGCTGCCAGCGCGAAGAAGAAGAAGATCGCGAAGGCCAGCAGCCAGACCGACAGCACGATCCCGGTCGCGGCGGCCCCGGCGACGATGCGCAGGGTATAAAGGCAGGCCAGTGCGCAGATATCGACGATCAGGCGGCGCTTGAGGTCGAAGGAATAGACCGTGGTCAGCAGGTAATAGACCGCCATGACCCCCAGAAAGGCCGGCCCCAGCGCGGCTGCGATCAGAAAGCCCAGCCCCAGCAGCGCGGGCGCCATCGCCGTGCCATGGGCGATCGGCAGCGCGCCGCTGGCCAGCGGACGGTTGCGCTTGCGCGGATGGGCGCGGTCGGCGGCGAGGTCGAGCAGGTCGTTGACGACATAGACGCTCGAGGCGACCAGGCTGAAGGCGACGAAGGCCATCAGGCCTTGCAGCAGCACGCCCGCCTGCAGCTGATGGCCAGCCACCATCGGCAGGAAGACCAGGATGTTCTTCAGCCATTGGTGCGGACGCAGCGCCCGCAGATAGGGGCCAAGCGGCCGCGCCGCGCCGCCCAGATGTTCGGTTTCGACCCCGAGCGCCTCGACCTGCCGCCGCAGCGTCTCGGGCGCGTTGACGGTGATCGCGCGGGCGGCCTCGCGCCAGACCGCCAGATCGGCCGGGCTGTCGCCGATATAGGCGTAGCGGCCCGCGCCGAAGCGCCGGGTCAGGAAGGCGGCCTTTTCGGGACCCTTGAGATTTGTCGTGCCGTCCGAGCCATGTACCTCGTCGAACAGCCCCAGATGGGCGGCGATCTTCTCGGCCGGCCCCTGATCGGTGGCGGTGACCAGCACGGTGCGCCCGCCCGCCGCGCGCCAGGCCCGCACCCGCTCGAGCACGGCCTCGTCATAGGGCAGCGAGGCCGGATCGGGCATGGCACGCCCGGCCAGCAGGCGCTTGACCGCGGCCCGGCCGCGGGGCAGGGCGGCCGCGACCGCCAGCCCGGCCGTCCAGTCCGCCCGGCAGGCGGCCCAGAGGCTTTCGTACAGCATGTCGGACCGGATCAGCGTACCATCCAGATCGACCACCAGAACGGTCTGCTCCCGTACGGCCTGCTGCATGTACACCTTCCCCTTCAAATACCTCAAAGACGCCAAAGACCGTGCATGCCGCACCGCGAAAAAACGTCTCTTTCCTAGCAGTACCGGCGCGTTTTGGCCAGCCGTTCGGCCTCTGACAGAACCCTGACGGACGTCCCGGCAGGCCGGGTCAAACCGGTTGCAATCCGGGCAGGGCTGGCCGATACCGGGGCAGACGTTCGAGGACGGAATTCGCCCATGCAGATCGAGCAGACGGCCCTGCCCGGTGTCCTGATCCTGACACCCGCCCGCCACGGCGATGCGCGCGGCTTCTTCTGCGAAACCTGGAACCGGGCGCGTCTGGCCGATCACGGGATCGAGATCGAGTTCGTCCAGGACAACCATTCCTTCTCGCAGGCCCGCAACACCCTGCGCGGGCTGCATTTCCAGGCCCCGCCCGATGCCCAGGCCAAGCTGGTGCGCTGCGGGCGCGGCGCGCTGTTCGATGTGGCGGTCGACATCCGCAAGGGCTCGCCCAGCTACGGCCGCTGGGTCGGGGTCGAGCTCAGCTTCGAGAACGGCCGACAACTCCTGATCCCCGAAGGGTTCCTGCACGGCTTCGTCACCCTGACCGACGAGACCGAGATCGTCTACAAATGCTCGGACTATTACGCCCCGCAATCGGACGGGGCGGTGCGCTGGGACAGTTGCGGCATCGACTGGCCGCTGTCGGACGCGCCGGTGCTCAGCACCAAGGACAGTGCCGCGCCGCCCCTGGCGGCGTTCGACAGCCCCTTCACCTGGACCCGATCATGAAGCTTCTCGTCACCGGGGGCGCCGGGTTCATCGGCTCGGCCGTCGTGCGCCAGGCGCTGGCCGACGGCCATGAGGTCGTCAATCTCGATGCGCTGACCTATGCCGCCTGCCTCGAAAACCTGGCCCTGGTCGCCGATCATCCCGGCTATGCCTTCGTCAAGGCGGATATCCGCGATCAGGCCGTGTTAGAGACTGTTTTCGCCGAACATGCCCCCGATGCGGTGATGCATCTGGCCGCGGAATCCCATGTCGACCGGTCGATCGACGGCCCCGGCGCTTTCATCGAGACCAACGTGCTTGGAACCTATGCGCTGCTGCAGGCGGCGCGCGGCTACTGGCAGGACAAGGGCCGCCCCGAAAGCTTCCGCTTTCATCACATCTCGACCGATGAGGTCTTCGGGTCGCTGGGGCCCGAGGGCAAGTTCACCGAAACCACGCCCTACGATCCGCGCAGCCCCTATTCCGCCTCGAAAGCCTCGTCCGACCATCTGGTCCGGGCCTGGCACGAAACCTACGGGCTGCCGGTTCTGCTGACCAATTGCTCGAACAATTACGGCCCCTACCACTTCCCCGAAAAGCTGATCCCGGTGGTGATCCTCAACGCGCTGGCGGGCAAGCCGATCCCGGTCTATGGCGCGGGCCAGAACGTGCGCGACTGGCTCTATGTCGAGGATCACGCGGCGGCGCTGCTGCTGGTGATGCAGAAGGGCCGGGTCGGACGGTCCTACAATATCGGCGGCGAGAACGAGGCCCGCAATATCGACCTGGTGCGCATGATCTGCGCCCTGCTCGACGAGATGCAGCCCGCAAACAGACCCTATTCCAGCCTGATTTCCTTTGTCGCCGACCGGCCCGGCCACGATCTGCGCTATGCGATCGACCCCGCGCGCATCCGCGAGGAGCTGGGCTGGCGGCCCTCGGTCACACTGGAAGAGGGGCTGCGCCGCACCGTGCGCTGGTATCTCGACAACGAGGCCTGGTGGCGGCCGCTGCTGAACCGCGACGGGGTCGGACGGAGGTTGGGCGCATGAGCCTTCTTGTTTTCGGATCGACCGGGCAGGTGGCCCGCGAATTGCGCGCCCGGGCGCCCGGGGCACGGTTTCTCTCGCGCGCCGAGGCGGATCTGACCGATCCCCGGGCCTGTGCCGCGGCCATCGCCGCCAGCGGCGCCGAGGCGGTGATCAATGCCGCCGCCTATACCGCCGTCGACCGCGCGGAAGAGGAAGAGGACCTGGCCACCAAGATCAACGCGGCCGCCCCCGCGGCGATGGCCTGGGCCTGCGCCAAGGCGGGCATCCCCTTCGTCCATCTTTCCTCCGACTATGTCTTCGACGGCGCGGGCGATACGCCCCGCGAAATCGATGCCGCGACCGGCCCCCTGGGCGCCTATGGCCGCAGCAAGCTTCTGGGCGAGGAGGCCGTGCGCGAGGCCGGGAGGGCGTTCGTCATCCTGCGCACCTCCTGGGTGTTCTCGGCGCATGGATCGAATTTCGTCAAGACCATGCTGAGGCTGGGGGCCGACCGCGCGCAGCTGAAGATCGTGGCCGATCAGGTGGGCGGGCCGACCGCGGCGGGCGATATCGCCGAAGCCTGCCTGAGGATCGCGGCGCATCTGCAGGAGACGCCCGAACATCGCGGCACCTTTCATTTCGCGGGCGCCCCGGATGTCTCCTGGGCCGATTTCGCCCGCGAGATCTTCCGCCAGGCGGGGCTGTCGACAGAGGTCGAGGATATCCCTTCCAGCGCCTATCCGACACCGGCGAAGCGGCCCGCAAATTCCCGCCTCGACTGCACCGGCACCGAGGTCGTCTTCGGCCTTCCCCGGCCCGACTGGCGCCAGAGCCTGACCCAGGTCCTTTCCGATCTCGAGGCAGCGAAGGCATGAGCAACCGCAAGGGCATCATTCTGGCGGGGGGCTCGGGCACCCGGCTTTACCCGATCACCATGGGCGTCTCGAAGCAGCTGCTGCCGCTTTATGACAAGCCGATGATCTATTATCCGCTCAGTGTGCTGATGCTGGCGGGCATCCGCGAGATCGCGGTGATCACCACCCCCGAGGACCAGGCCCAGTTCCAGCGGCTGATGGGCGACGGGTCGAAATGGGGGCTCAGCCTCACCTGGATCACCCAGCCCTCGCCCGACGGGCTGGCCCAGGCCTATCTGCTGGCCGAAGAGTTCCTGAGTGGCGCGCCCTCGGCGATGGTGCTGGGCGACAACATCTTCTTCGGCCATGGCCTGCCCGAGATCCTGGCCCGGGCCGATGCCCGCCCCGAAGGCGGCACGGTCTTCGGCTATCAGGTGGCCGATCCCGAACGCTATGGCGTGGTCAGCTTCGATGCCAGCGGCACCAGGGCCGTCGAGATCGTGGAAAAGCCCGACCGTCCGGCCTCGGACTATGCGGTGACGGGGCTTTACTTCCTCGACGGCAGCGCGCCCCGGCGCGCGCGCCGGATCGCGCCCTCGGCCCGGGGCGAGCTGGAAATCACCTCGCTTCTGGAAACCTATCTCGCCGAAGGCAGCCTCACGGTCGAGAAAATGGGCCGGGGCTATGCCTGGCTCGACACCGGCACCCATGCGAGCCTGCTCGATGCGGGCAATTTCGTGCGCACCCTGCAGGACCGGCAGGGGCTGCAGATCAGCGCGCCGGAAGAGATCGCCTATCGTCAGGGCTGGATCGACCGCGCGGCGCTGCTGGCCCATGCCGCCTTCTTCGGCAAGACCCGCTACGGCGCCTTCCTCGCCCGGCTGGCCGAAGAGGGCTAGCGCGCCGCCCTCAGCGCCTCCAGCAGCGCCTTCGCCTGGGCGCGATAGTCGAACCGCGCGAGCGCCGTCTGCCGGGCCGCCGCCCCGATCCGGGCGCGCAGGTCCGGGTCGGCGGCGAGGCGGCCAAGCGCCGCGGCAATCGCGGTCTCGTCTCGCTGCGGCACCAGAAGCCCGTCGACCCCGTCCTCGATCATGTCGGGCGTGCCGCCGATTGCCGAGACCACCGTGGGCAACCCGGCCGCCATCGCCTCCATCACCGTGACCGGCGCGGCCTCGCCCGCCCCGAAGGAGGTCAGCGCCAGCACATCGGCCGAATGCAGAAGCTCGATCACCTCGGCTTCGGAAAGCGGGCCAAGGAACCGGGCCTCGTCCTGCAGCCCGAGCCGCGCGACATGGGCCTCGATCGCGGCCCGCTCGGGCCCCTCCCCGGCCATGCGATAGCGGATCGCCACGCCCTCGGCCTTGAGCCGGGCCATCGCATTCAGCAGATGGACATGGCCCTTGGTATGGTTGAGCCGCGCCACCGTCACCACCTCGAGCGCCGCGTCCCCGGGCCGGGCGGATGCGGGCGGATGGAAGCGGTCGGTATCGACGCCCATCCAGATCACCGGGGCCGGGGTGCCGGGGCTGACCGCCGCGATCTGGGCGGCAAGCGGCCGGGTCACCGCGGCCACGAAACCGGCACGGGCCATCTTGGCGGCGTGATCGGTGCCGTAGACCGGCAGGTCGCCATGCAGGGTCAGGCTGTAGGACAAATCGTCGAGAATGGCAGCCAGCGCGCCCAGATGCGCGGCGGTGGCGCAGGAATGGATATGGACATGGTCAAGCCCCTCGCGCCGGCAGATCCGGCCGAGCGCCGAGGCCGACCCGAGCAACCCCACAAGAGCCAGCCGCCGTCGCCAGGGCGTTTCCGACAGTCCCAGCACATAGGCCAGCGCGCGCAGCGTCCGGACCGGCCGCCCGGCAAGCCGCGCCAGCGCCCCGAGCGGGGGCGGAAACAGATAGACGGTGCGCGCGGCCGCCGCGGCCGCGAAATCATGCGGGCAGGCGCCCGGCGCGGGGCGCCGGGTCGAGACCGTGCGCACCCGCAGCCCGGCCTCTTCGAGGGCCCGGATCTCGCGCCAGAAGAAGGCATGGGTCTGGCCCGGAAATTCGGGCACCAGATAGGCGATTGCCGTCGGGGTCATCCTGCGCACCTGCATTGCACCGGATCCGTCTTAGCCGCCCCCGCCCTGAAAGGCGAGCCGGTGGCGTGGGCAGGGCCTGTTTGGCCGCTGCGTTTTCGGGCAAAGGCCGCGGGTCCGGCCGGGCTTTTGACCCGCTCCAGCTTTGCGCTGGACAAGAGGACGGCCTTTGCCGAATAACATGCCGCTTGGCGAACCGCGGCCCCGATCCGGCGGAAATCGGAAGATGCTCCGTGACTGCGACAGTGACTGCGAATTCGACGTCAAGGACGACTGCCGCCGGAATGCCGATCGAATCCCTGCGAGTCGTGGCTGTCCTGCTTCTGGTGGCCTATCACGTGATCGGGGCCGGACCCGAAGCCGGGCTCAATGTCGAATATCCCCATCCGCTGCGGCTTTTCGCGGAATTCCTGGTCGATGCGAGGATGCCGCTTTTCGCCTTCGTGGCGGGTTTCGTCTATGCCTTCCGGCCGCCGACGCTGGCCGATTACGGCGGGTTTCTCACCGGCAAGGTCCGGCGACTGATCATCCCGGGCTGGATCGCGGCGCTGCTGTTCTCGCTGGCAGGGATGGCGGTCGACAATGTCTACAGCCTGACCACCCAGGGCCCGATCCGGGTGATGTTCTACCATTACGCCCATTACTGGTTCCTGCAGTCGATCATGGTGATCTTCGTGGTCTTCGGTCTGGTCGACGCCCTGCTGCGCCACCGCCATACCGCGCTGCTGTTTCTCGGCGCCGTGGCGATGACGCTTGAGGGGATCAGTCTGCGCACCAGTTTCCTGTCGATCGGCGGGGCCTTCTATCTGCTGCCCTATTTCCTGTTCGGAACGCTCTGTCACCGCCATGCCGGCCAGCTGTTGCGATACCGGGTCTGGCTGGCGGCGCTGGCGCTGGCCGCGGTGCTTGCGGCGGGCTGGTGGAATATCGGGCTCTATCTCGAAACCGGGCGGCTTTCGGGATATCGTGGCGATCTGCAAAGCCTCGGCTTCGGGCTCGGCATCGCGCTGGCGATGTTGCTCCTGATGCCCCGGATCGCCTGGCTCGACGCGCTCAGGCCGTTTTCCTTCACGATCTATCTTTATCACGTGCTGGCCACCTCGGCGACGCGCCGGGCGCTGCAGGCGCTTGAGGTCACCGATGTCTGGGTGCTGTTCGCCTGCGGCCTGACCACCGGACTGCTGGTGCCGGTGCTGCTGCATCTCGCGATCGACCGCATCCCGGCACTTCGTCAGCCGGTGCTGGGGCTGCGGCGCAACCGCAGGCCGAAACCGGCGGCGGCCCGGCCCGGTTTCGACCCGCAGCCCTGAACGGATCCCGGCTGCAACCCGATATTCACGACATCATTTCCATATGAGTTTGAGCCGAAAATCTGGCACGATACCCAGAAAGATTTTCAAAAGGCTATTTTCAAGGAGGCGGATTTCGCCATGCCTGCTGAACGCATCGAATGGCTCGACATCGCCAAGGGCATCGCCATTCTGCTGGTCGTCTTTCACCATACCCTGTTGTATCTTGGATTTCTCGATATCCGCTTTCAGCCCTATTGGGAGTTCAACAGCGTCTTCATGTTGCTTCTGATGCCGTTGTTCTTCTTTTGCACCGGGATAACCGCGGCCTCTGCCGTGCATCGCGCGCCCCATACCTTCTGGCACAAGCGCCTGCTGCCGATGGTCTGGGTCCTGATGATCTGGACGCTGATCTATCTCGCCGCCGATCAGGTCCTGCCGATGCGCCGGGATGGGCAGCCGGTGCGGTTCGACCTGCTGCATCCGCAGATGAACCTGTGGTTCATCTGGGTTCTGGCGATCTTCACCGCGCTGGCCCGCTGCTGATCCGGCTGAACGGTCCTGCGGTGATCGCTGTCTTTCTGGGGCTGGCCGGGCTCTGGCATGTCGGCCTGCTGCGCTACGAGGGAGCGCTGATTTACCCCAAGGACATCCAAGGTATCTTGAACCACGCGCCTTTCTACATGGCAGGGCTCTATTTCGCGCCGCGCATCATCGCGTTTCTTGCCGACCGCGGGCGGGCGCGGCTGCTTCTGGCCGGGGCCGGGACGGTCTTTGCCGGGCTGGTTCTGGGCGCTGAACTGATGCCTGCTGCAGACGAGATCCTCGACAAGGCCGCGCGCTTTGCAGGCGTGGCCTTCGGCGCGGCGCTGGCCACCGAGATCGCGCGGGTGGGGGGCCTCCGCCGGGTCTTTTCGGCCATCGGCACCCGAACGCTCGAGATCTTCCTTGGCCATCAGCTCTTCATCGCGGGCTCGGCTACAGCGGTCATGGCCTTCGGCTGGACCGGTGTCGCGACCGGGATCGTGTTGACCCCAGCCATCGCGCTGTTCGCAGTGGCGGGATCGGTCGCGCTGAGGGAATTGTTCGGCGCCGCGCGGATGGATTTCATATATGCGCCACCGCGGCCGGTGGCCCACCGTCCGCCCCGGTCCCCGGTTCGGGCGGCACAGGGGTAGGGCGGCTCAGCGGTCGTCTTCGGCCGCAGGCCCGTCCCGGAACAGCGTCGCCAGCCGAAGCGCCTCGGCCCGGACGTCAAACCCGGCACGCACCCGGTCCCGCCCGGCCGCGCCCATCCGCGCCGCACCCCCCGGATCGGCCAGGACCGCCCCGATCGCCGCGGTCAGGGCGGCCGCGCTGCCTGGGTCGACGACACGGCCCGAGACCCCGTCCTCGACCAGTTCGGGGATCCCGGCAATCCGGGTCGCGATCACCGGCAGGCCTGCGGCCATCGCCTCCATCAGGACCACCGGCACCCCCTCGGCAAAGCTCGGCAGCACGAAGAGATCGCTTCGGGCCAGCGCCCCGGCCACCTCATCCTGCGACCGGTATCCGGCGAAGACAACGCGATCCCCCAGCCCGAGCCGCGCCGCCTCGGCCTCGATCCGGGCGCGTTCCGGGCCGTCGCCGATCAGCGTCAGCCGCGCCCCGGGATGTTCGGCCCTGAGCCGCGCCATCGCCTCGAGCAGAAGCGGCACGCCCTTCACCGCCGCAAGCCGCCCCACGAACAACAATTCGCGCGCCGGGACGGGGCCGGTCGCGGGCGCCGGATCGCGGCGATAGCGGTCGGGCTCGACCCCGCAATGCACGATCGCCAGTTTCGGCCAGTCGGCGGGGCGGGCATGGATCATCGCCTGGCTGCGGCAGAAATGGCTGATGCAGGCGACGAAGCGGGCGCGGCGGATCTTTTCGTCGAGCCGCCAGCCCACGGGGTCGAGGAAATCGGCCGGGCCGTGCAGGGTAAAGCTGAAGGGCAGCCCGGCCAGTTCGGCCGCCAGCATCGCGACGGTGGCGCTGGCCTGGGCGAAATGGTTGTGCAGATGGGTCGCGCCCGCGCGCCGCAGATGGCCCGCGAGGATCAGCGCCTCGGCCAGGTAGAAAAGCTGGTACAGCGCGCCCCGCAGCCCCGGCCGCCGGGCCTGCCAGGCCAGCCGCAGCACTCTGGAAAACACCCCGGGCCGCCGCAGCGCCATCAGCAGAGCGCGGGCCAGCGGCCCCGGCCGCCGGGCAGCGTCGAGCACGTAGAAGGTACTGGCGGCGGCCGCCTTCTCGGCCGGTCCGCGATGATGTTCGGGGCCGGTGCGGCGGATCGAGGCGGTGATCACCTCGAGCCCGTGGCCGCGCAGCGCCTCGATCTCGCGCAGGATGAACGTGTGGGAAACGGCGGGATATTCGCCCGTCAGATAGGCGATGCGGACAGTGTCGGTCATTTCAGCGTGAAGATCGTCGTGTTGATGCGCGGCGCCCGGGCCCCAAGGAGCCGGGTCGCTGCCTTCATGAGATAGATCCTCTGCGTCGCGTCTCTGGGCGGCGGGGGCACGAAGCGGGGGGCGGGGGCTGTTCCCGTCCGCTCCGCGATTTGCCGGATAAGCGTCTGCATGGCATCGCGGTCGAACAGCGTGCGGTGATCGATGGCCATGCGGTCCCGGCCGGGCCAGAAGGCGTTGAAGCGGTCGAAGCCATCGCCGAAACGCGACAGGATCTGGTCCGGTGTCGCCGCGTGCCAGCGGGCCAGGGATCGCAGGATCTCGGCCTGGTCGCGTTTGATGGTGATGACGAGGGAATTCTCGAAAAGCGCCATCAGCCGGTCTTCGGGAAACGTCCCGCCAGGCATGGTGAAGGGGTAATGCGTCTTGACGACATAGCCCGCCTGCGGGTCGACCGGCATCTCGCCGCGCCCCAGGTGCTGATCGAGATCGACATAAAGCGGACGGTTCCGGTAGACGGGCAGGTTGTTCAGCAGAAGGTCGATCATGACATGCGTGCCGGACCGCATCGGGGTGGCCACCACGATGCACCGCCGTCGATGACGCCCGATCTCGCCCGGGGGCGAGACAACCCTCCCGTTGGAGAACGGCAATATCCGGCGTCCAAGGAAGTTGGCGAATGTGTGGAAGGACGGCAAAGACATGTCGGAACCCCGCACCAGAGACGTTGCCCCGTTATGCATGACTTCAGCCCGGAACTCATCATCATTGTCCCGACGCCGTGAGCCTCTCGCGGGCTGCAAATTCCCGCCGAAAAAGCCGCCGATTATGCGATACTGGCGGCGGGAATGCTGGAAGGGGGTGCGATGTACAGACACAACGTCCGGACGATCCTGCGGGATTCCGTCATAGAGCGCGTGCCGCCATCGATCATGCGTCACGTCATGCCGGCGATACCGTCGGCCTCGCCCTTCATTCCGGCGATCCTCGAGACCCGGACGATCTTCGTGCATGTGCCGAAGGCGGCCGGAACCAGCGTGAAGACCGAATTCTACGGCAGGCCGGGGGGAGGTCATCGCAGGATCATCGAATTTGCGGCTCATGATCCGGGGCGCACCGACGCCTTCTTCAAGTTTTCCTTCGTGCGCAACCCCTGGGACAGGCTCCTGTCGGCCCACGCCTATCTGACCGACGGCCGCAAGGCGACCGGCCGCGACCGCCGCTTTGCCCGCGAGGTGCTGGCCCTGCATCCCGGCTTCGAGGCTTTCGTGCTGGCGCTCGAAGATCCGGGCTTCCGGTGTCAGGTGATGACCTACGACCATTTCCGGACCCAGGCCTACTGGATCTGCATGCCCGGCGCCCGCGATCATGCGATGGATTTTCTCGGCCGGTTCGAACGCTTCGACGAAGACATGGAAACCCTGCGCCATCGGCTCGGCCGCGTATCGCGCCTGGACGTCCGCGCGCGACCGTCGGATCATCCGCCCTATCGCGATGCCTATTCGGTGCGGATGCGCGACATCGCAGGCGATATCTATGCCCGCGATGCCGCCTTGTTCGGTTACGCCTTCTGAGGTCCGGTTCCGGCGCGCGCGCCCGAGACTCAGCCCAGCACGATCCGGCCGCTGCCAGCGGTGACGGTCAGGCCCACGCCATTGGCCAAGACCGAGACCGTGGCATCGAGACCCGGGTCGATCTTGCCGCTCACGCTGCCGAAGCTTCCGGTCACGCTGTCGGCCGCGACCAGCACATGGCTGCCCGCCGCCACCCCGGTCAGATCGAGCGCAAGCGTCGCGCCGCCCAGGGCCACCGTCGACACGACATCGGGTGCCGCGGTGCCGTTCACGCCGGACCGGAACTCGCGGATCGTGGCCAGCCGACCGTTTTCGGCCACGAAGCTCAGCACCGCGCCGCTTTCGAAGCTCAGCCGGGCCTGTGCCCCGCCGGTCCCGTCAAACCCGACCCGCGGTCCGCTGCCGACGATCTCCATCTTCCGGCCGGACCTGACCGTCATCGCGGCAGCGCCATGGGCGCAGAGGAATTCGGCCTTGCCATGCGGGTCGGTCGAGCCGTCCACGTGGATGTCGGCCGGCCCCGAGAAGGTGCCGGTATTGGCGAACCGCCCGCCCTTGACCGTCACCGCCAACGGCGCCGCGCCCTGATAGCCCTTGACCCAGACCTGGCCGCTTTCGTCGGTGGTGAGCGCCCCGCCGCCGGTGCAGACCGGCGCGGCCGAGACGTTCAGCCGCCCGTTGACCGCCTGCAGATGCCCTCCGGCCCCGAGATCGAGCCCGGCCACGGTCAGGGTGTGGTCCTGGAAGAACACCTTGTGGCCGTTGAGCGTCACGGTATCGCCCGCGAAACTGCCCGGGATCAGATCGCCGCCCCAGTTGTTGGGATTGTCCCAGCGGCAGCCGTCCTCGGCCAGATCGGGCACGAAGGAACAGGCCGCAGCACTGGTCCGCCAGGTCGGCGCGATCCCCATGGGGGCCTGCATGAAGGCGATGAAGCTGCGCACCAGCGCCGTGATCTCGGGGCCTTCGTGTTCACGGAGCCACCAGTAGACGTCCAGGATGTCGGTCGTGGTGTCGGGAGCATTGCCCCGCTGCGCGTCGTACCAGCGAAAGATCGTGGCATCGGAGACATTGCTCAGGTCGAGGCTGTCCGGATTGTGGGTTTGCGTCCCCCAATAGGCCAGCGTCTGCCGCTCGCGTCCCCTGTAGTGCTCGAAGATTCCGCCCGGCCCGAATTCTTCATCGTGATAGATCAGCCCATCCTTGCGGGCATGGATGTCTCCGTTCCAGTCGCTGACCAGCCGGCCCTGGTCGGCGGGATCGTTCGGATTGAGATCGTGCAGCACAAGGAACCGGTCGAACGCCACCAGCGGCGCGGCGACCTTGACGCCCTCGCTGAGCGCATTCCCCGCATTGGGCCCATCGAGATAGCCCGCATGGGTCACAACCACATCCTGCCCGAGCGACCGGTGCCCGTCCGCATAGTCCGGGTGGACCGTATCCCCGTAGTTGTCGAAAAGACCCTTTCCGAACGCGAACATCTGGTTGCCCCAGGTGAAGGCGCAATTGCGCATCACCGCGCCGCCCCGCAGCTGGATCAGCGACCCGCCCGACCCGAAGACGAAGTTGTCGCGCATCAGGATATGACGGGTGAAACTGTCGAAATAGATCGGGTGCGTCAGCAGGTTGGGGCCGGGGGTCGCAAAGCCGTTCAGGCCCCATCTGGGATCCGACCCGATCTGTTCGTAGCCATAGGCGTCATCCTTGCTCGGGACGCCGTCGGGTCCGAAGGTGTTCAGGTATTCCGGGCCGGCACCGCCCCAGGCGACGAAATTCCCCTGGATCATGATCCCGTTCGAGCCCCCGCCGGGCTTGATGCAGGACGGACGGTAGTTGCCTTTCCAGAAGGACGGATTTGCCGGGTCCAACCCGGACGTATCGAAAGCCTGGGGAAGGATGCTGTTCCGCACGGTGAACCGGGCCGGATACGTCCCGTCGTTACCATAGAAGTAGACAAGGCCCGGGATGGCACAGTCCTCGATGATGACATTGGACCCGGCCGCACTTTCCACGCCGTCCCCCATCGGGAATTCGAGACCGCGCATGACCAGCCCATGCATCTTGATCGAGCCGTTGAATTTCGCGCCCCCCAGGATCGGACGTGAGCCCTCTCCCCAGGCGAGCACGGCATGCGGATGCAGCAAGCCGGCGCCTCCGACGACAGCGGCGCCCTTGTTGCCGCTATAGTCATAGCCGCGCTCGTAGTGGATATGCACGGTCTCGAAGCCGTGGGTGCTGGCAAGCTGTGCGACGATGTCCTTGGCGTCATCCGGCATGAGAGGCTTGGCCCGCGACCCGAAATAGGTCGTCGGATTGTGGCTCACGGCATGACCGAGGATGTCACCGCCGCCCGGTGTGATCTGCGCGGCGATGTAATCGTCCACGCGGTTCGCCATGAGCCAGGAGCCGACCTCGGCGATCACGGCTGTCTTGTCATAAGCGCTGGCCGAGAGGCTGACATAGATGTCGGCATGGGTCTCGCCGGGCTCCAGAACGGTCGCGTCGTTGCTGTCGACCGCCAGTTTGATCCCGCGTCCGCAGGACCAGCCGCACAGCGTCTTGTGCCGGATCGGCGTGACCGTCACCGCCATGGTCACCGGCGCCTTGCCGCTCTCGCTGACAAGCAGGTCGAAGCCGAAGGGCGTTCCGGTCGGGGCCGCCACCACTTCCCCGATCGCCGTCTCCTCGTCGACGAGGTTGATCAGGATGTCGGTTCCCGACAGCGAGACATGGCCAAGACCGGGCTGACTGGCGATCTCGACACCGGAAATCTGCCCCAGGGTCGAAAGAGGAATCCGCGAGACCACCCCGGCCTCGGCTTCGAGCGCAAGCACGGACGGCAGGCCGCCATCTCCGCCACCTGACCCGTCCGGCACCGCCCAGTCGGTCCGGGACACCTCGACCAGCGAGGCCGTGCTGCCGGACCGGCGCAGCGCGAACCTGACGGTCGACCCGGAGGTCGGCCCCTTGATGTCGAACTTTGCCATCAGGTAATTCTCCATTTCTCGGAAACATGGGCCTGCGCCGGGGCCTGGGTGGAGATGTCGGCATCGAGGAAAGCCTCGCAGAACGCCCCGGCGAGCCGTTGTCCCCCGAACCGGAAGAGGTATGTCGTCGTCGCGTCGACCGCCGCCGCATAGGCTAGGCTGGCCACCTGCACGCCGTCCACAAAACACTGGGCCGTGCCTGTATTGCCCAGATCCGCCACGATCTGGAAGACGTGCAGGCCCGAGTAGGGCCCCGACGCCAGGTCCGCGGACGTCCCGCCAAGGCTCAGACGCCCGTTGAATTGCGCGGCGTTATAGGCGCTGAGGAAGAACCCGGTCGATCCGCCCGTGCAGTTGACCAGGGAATCGTTCAAGTGGTCGACGGCGCCGATGCCGGCCACCATCGTCAGGACCCAGTTTCCCGAGGCCGGGAACAGCGGCCCGTTCTGGATGAAATGATCGTCGGCCCCGTCCATGACGATGGTATTGAGCCCGTTCACATCGCTTGCCGCGACACCGGTTGTCCCGGTCCCGGACAGATGCGCGGTGCCGATCTTGTCGGCGATCTGGCTGGCCGCACCCGCGGCATGAGTAATGGTCGCCTCATCCGAGGCATCCCACCAGGCCAGCGCGCTGGCCGAGCCCTGCGGGCTGTAGCCGGAGGTCGCGGGGCTCGCGATCCGCGCCGTGCTGACCGGCGCCGACAGCCCGCCCGAACCGGTCTGCTGCACCAGATAGACCGTTGCCGAAATCGGCTCTGCCAGTCCCGAGATCGTCAGCGTCTGCGGTCCCGCCGCCACGACCGGAATCGAGCCGCGATAGGGGGCCGCAAGCGGGGTTCCGTCGGCACCGGTCCCGGCCGCGATCTGCGCGGCCGACGGCGCGACCCCGCCGGTGACGACATGGAAGATCGTGCCCTCGCCCCGGTCGGTGGTCAGGGCGACGGTGATCTGCCCCGCCGCGCTGCGCGTGCCCGACACGCCGCTCAGAACAGCCGCGGCATTCCCGATCCTGACAGCCGGAGAGGCGGCAGTGACGGGCGCCGCCGCGCCGGACTGGGTGGCGGTCTCGATGTATTGCAGATCGGTCCCGGCATCGGCAGCGACCACCGTATGGGTGGACCCGCTCTCGCCGGCAAGGACGGTTCCGTTGCGCCGCCAGCCCGGGCTGATCGACAGGGCGCCCAGCGTCGGCTGATAGACCCACAGGAACCGGGTCGCGCTCAGCACCGCACCGACCGCGGGCGTGCCCGACAGTGCCGGCTGCACAAGGCAGACCGGGCCGGTTTCGAGCGCGGCCAGATCGAGGCTGTAACTGCCCGCATAGACCGTCGGCTGGGACAGCACGAACTCGACCGTCGACCGGGCTCCATCGGCATAGCTGACACCGAAGGTGCCGTCGCCATTGTCCCGGGCCTGGAAGTTCAGCGCCACCACCACCGGGCTGGCCGCGCTGTCCCGGGTGACCGGGCTGCCGCCGCTTGGGGTTTCGATCTGGCGGACCTTGATCCGCTGGCCGATATCGGCCGCCTTCAGCTCGTAGCTGGACCCGATTGCCCCGGAAATCGCCGCGCTGCCACGATACCATTGCCAGGTCCGGACCGAGGGTCCGCCCGACACCGATCCGGCCGTCGCGGTCAGGGTGTTGCCTTCGACCGCGGCGGCGGTGCCCAGCACCGGCGCGCTGTCGATCGACAGCGCCGGCGTCGGCGCAGTCCGGGTCTTGATGTCCGACCAGGCGCCGATCCCCAGCGCATTGACCGCCCGGATCTGGACATCGCCATAGCTCGACAGCGCGAAATCGGTCACGCCGCCCCGGCTCTGGTCCGGACCGCCGTCGATGCGGTAGCGGATATTGGTGATCGGGACATTGCCGTCATCGGGCAGGGCGGCGATCCGCACACCGGTTGCGTCGACGCTCCAATCGGCGGCGGCAAAGGCCTGGGGCACATTGCCGAGCCGGGCCGTGACCGGTGCCGACAGCACCACCCCGCCCGAGCTTTCGGCCCGGACCTGCAGGCGCAGCT
This sequence comes from Rhodovulum sp. BSW8, assembly GCF_003314725.1. Taxonomy (NCBI): domain Bacteria; kingdom Pseudomonadati; phylum Pseudomonadota; class Alphaproteobacteria; order Rhodobacterales; family Paracoccaceae; genus Rhodovulum; species Rhodovulum sp. BSW8. Next base: position 20,211 of record NZ_QNVX01000016.1, read on the forward strand.
CGCCCTCCCGGCCCCAGGCGGTCTCGCCCGCGCTGGTCCAGGACAGGCCGTCGATTTCGGCCCGACGGTCCTCGCCGTCCAGCGCGAAACCGGCCACGGTCAGGGTCGCCGGGGCCACATCGACCGTGCCCAGAGCAAACCCCACCGTCGTGCCGACCTTGTAAAGCGGACCGTCGAAGGCGGGCGGGGTCGCGAAGACCGGCGCCGCCGTCCGGATCGGCACCGACAGGCTGTAGTCGCGGCCCGCTGCCCGGGCGGTGACGTAAAGCCGGCCGGGCGCCTCGAAGAGGCCGGTATCGGCGCTGCCGAACTCCTGCGGCGAGGCGGCGGTGCCGAACTCCGCACCGCCCGCCGTCGATCCCCAGGACAGGCTTTGAACCGGAAACCCGTCCGAGAAAGCGGCGGTGATCCCGCTTGCGCTTCCCGGCCGGGCCGCACCGTCGATCAGGCCCGTCAGCGTCAGCGACCGGTTTCCCGATCGCTGGCTGCTGTCCTGGCCCGAGCCGATGCTGATGCTGAGCCCCATCATCTCAGTACAGCGCCACGATTCCGGTGGCGCTGGTGCCGGTCGCCCAGACCCGGCGCACCCGCAGCGGCAGCGCGATGCCCGAGGACACGAACACCGTTCCGGTATCGCCATCGACCGTGGTCACCCGCACGGTGCCCGAACCGGCGACGTTCAGCGCCCGGCTGGCAAAGGGCAGTTCGGCGGAATCGTCGGGCGTCACCTCGGTCAGGCGCGAGGGCGGGCTGTCGAGGCCCTGGGTATGGGTCTTGAAGAGGTCGGCCATGTCGGTCTCCTTTTCGGCATCCCCGGGCAGCCGGACAGAATGTCCTGTCGGCATCGGCCGGGCAGGGGCCGGAGGCGTGTTGCGCGAGAGGGGGAGGATGTTCCGATACGGTTAAAGGCCTCGGTTCGGGCCGTTCGGAGGGGGCCCCGCGAGGCGGCCCAAAGCCGCGCGCGCTTCCTTTTGCATCCCCGCTTTGCTAACGATGCCTGCAGGATATCCGCAGCCGGTGCGTGCCGTTTCGTGAAGATCACATTCGTAATAGGGGTCGCGTCTCTGGCCGGCGGAAACCGCGTGGTCGCGACCTATGCCCGCCTTCTCAAGGCCCGCGGCCATGAGGTCACGGTGGTCTCGCGCCCCTGGCCGCGCCGGACCGCCCTGAACCGGCTGCGCGCGACGCTGCGCGGTCGGCCGCTGCGGCCGCATCCCTCCTCGCCGCTGTTCGAGGCGCTTGGCGACAGCCATCGGGTGCTCGACCGCCGCCGACCTGTCACCGCCGCGGACGTGCCCGACGCCGATGTGGTCGTCGCGACCTGGTGGGAAACTGCCGAATGGGTCGCCGCGTTCCCTGCGTCGAAGGGCCGGAAATTCTACCTTCTGCAGGATGTCGAACTGTTCGACCACCTGCCGATCGACCGGGTCCGGGCGACCTACGAGTTGCCGCTGCACAAGCTGGCCGTTTCGGGCTACATCCGCGACCGGGTGTGCGAGGAACAGCCCGAAGCCGAAATCGGCCTGCTGCCGAATGCCGTCGATCACACGCTGTTCACGGCGCCGCCGCGGGACCGGGGCCGGCCGTTCACGGTGGGCTTTCTCCACAGTTCCGCACCGCGCAAGCGGGTCGAACTTGCCTTTGCCACGGTCGAGGCAGCCCGGGCCCGGCTGCCCGATCTGCAGGTGCTTGCCTTCGGCTCCAAGGCGGACCCGTCCGAAATTCCGCCCGGGATCGTCTATCGCCGCGCGCCCCCCGAACGCGAGATCCCGGGGCTTTATGCCGCCTGCGACCTCTGGCTTTTCACCAGCGCCCATGAGGGTTTCGGCCTGCCCCTGCTCGAGGCGATGGCCTGCCGGACCCCGGTCCTCGCGACCCGGGCCGGGGCCGCGCCCGACCTGATCGATGGCCGGAACGGCCGGCTTTTGCCGCCCGATCCGGAGGCGTTTTCAGCCGAGATAGAGACGATTTCGCGGATGGATCCCGCCGAATGGCGCGCCATGTCGGATGCCGCCCATGCCACCGCGGCCGCCTATTCCTGGGAGGCTGCGACCGACCGGCTGCTCGGGTATTTCACGGAAGCAGAGCGGCCTTAGCGGCGGGACGGCAGATCCTCAGCCATTGCCATCCGACTGGCGGTAGGCGTTCAGCACGACGCCCAGCACATTGGTGTGCTCGGCGATCTCGCGCTCGCAGGCATCGAACTGGCCATGGCGCGTGGTCTCGGCCCGGATCACGATCAGCGCGCAATCGACATTCTTCAGAAAGGCCCGGGTGTCGTCGTTGACCAGCACCGAGGGCAGATCGAAGATCATCACGTCAGGCTTGTAGACGGCCTCGATCTCGTCCAGCCGCTCGGCGGTCTCCTCGGCCAGCAAGAGCCGGGTCGGGTCGAGTTCGGCGCGGTTCGAGATCGAGATGGCGACGTTCTCGCCATGCCGCAGGCCCTGCTCGGTGAAGGGCACCCGGCCGCTCAGCATCTCGCCGATCGTGTGTTGCGGCTCGATGTTCAGGAAGTCGTGGACCGACGGGTCGCGCAGATCGAGATCGAACAGCATCGACCGCAGGTCGCGCTGCCGCCCCAGCGCCAGCGTCAGGTTGCACGCGACCGTGGTCTTGCCCGAATTCGGCATCGGCGAGGTGATCGCCAGCCGCTTCCAGCCGTTCTGGCGCATCTGCAGCAGCGCCTTGGTGCGCAGAATGTCGAAGGGCGTGGCCTCGGCCCCGGCCTCGCGGGTCACGATCAGGTGCTGGCTCAGCGCCGCCTCGTCCAGATCGGCCGGGGCCAGCGCCTGCCAGGCGCCATCGGCATCGGTCGCCGGCGTGATCCGAAGCTGCTGCCGGGTCGGCACGGTCGAGGACCGCACGGCGCGGGTCTGGCGGGCTTTCTCGAGAGCGGCCTGTAGCTTTTCCATAGGTCTCTTCTTCTTGCCTGGACCCGTCCCTACCCGGGCATGACGCCGTCGGAGGGAACCTGCTGCGCCGCTGCCGCCGACGACGCGGCCCGCGCCCGGCGCTGCCGGCGGGTCGTACGGTCCTTGGGCGGCTTCATGTAGGGGATCGTGGTGATCGGGGTGATGTTGAACCGGTTGCGCAGCTCGGCCGGCGACCGGATCGTCCGGTTCAGCAGCTCGAGCAGCACGAAATAGGCCCCGGCCAGGCCAAGCCCCGCCCCGCCGCCAAGCGCCATCACCTTGGTGCGGCCCGGCCCGCTCGGCAGTTGCGGGACGCTGGCATTCTCGATCACCGAGATCCGCTGGCCTTTCGAGGTCGACTCGATCCGCTCGCTCATCCGGGCCTGGTTGAGGTTGCTCACGGCCGCATTGTAGCGGGTCTGGATGATCTCGTAATCGCGTTCGAGCGCCGCCAGCTGGATCCCGTTCGCAGCACTCTGGGAAATCGCCTTCTGCAGCTGGTCGAGCTCGGAATTGGTGCCGTCGATCTCTTCCTGCAGGGTCTTCAGCCGGCTGTCGATCTCGGAGAGGGTGGCATCGAGCATCGCCTGTTCCGGCGAAACATCGCCCGCCTCGGCCGTGCCGGTGCCGTCCTCCTGCTGGGCGGCCACGACCTTTTCCAGGCGGTCGACGATCGCCTGCAGGCTGACCACCCGCGGGCTGGTTTCGGAATAGATCGCCTTGGCATTGTCAAGCTCGGCCCGGGCAGCGTTCAGCCGCTCTTCCTCGGGACTGCGGCGCACCGGCACGGCGCCCTGCTGCACCCGCCCCGTCGCCTCGAAGATCCGCACCACATCGGCGCGCTGCGACTGCCCGGCCTTGAGATCGCGCAGCAGCCCCGCCAGACGTTCCTGCAACAGGTTCTGGCGGCCCATCCGGTATGTCTGGTCATCGGGCAGCGCCTCGGCATTCTGCGACTTGAAGCTGGCGATGGCCGCGCTCTGGCGGTCGAGTTCCTGGCCCAGCCGGTCGACCTCCTGCTCGAAGAACTGCAGCGTGTTCTCGGCCCGCGACTTGCGGAACTCGGCATTGGTCTGCAGCACCAGCGTCACGTATTCGTTGACCACATTCGCGGCCACCTGCGGGTATTCCGACGAGAACGAGATCGTCATCAGCGTCGCCTGGTTGCGCCCGGCCGAGCGGCGGATCCGGGTCCCGCTGCGCATCGCCGCCACCACCTCGTCGGGCTCCATCTGGCGGATATTCGGGAACACCTTGAAGCGGTTGGCGATGTCGATCATGTTGGCGCGGGTCATCAGCCGCTGCTCGATGATGTCGAGCTGCTCGACCGCGTCGGTCTGCACCATCGAGCTGACCATGCTGTCGGGGATCTGCGGCGCCTCGACCAGAAGCCGGGCCGAGGTCGAATAGGTCTCGGGCATCCGCAAGGCGGCAACGACGCCGGCCGCCGCCCCCAGCACGATGAAGACCAGCATGACCGGCAGGCGGCGCAGGAAAAGCCTCCAGTAAAGCTGCAGGTCGATATTCATTCCGCCGCCTTTCCGAACGGTCCGATCGCGCCCGACAACAGCAGCGGGTCGCGGAAGGGCTTGAGGATCAGGCCATCGCGGATCAGCTCGCGGATCGTCGCCTCGTCGACCAGGGGTTCGTTCGCGCTCGAGGCATAGACAAGGGCAAGATCGCAGAGCTTGTTGACCATCCGCGGAATGCCCTCGGCTTCTTCATGGATGTGCCGGATCGCCGAGGGCGTGAATTCCTCGCCGCTGCCGCCGACATGCTGCAGCCGGTGCATGATATAGGCGCGCGTGGTCGCCAGATCCATCGGCTCGAGATGATAGACCGCGCTCACCCGCTGGGCGAACTGGCGCAGCGAGGGGTGCCGGATCAGGTCGCGCAGCTCGGGCTGGCCGACCAGCACGATCTGCAACAGCTCGTCCTTGCCGGAATTGATGTTGGTGAGCATCCGCAGCTCCTCGAGCGTCTCCGCCCCCAGGTTCTGCGCCTCGTCGACGATCAGGATCACATGCCGCCCGGCGGCGTATTCCTCCAGCACGAAATTCTGGAAGATCTGGAACAGCGAGACATAGTCGGCGCCCTCGGGCGCGGTCACGTCGAGCGCGTTCAGCACCCAGCGCAGCAGGTCGCCGCGCCCGCCCTGGGCGTTCGAGATCAGCCCGATGGTCACGTCGTCCTCGATCTGGCGCAGCAGCGCCTGGATCAGCGTGGTCTTGCCGGTGCCGACCTCGCCGGTGACCACGGTCAGCGGCGCCCGGGTGACCATCCCGAATTCCAGCACGGCGAAGGCGCGGGTATGGGCTTTCGACCAGAACAGGAAGTCCGGGTCGGGCGACAGCGCGAACGGCCGCTCGTGAAAGCCGAAATGGGCGTTGTAGAGTGAGGTGTTCATACCCTGCTCGTGCATGTGACTGGCCCGGACGCATGCGCCTGTCCGGACGCAGGTGACGTCCCGCCTACGCGGTAGAGCGCGGCCATGACGGCATCAAGGCATTCTTACGATTACCGATAATACAGATCTCCTTAACCAGATCCTACCCGGTGACACGCCGATTCGCGGGTTTGCCCCACAAACTCCATATTCGGTTTCCCTTACCCCTACAGTACTAGATGCCGCACCCCACTGTCGCGAAATTCATGCTGCACTGCCGCAACCGGAGCGGGAATTGAGACGGCCTGACAGGCATCGAGGCAGGATTCTGGCAGAAAAAGGGCGCGGAGTGTGGCCAACACTTTGATTAAATTTTGTCTAGATGGTAACACATTCCCCAGGGGGTCAGCGATCATCTGATCCGGGACGGTTCGGCGTTTTGAGCGCCGGTGTCTA
>NZ_QNVX01000017.1:0-49543 GCF_003314725.1 Rhodovulum sp. BSW8
GCGCGGGGCCGGTCAGAGGCCGCCGAGGCCGGGGCGGGGGCCACCGGCGGCGCGCCGACGCTGACGCCTGCCCGGGCCTCGGCGCTGCAGGCCGAATGGGGCGCGCGGATCCTGGCGCGGGTCGACCGCAGCCACCGCTATCCGCGTGGCACGCGGGCCAGCGGCCGGGCGCTGATCGAGCTGGTGCTGGCGCGCGACGGGCGGCTGGTCTCGGCCCGTCTGGTCCAAAGCGCGGGCGACCCGCGCCTCGACGAGGCCGCGCTGGCGGCGGTGCGCCGCGCCGGCCGGTTCCCGCCCGCACCCCGGGGGCTCGAGGCCGCGCGCTACAGCTTTACCCTGCCGCTGAGGTTCGAGTGGCAGGGCTAGCGCCCGCCCGATCCGGACGGACGACGCCCTCAGGCGGTCTCGGGCCGCCGGATCAGTGCCGCCGCGCCACGCGCCCGGTCGGAAAGCCCGGTTTTCGGGCTTTCGGCCAGGCTCAGCAGCCGCGCCCGCATGCGCGGGTCCCAGAACTGGTCGATATGGGCGGCGATGGCGGCCTCGGCCTCGTCATCGGGCAGGCGGGCAAAGGCGGTTGCGATCTGATTGGCCATATAGGCCAGCTTGTCAGGGGTCATGTTGGATCTCCTCCGCAGCGATCCGCCGGGCATGGGTATGAATGTCGAAACTCTGACCGCGCGCCCGGGCGATGAGGGTCAGCCCCGCGGCGTCTGCCGCGGCGACGGCGCGGGCGGTCGGCGCCGAGACGGCGATCAGCGCCGGTGCGCGGGCAAGCACCGCCTTCTGCACCAGCTCGATCGAGACCCGCGAGGTCAGCAGGATCGCACCGCCCGAGGCGTCGCGCCCCAGCCGGGCCAGCCGTCCCACCAGCTTGTCGAGCGCATTGTGCCGCCCGACATCCTCGCACAGCGCGACCAGCCCCTCCGCGCGGGTCCAGAACCCCGCCGCATGGGCCGCCCGCGTCGCGCCGTGCAGCTCCTGGGCGAGGCTCAGCGCGGTCATCGCCCCGGCGATCTCGGGCGGCGTCAGGCACAGCCCGTCCGGCGGCAGCACCGGCAGCGGACGGCTCGCTTCGGCAAGACTTTCGACACCGCAAAGCCCGCAACCGACCGGCCCCGCCATGCGGCGGCGCCGCCCGGCCAGCCGCGCGCCGAGACCCGGCGCCAGCCAGATCCGCAGCTCGATCCCCTCGTCATGATCCGCACGCTCGATCCGCGCGATCTGACCGGGGCGCTCGACGATGCCTTCGGTCAGCGAAAAGCCCAGCGCGAAATCGTCAAGATCGGCGGGGCTGGCCAGCATCACCGCATGGGTGGTGCCGTCATAGCACAGCGCGACCGGCACCTCCTCGGCCAGCCGCCGGATGTCGGGCGCGGCCCCGTCGGGGCCGAGGCTCTGCACCTGCGATGTTGTCCAGGCCCGCATCCGGGCTCATTCCGCGGCGGGCAGGATGCGGCGGGCGGCGCGGGCATGGGCGGCGTAATCCTCCTGCCAGTCCGAGGGCCCATTCGACAGCGCCACCTGCACCGCCGTCACCTTGTATTCGGGGCAGTTGGTGGCCCAGTCGGAATAGTCCGAGGTCACCACATTGGCCTGGGTCTCGGGATGGTGGAAGGTGGTGTAGACGACGCCCGGGCTGACCCGGTCGGTCAGGGTGGCCCGCAGCGAGGTCTCGCCCGAGCGCGAGGCGAGGCGCACCCAGTCGCCCTCGGCGATGCCCCGGGTCTCGGCGTCATGGGGATGGATCTCCAGCCGATCCTCGCCATGCCAGGCGGTGTTGGCGGTGCGCCGGGTCTGGGCGCCCACATTGTACTGGCTGAGAATGCGCCCCGTCGTCAGCAGAAGCGGGAAGCGCGGGCCGGTGCGCTCGTCGGTCGGCACATAGTCGGTGATGACGAACAGCCCCTTGCCGCGCACGAAGCCCGCCTCGTGCATGACCGGCGTGCCCCTGGGGGCGGCCGCGTTGCAGGGCCATTGCACCGAGCCCTCGCGGTCGAGCAGACCGTAGCTGACGCCCGCGAAGCTGGGGGTGGTGGCGGCGATCTCGTCCATGATCTCGGAGGGGTGGGCATAGTCCCAGCCCGCGCCCATGGCATTGGCCAGCGCCATGGTGACCTCCCAGTCGGCCAGCCCGGTCATGGGCGCCATCACCCGGCGGACGCGGTTCAGCCGGCGCTCGGCATTGGTGAAGGTGCCGTCCTTTTCGAGGAAACTCGAGCCCGGCAGGAAGACATGGGCGTAATTCGCGGTCTCGTTCAGGAAAAGATCGTGGACGATGACGCAATCCATCGCCGCCAGCCCCGCCGCGACGTGCTTTGTATCGGGGTCCGATTGCAGGATGTCCTCGCCCTGGACGTAAAGCCCGCGGAAGCTGCCATCGACGGCCGCGTCCAGCATGTTGGGGATCCGAAGCCCCGGCTCGTCCGAGATCGTCACCTTCCAGAGCCGCTCGAAGATGGCACGGGTCCCGGCGTCATGGACATGGCGGTAGCCCGGCAGCTCATGCGGGAAGCTGCCCATGTCGCAGCTTCCCTGCACGTTGTTCTGGCCGCGCAGCGGGTTCACGCCGACACCCGGCCGCCCGATATTGCCGGTCGCCATGGCAAGATTCGCGATCGCCATGACGGTGGTCGAGCCCTGGCTGTGTTCGGTCACCCCCAGCCCGTAATAGATCGCGGCATTGCCGCCCGTGGCATAAAGCCGTGCGGCCTGCCGCACCTGATCGGCCGGTACGCCGGTCAGCGCCTCGGTCGCTTCTGGGCCAAGATGGTCTTCCGAGACGAAGGCGGCCCAGTCGGCGAAGGCCTCGGCATCGCAGCGCTCGGCGATGAAGGCGCTGTCGGTCAGCCCCTCGGTCACGATGACATGGGCCATGGCGGTCAGAAGCGCCACATTGGTCCCCGGTCGCAGCGCCAGATGATGGGCGGCCTGCACATGGGGGCCCTTGACCAGATCGATCCGGCGCGGATCGGCCACGATCAGCCGGGCGCCCTGCCGCAGCCGCTTTTTCAGCCGCGAGGCAAAGACCGGGTGGCCGTCGGTCGGGTTGGCGCCGATCACCAGCACCACATCGGCCGCCTCGACGCTGTCGAAATCCTGCGTGCCCGCCGAGGTGCCGAAGGTGGTCTTGAGGCCATAGCCCGTGGGCGAATGGCAGACCCGGGCGCAGGTATCGACATTGTTGTTGCCGAAGACCTGCCGGATCAGCTTCTGCACGAGGAAGGTCTCCTCGTTGGTGCAGCGCGACGAGGTGATGCCGCCGATGGCGCCGGTGCCGCTTTCGGCCTGGATCGCGCGCAGCCTTTGCGCGGTGAAGGCCAGCGCCTCGTCCCACGAGACCTCGCGCCAGGGCTGGTCGATGGTCTCGCGGATCATCGGGTTCCGGATGCGGTCGGGATGGGCGGCATAGCCGAAGGCGAAGCGGCCCTTGACGCAGCTATGGCCGCGATTGGCCTTGCCGTCCTTCCAGGGCACCATGCGCACCAGCTGGTCGCCCTTCATCTCGGCCCGGAAGGAACAGCCCACGCCGCAATAGGCGCAGGTGGTGACGATGGCGCGGTCGGGCGTGCCCATCTCGATCACCGCGTTTTCCTGCAGCGTCGCGGTCGGGCAGGCCTGCACGCAGGCGCCGCAGCTCACGCAGTCGGAACTCAGGAAATCGGTGGTGCCCGACGCGATCCGCGCCTCGAAGCCGCGTCCCTCGACGGTCAGCGCGAAGGTGCCCTGCACCTCTTCGCAGGCCCGCACGCAGCGGAAGCAGGCGATGCATTTCGACGGGTCATAGGTGAAATAGGGGTTCGAGCTGTCCCTGGCCTCGTAGCGCGGGTTGGCCTCGCCGTTCTGCCGGGGCTCGAAATGGTTGGCGCCGGGGGTATAGCGCACCTCGCGCAGGCCCACCGCGCCCGCCATGTCCTGCAACTGGCAGTCGCCATTGGCCGCACAGGTCAGGCAGTCGAGCGGGTGGTCCGAAATGTAAAGCTCCATCACCCCGCGCCGCAGTTTGGCGAGCTTCGGCGTCTGGGTCTGGACCGCCATGCCGTCCGCAGCGGGCGTGGTGCAGGAGGCGGGCGTGCCGCGGCGGCCCTCGATCTCGACCATGCAAAGCCGGCAGGACCCGATGGGTTCCAGGCTGTCGGTGGCGCAAAGCTTGGGGATCTCGATCCCGGCCATGGCGGCGGCGCGCATGACCGAGGTGCCTTCGGGCACAGTCACGTCCGTGCCGTCGATGGTGAGGGTGACGGTCTTGTCGGACCGGCGGGCGGGGGTGCCGAAATCGGCATCGGGAAGGATGAAGTCTTTCATCTGCTGGCCTCCGGGCTGGCGGATTGGTCATGCGATGCGAAAAGGGACGCGCCCGATCCGGGGAGGGCGTCGGCTGAGAGAAGATCGGCGCGGTTCATGGTGCAATCTGCCGCCACGCGTTCCGCTGCTTGAAACGTCGCAATGCGCCCTCCCTTGGGGAGGATCGGGCGCGGCGCGGGCCGGGCGCCCGGGCCAGAGGGGTGGATACCTCGGGACAGGACGGCGGAGCGTTGCGCCATCGAAGGCATTTCGGACACGATCATTCCGCCGCCTCCCGTGCCCCGCCGAAATCCTCGGGGAAGTGGCGCAGAGCACTTTCCACAGGGTAAGGGGTGAAGCCCCCCAACGCACAAAGCGAGCCCGCGCGCATGGTTTCGCACAGATCGGCCAGGATCGCGGGCGCGGCCGGATCGCCCGCGAGGATGCGGTCGATGGTCTCCATGCCCCGGACCGCGCCGATCCGGCAGGGGGTGCAGGTGCCGCAGCTTTCGACCGCGCAGAATTCCATGGCAAAGCGGGCCATCGCGCCCATCTCGACCGTATCGTCGAAGACCACGAGCCCGGCATGGCCGATCAGTCCGCCCGCCGCGTCGCATTCCTCATAGCCGAGCGGCGTGTCGAACAGCGACCGGGGGAAATAGGCGCCCAGAGGCCCGCCGATCTGCACCGCCTTCACCGGACGGCCCGAGGCGGTGCCGCCGCACACACCCTCGATCAGCTCGCCGATGGTCATGCCGAAGGCCGCCTCGAAAAGCCCGCCATATCTGACATTGCCCGCGATCTGCAGCGGCACGGTGCCAAGCGAGCGGCCCAGCCCGAAGGAGCGGTAGTGATCCGCCCCTTCCGACAGGATCGCCGGGACCGAGGCCAGCGTGATCAGGTTGTTGACGACGGTCGGCCGCCCCATGAAGCCCTTATGGGCGGGCAAGGGCGGCTTGGGGCGTACGATGCCGCGCTTGCCCTCCATGGAATTCAGAAGCGCGGTTTCCTCGCCGCAGACATAGGACCCGGCGCCGACCCGGTCCTCGATGTCGAAGTGATCGCCCAGAATGCCCGCTTCGCGCGCGACGCGCAGCGAGGCGTCGAGCATCGCGATCGCCTGCGGATATTCCGAGCGCATGTAGACATAGCCCCGCTCGGCACCGACCGCGCGGGCGCAGATCGCCATGCCCTCGATCAGGCAGAACGGATCGCCCTCGATCAGCATCCGGTCGGCAAAGGTGCCGCTGTCGCCCTCGTCGGCATTGCAGACCACGGCCTTGCGCGCGCCCTCGGCCTCCAGCACGGTCTTCCACTTGATGCCGGTCGGAAAGCCCGCGCCGCCCCGGCCGCGCAGGCCCGAGGCGGTGATCTCGGCCACGATCTCTTCGGGCGTCATCGTCATCGCCCGCTCCAGCCCCTTCATGCCGCCCTGAGCGCGGTAGGCGTCAAGATCCAGAGGCTCGACAATGCCGCAGCGGGCGAAGGCCAGACGCGTCTGGCGGGCGAAGAAGGGGATCTGTTCGACCGGGCCGAGGGCCTTTGGGTGATCCTCGAAGGCGCCGTCGAACAGCGCGGGCACATCGGCAGGCTCGAGCGGGCCGAAGCCCATGCGCAGGCCGTTTTCCTCGATTTCCAGCAGAGGCTCCAGCCAGACCATGCCGCGGGTGCCGGTTCGCTTCAGCACCAGATCGAGCCCGCGCGCCTCGGCCTCGGACCGAAGGGCCGTCGCCACCTCGTCGGCGCCCAGCGCCAGCGCGGCCGCGTCGAGCGGCAGATACAGCGTGAGGCTCATGCCGATCCCTCCCGCGCCAGGCGTTCCAGCCGGTCGGCGGTGACCCGGCCCAGCGGACGGTCATCGACCAGCGCCGCGGGCGCGCAGGCGCAAAGCCCCAGGCAATAGGCCGGTTCCAGCGTCACCGCGCCATCTTCGGTCGTGCCGTGCCACTCGACCCCAAGCCGCGCCTTCAGATCTTCGCCCAGCGCGGCCGCGCCCTTCGCCTGGCAGGCCTCGGCGCGGCAGACCCGCAGCACCCGGCGGCCGCCGGGCTCGGTCCGGAAATCGGGGTAGAAGCTGACCACGCCATGGATCTCGGCCGCACTCAGGCCCAGTTCCTCGGCCAGCGCCGGATAGGCCGCGACCGGCACATGGCCGAAGCTTTCCTGAACGGCATGCAACACGGGCAGCAGCGGGCCGTCCAGATGCGCATGGGCCGCGGCGATGCCGCGGCATCGCGCGATGATGTCGGTGGTCATGCAGTCCTCCCTTTGCATGCCATAGTGTGCCGACTCGCCCCCGGCGGGATCAATGCCCGCGATTCGTCGGGCGATAGAAATAATCTATTGAAAAGCCGCCTTGCGGGCGGCCTCCATCAGGGCATCGAGCACCGGCGTCATCGGTTCGCGATGGGGCGCGATCAGCCCGACGACATGCTCGGCCACGGGCTCAGTCAGCGGCACCGCGACCAGCGATCCGGTGCCCAGAAACGGCTGGGCGCTGCGCAAGGGCAGGATCGTGACCCAGCCCGAGGCCTGCACATGGGCGATGAGCGCCAGCAGCGAATTCGATTCAAGCCGCGCCCGGGCCACGGCACCCGCTTCGGCCAGGTGGCGGTCGACGATCCTGCGGTTCTGCATGTCGGGGGTCAGCAGGCACAAAGGCTCGGACGCGGCCTCGGCCCAGGGCACCGCCTCGCGCCCGGCCAGCGGATGATCGGCGCGCATCACCAGATTGTAATGCTCGGCATAAAGCGGGACGGTGGCGACCCGGCCGAGCGGCTCGTTTTCAAGATAGGTGATTCCCGCATCGACCTGCAGATCGTCCAGCATCTGCACGATGGCCGCCGAGTTTCGCGAGAAGACGGTGATTCGCAAATTCGGGTGACGCAGCGTCAAAGGGCCGGTCAGCGCGGTGATCGCGGCCAGCGCGGTCGGCACCGCCGCCAGCCGCAGATCGCCCGAGAGCCCGCGCTTGGCGGTGCGCATCTCCTCGCGCAGCGCCCGTGTATCGGCGACGATCACCCGGGCGCGTTCCAGCACCCGCGCGCCCTCGGGCGTGAGCCCCCCGAAGCGCGAGCCGCGCCAGACCAGAAGCACGCCAAGCTGTTCCTCCAACTGCTTGATTGCGGCCGAAAGCGTGGGCTGGGTCACCCCGCAGGCCTCGGCCGCGCGGCCGAAATGGCGCTCGCGCGCGAGCGCTATGAACATCTCGAGCTTGTCGATCATCGGTCCCCTCCCGGCGCCAGACTGCACCGGGCGGCGCGCGCGGCAAAGGGCCTTAACCGAACTGTAACATGAATACGATCTGTGGGGGTGTCGTGCGTCGCCGTGAATGCGTGCGCTTGAAAAGTGACCGAGAAGCCGTTTTGACTGCGGCACGTGGCCCCGCGCGCCAACGGGGCCGAACCGAAAGGACGCCAGATGAGGCCCCGCCAGCCCGCCCCTTGCCTGTTCCGCCAGTTCTGCACTGCGCCGGACCGGGGACCCGACCCCGTGCCCGCAGCGGGCCGAGATGCGGGGGCCGCGCGATGAGCCTCAGAACCCCGCAGAAGGAACTGACGCTGGGCCGGGCGCAAAGCCGCGGCCTGCTGGTCGCGGTGCTGGTCTTCAGCGTCTTCACCAACCTGCTGATGCTGACCGGGCCGCTGTTCATGCTGCAGGTCTATGACCGGGTGCTGGGCTCGCGGTCCGAAGAGACGCTGGTCGCGCTCTTCATCCTGGTGGGCGCGCTTTATCTCTTCTACTGGCTGCTCGACTATGCCCGCGGCCGGGTGATGGCCCGGATCGGCGCGCGGCTGCAGGCGTCGCTGGCGCGGCGGGTGTTCTCGGCCATGGTCGAACGCGCGGCGCTGCGCGGCGGGCAGGGGCCGGGCGCGACCGCCATCGGCGATCTCGACGCGATCCGGAACCTCTTTGCGGCGCCTGTGCTGCTGGCGCTGTTCGACATGCCCTGGACGCCGTTCTTCCTGGCCGCGATCTTCCTGTTCCACCCCTTGCTGGGGCTGGCGGCCATCGGCGGCGGCGCCGTGCTGATCCTGGCCACGCTGATCAACCGCTGGGTCACGAATGGGGCGCTGGAGCGGTCGCAGGCTAAGTCCTCGCGCGCGGCGCGGCTGGCACGGCAGGCCGAAGAGGGCGGCGGGCTGATCTGGTCGCAGGGCATGGCCTCGGTCATGGCGGATCGCTGGGCGCGGATGCAGGAGGATGCCAGCGCCGAGGGCATGGATGCCAACGACCGCAGCGGTACGCTTGCCAGCTTCTCGCGCGCCTTCCGGTTCTTCCTGCAATCGGGGCTGCTGGCGCTGGGCGCCTATCTGGTGCTGCAGCACGCGGTGACGCCGGGCGCGATGATCGCCTCGTCGATCCTGATGGGCCGGGCGCTCGCGCCGATCGAGCAGGTGCTGGGCCAGTGGGCGCTGATCCAGCGTGCCCGCAGCGGCTGGAAGACGCTGGGCGAGTTCCTGCAAACGGTGCCCGAGCGGATCCAGCCGACCCAGTTGCCCGATCCGGTGGCGCAGCTGACGGTGACGAATATCGGTCTGCGCGCCTCGGCGCCCGGCGCGCCGCCGGTGCTGCAGGGCATCAGCTTCGAGCTCAATCCCGGCGAGGCGCTGGGCGTGATCGGCAAAAGCGGCGTCGGCAAGACCACGCTGGCGCGGATCATCCAGGGCCTGTTGCCGCCCACCACCGGCGAGGTCCGGCTGGCGGGCGCGACGCTCGACCAATACGGCCACGAACGGCTGGGCCGGGTGATGGGCTGCCTGCCGCAGGAGGTGCGCTTCTTCGACGGCACCGTGGCCGAGAACATCGCCCATATGGAACTGAATCCCGATCCGGCGCGGGTCGTGCAGGCGGCCACGCTGGCGCGGGTGCATGACATCATCCTCAAGCTGCCGCAGGGCTACGACACCATGCTGATCGAGGGCAGCGGGCTTCTGTCGGGCGGTCAGCGCCAGCGGCTGGCACTGGCGCGCGCGCTCTATCACGACCCGGTGCTGCTGGTGCTGGACGAGCCCAACTCGGCGCTCGATGCCGACGGGTCCGAGGCGCTGAACGCGGTCGTCGCCGACATGAAACGCGCCGGCAAGTCGGTCCTGATCATGACCCACCGGCCGACCGCCATCGCGGTCTGCGACCGGCTGATGGTGATCGATGCGGGCCAGCAAAAGGCGCTGGGTCCGCGCGACGAGGTGTTGAAAAGCGTGATCCGCAACGCGCCCGAGGTGCAGCGCGCCATGGGCGCGGCGCGCGTGAACGTGGTGCCCCAGAAGGAGGCGCAGGGATGAGCGCGAAATCGCAGATCAGCGCCCGGCTGCCGCTGGTGGTGGGCATGATCGCCGTGGTCTGCCTGGTCGGGGGCATCGGGGTCTGGAGCGTGGCGACCAGCATCGCGGGCGCGGTGGTGGCGCCGGGCACGATCAAGGTCGAATCCGAACGTCAGGTCGTGCAGCATGCCGATGGCGGCGTGGTGGGCGAGATCCTGGCCAAGGATGGCGATACGGTCGCGGCGGGTCAGGTTCTGGTGCGGCTCGACGGCACCTTCCTGCGGTCCGAACTGATGATCGTCGAACGGCAGTTGTTGGAGATCCAGGCCCGCAAGGCCCGTCTGGTGGCCGAGCGCGACAGCGTGGACAGCCCCGATTTCAGCGGGCTCGACAGTTTCAGCAATATCGAACCGTTCTGGGTGGCCGAACATATCGACGGCCAGACCCGGCTCTTTGCCGCGCGCAAGGCCGCGCTGGCGCAGGAACTGGACCAGCTGCACGAACAGACCGTGCAGATCGAGAACCAGATCGACGGTACCGGATCTCAGCAGGGCGCGCTGGTCAAGCAGCTTGCCCTGATCGAGAAGGAACTGGCCGACAAGATGACGCTTTACAAGCAGAACCTCGTGCCCGCGAGCCAGGTTCTGGCCCTGCAGCGCGAAGAGGCGGGGCTTGAGGGCGATATCGGCCGGCTGACCTCGCAGGAGGCCGAGCTGCGCGCCAAGATTTCCGAACTGGCGGTGCAGGGGCTTCGGCTTCAGGAAAGCCGCCGCGAGGACGCGATCACCACGCTGCGCGACCTGCAATATTCTGAAATCGAGCTGCAGGAACGCCGACTGAGCCTGACCGAGCGGCTGTCGCGGCTCGACGTGCGCAGCCCGGTCGACGGGGTGGTCTTCGGCTCGAAGGTGTTTGCCCTGGGCTCGGTGGTGCAGGCGGCCGAACCGATGCTTTATGTCGTGCCGGGCGGGCAGGCGCTGCTGGTGTCGGCCAAGGTCGAGACCACCGATATCGACGAGGTGTTCCCGGGCCAGCCGGTCTCGCTGAAATTCACCACCTTCGACAGCCGCACGACGCCCAATGTCTCGGGCACCGTGCTGCGGGTCTCGGCCGATGCGCTGACCGACGAGGCGACGCGCGAGACCTATTACGAGGTGGTGATTCAGCCCGATATCGACGAGATGGCGGCGCTTCCGAATATCGAGCTGGTGCCCGGCATGCCGGTCGAATCCTTCATCCGCACCCGCGACCGCTCGCCTCTGTCCTATCTGCTGCATCCGCTCGCGGTCTATTTCGAGCGCGCCTTCCGCGAGACCTGATCCCGCCCGGCCCGGCCGCCGGTCCGGGCTTGACCCCGGCCCGGCCGCGTCGCAGCCTGCGCCCCGTTACGGGCAAGCGGGAGGAGACGCATGGAAAATCCGGTCAACAGGTTCAAGGCGGGGCTGAGGGAGGGGCGCCATCAGCTTGGGGTGTGGAACGCGATCCCGCATCCGACGGTCACCGAATGTCTGGCCGCGTGCGGCTTCGACTGGATCGTGATCGACACCGAACATGGCGCGATGGAGGTGACCGATGCGCTGCCCGCGTTGCAGGCGGTGGCGGGCTATCCGGCGGCCTCGGCCGTGGTCCGACCGGCGATCAACGACTGGGTGCTGATCAAGCGCCATCTCGATCAGGGGGCGCAGACGCTGATGCTGCCTTATGTGCAATCGCGCGACGAGGCCGAGGCGGCGGTTCGCGCGATGCGCTATCCGCCGCGCGGGCTGCGGGGTGTCGCGGGGATGACGCGGGCCAGCCGCTACGGGCTGGTCGAGGACTACACCCGCCGCGCCGAGGACGAGCTGTGCCTGATCCTGCAGGTCGAGACCGCCGCGGCGCTCGACCGGCTGGAAGAGATCGCGACCGTCGAGGGCGTCGACTGCATCTTCATCGGTCCGGCGGATCTTTCGGCCAGCATGGGCTATCCGGGCCAGCCCGAGCATCCCGCCGTGGTCGCGGCCATCGAGGGCGCCATCGCCCGGCTGAAGGCCGTGGGGGTGCCCTCGGGTATCCTGACGCTCGATCCCGATTTCGCCCGGCACTGCATCGCGCTTGGCACCGGGTTCACGGCGGTCGGCGTCGACATGCTGTCGCTGCGAAACGGGACGAGGGCGCTGGTCGAGGCCTTCGGCAGCGCGTGACGCTCAGGCCGACAGCCGCGCCGTGAGCCGCCGGTCGTAGGAGGACGGAATCCCCAGAACGTCGCGGTATTTTGCGACGGTGCGGCGGGCCAGCGTAAAGCCCGCCGCCTTGGCTTGGGTCACGATCGCCGCATCCGACAGCGGCCGGGCCGGGTTTTCCCTGGCCACGATGTCGCCCACCAGCGCGATCAGCGCGTCCTGCGACGGCCCGTCCTCGCCCGATCCGGGCGTGAAGGCGCGGCTGAAGAAGGCCCGCAGCGGCACCGTGCCCCGGGGCGTCTCGATCATCCGGTGCTGCACCGCGCGGCTGACGGTCGAGGCATGCAGCCCCAGTTCCCCGGCCACGTCCTCGGTGCTGAGCGGGCGCAGATGACGCGGCCCGCTGTCCAGATAGTCGGTCTGCCGCCGCACCAGACAGACCGCCGCCGCCAGCAGCGTCGAATGCCGCCGTTCGACCGCGCGGGCCAGCCACTGCGCGCGCGACCGGGCGCGGGCAGCGAAGGTCCGGGCGGCGGCATCGCGCCCGGTGTCCGGCGGTTCGGTGATCTTGATGGCGGGCAGGCTCGAGCGGTTCAGCTCGACCGCCCAGGTGCCGTCCTTGCGGATCACCCGCAGATCGGGCGGCAGGATCGGCGGTTCGGCCGCGGCGAAGGCCAGCCCCGGCTTGGGGTCGAGCCCGCGAATGGACCGCAGGGCGTTGCGCACGTCCTGGGGGGTGCCGTCGCACAGGTCGGCCAGCGCGTCGATCCGGCCCGCGGCGACCATATCGAGATTGTCGAGGATCACCGACAGTTCCCAGGTCAGCATGCCCCGATCCTCGGCCTGCAGCCTGAGGCATTCGGCCAGTCCCCGGGCGAAAAGCCCGGCCGGTTCGAACTGCTGCAGCCGCGCCAGCACCGCCTCGGCGACGCTCAGCGGCACCCGGGTCGCGGCGGCGACGGTCTCGGGCGCGGCGCCCAGCCAGCCGGTCGGCTCCAGCGCCTCGGCAAAGGCTTCGGCCACGCGGGCGAGGCGCGGATTGGGAAAGGCCAGCGCGATCTGGCGCAACACATGCTCGTAAAGGCTTGGCTTGTCGGAGGCCAGCGCCGCGATCGCGTCGAAATCGGACCCCGCGCCGCTGCCCGCGACCCCTGTCGGCACGGCGCGCAACGCCTGCGGCACCGAGACTTCAAGGCAGGGGTTTTCCAGCGCCTCCTCGGCCAGATAGGCCGACAGGTCGACCGCGGTCATCTGCAGGATCTTGAGCGCCGCCTGCATCTTTGCGGTCATGGCCAGACCCTGGGTCTGGCGCTGGGAAACTGTCATCTCCATGGCAGCATCCTAGCACGGAAACGGTTGCCGGGGGCAATTACGGGATCGCCCGGCCCGGGACCGAAGGCCCTGTGAGCAGGCGCCCGGCCGCGCGGAACGGGCCGGGCTGCCTCATCTTGCGGCGTTCAGCCGAATTTGAAGAGGATCCCGTAGCCGCCGCGCGGATAGGACCATTCCAGTTCGCCCGTGGCCTGGCACACGATCCGGCAGGTGCCGCATTCCATGCAGCCATCGGCCGCCACCTCGACCTGGCCGTCCTCGTTGATCGAGTAGCAGCCCGCCGGGCAGATCTTGATCAGCGCCTTCAGCTCTTCGCTGTCGCCGCCCGGCTGATGGTTGATCTTCACATGCGGCCGACCCTCGTCCACCTGGTAGCGGTTCTGATAAAGCCGCTCTTCCATGCGGGGGGATTTGCTGCCGTTGGTCTTGTCCGTCATCGCCAGGCCCTCGCCAGTTTAAGCATGTCAAAGGCAACATTGAGCCAGTTGCCGCGGGCTGTCTTGAGACCCTTCAGGATCTCGGCTTCCTTGGACCGCTTGTCGCGACCGTCGACCCGCAGGAAAGCGTTCATCGAGCGGTTGAGCAAGGCGGGATAGGTGGTGAAAAGCTGCCGGTTCTTCTCGAGCAGCCCCGGGATCTTGCGGTATTTCTTGAGGTCCTTGATCACGACGCTGTCTTCCAGCGCGTCGCGATACAGCTTGAGGTTGTCGTTGGTCGCGGGCAGGCCCTGCGCCTTCAGCGCGATCAGGCTTTCGCCTGCCAGCCGTCCCGAGGTCATCGCCAGGTTCGAGCCCTCGCGGTGGACCGCGTTCACGAACTGCCCGGCATCGCCCACGATCAGCCAGCCGTCGCCCGTGAGCTGCGGGATCGCGTCATAGCCGCCCTCGGGGATCAGGTGGGCGACATATTCCTTCATCTCGGCGCCCTTCAGCAGCGGCTTGACCGAGGGGTGGTTCTTGAACCGGTCGAGCAGTTCGTAGGGCGGGATCTTCTCGCGGGCGAAATCTGCGACCAGACAGCCGACGCCGATCGAGATCGATTCCTTGTTGGTGTAAAGAAACCCGGTCCCGACCATGCCGGAAGACACCGATCCCAGCACCTCGATCACCACACCCTCGTCCTCGTCGGCGAGGTTGAAGCGCTCGCGCACGGTTTCCTCGGGCAGGAAATGGGTTTCCTTGACCGCAAGCGCCACGTGCTGCGGCTTGATCTCGCTCCGCAGGCCGGACCGCTGGCCCACGAGCCCGTTCACGCCCTCGGCCAGCACCACCACATCGGCATAGACCGGGCCGCCCTCGCGGTCGGTCAGCACGCCGATGACCTTGCCGGCCTCGTTCTTGACCAGCTCGGTCACCGTGGTCTCGGTGATCAGCGTGACCCCGGCCTCGCGCACCTGCTTGGAAAACCACTTGTCGAACTGCGCGCGCAGGATCGTATAGCGGTTGGGTTTTTCCTCGTTGAAGGTGTCGGACCGGTGATGGGTGCCGGTGTGGGATTTCTCCGACAGCATCCAGAACCGCTGTTCCACCACATGGCGTTCCAGAGGCGCGGTCTCGCGGAAATCGGGGATGATGCGTTCCAGGGCATCGGCATAGAGGATCGCGCCCTGCACGTTCTTCGAGCCGGGATATTCGCCCCGGTCGATCTGCAGCACGTTCAGTCCCGCCTTGCCCATCGTGTAGGCCGCCGCGTTGCCGGACGGACCGGCCCCGACGACGATGGCATCGAAATGTTCAGCAGGCATCGGTCAGTCCTCTCAGCTGGCCATCGCACGCGCCGAAAGGCGGCGGGCGAAGGCGTCGGTCAGGGCCGGCAACACGGTCAGCGCGTCGGCCACCACGCCCAGATGGGCGAATTCGAAGATCTTGGCCTCGGGGTCGGTGTTGATCGCGATGATCAGGTCCGCCCCCTCGACGCCCACCCGGTGCTGGATCGCGCCCGAGATCCCGGCGGCGATGTAGAGCTTCGGCCGGATCGTGTTGCCGGTCTGGCCGATCTGGCGTTCGGCCGGCGCCCAGCCCTTCTGCACCAGCGGGCGCGAGACGCCCCATTCGGCGCCCAGCACCGCGGCCAGCCGCTGCACCATTGCGAGGTTCTGCGGCTGTTGCAGCCCCATGCCGCCCGCGACCACGATATCGGCATAGGCAAGGTTCGCCTTCTCGACCTGCGCGTCCGAGACGAATTCCAGCACCTTGGTGACGATGTCGTCTTCCTTCATCCGCAGCGAATGCCAGACCATCCGGCCCGAGCGCGAGGTGTCGGGCTCGGGCATCGCCATCACGCGGGGCCGCACCGTCGCCATCTGCGGGCGGTGGTTCAGCGTGTGGATGGTGCACAGAAGCGTGCCGCCGAAGGTCGGCCGGGTCGCGGCCAGCGACTTGTCGTCGGCGATCTTCAGTTCGGTCGAGTCGGCCGTCAGCCCGGTCTGCAGCGTGGTCGCGACCGATCCCGCGAGGTCGCGGCCCAGAGGCGTCGCGCCCAAGAGCAGGATCTCGGGCTGGTACTTGTTGACCAGATCGGTCATCGCCCGGGTATAGGGCTCGTTGCGGTAATCGGCGAGCAGCGGGTCCTCGCAGATATAGCAGACATCGGCGCCGTAGTGATAGGCCTCCTTGATCGCCTGCTTGGTGCCCTCGTCGCGCGGGCCCAGAACGACGCCGCACAGATCGACGCCCAGGTCATCGGCCAGCTTGCGGCCTTCGCCCATCAGCTCCCACGACACCGGGTGGACCTTGCCGCGCTCGATCTCGACGAAGACCCAGACATGCTTGTAGCTCTTGAATTTCTCGGCCAGCTGCATCTGCATCGCAGCGCGGCTGCTGGCGGGGTTTTGCGGAGCTTGTGCCATCACGCGATCTCCTTACGCAGTGATCTTGGCGGACACGTCCGCCTCGAGTTTCGGGCTCTTCGCGAAGAGGACGTCGAGGATCGCGTCACCGATCTGGGCGGGCGTCTTGCCCTCGACGGCGACCATCTCGGCCTTCTCGGCGCGGGGCTGGGGCGCGAAGA
The DNA here is from genome assembly GCF_003314725.1 of Rhodovulum sp. BSW8. Taxonomy (NCBI): domain Bacteria; kingdom Pseudomonadati; phylum Pseudomonadota; class Alphaproteobacteria; order Rhodobacterales; family Paracoccaceae; genus Rhodovulum; species Rhodovulum sp. BSW8. The sequence goes on from NZ_QNVX01000017.1 coordinate 16,046, forward strand.
CGCGCTTGACGACCGTGGGCGAGCCGCGCAGGCCGCATTTCATCGGGTCCTCGATGCCCGCATCGTCGGCCGACCAGACCGTCAGCGGCGCGCGGGCGGCGCGCAGCATGTCCTGCAGGGTGCCGCGGCGCAGGTGGTTGGTGTCCTCGAGCATGGTGATGAGGCAGGGCAGCTTCGATTGCAGCACCTGTACCCCGCCCTCGGACCGGCGGCGCACGGTGATGGTGGCGGCCTCGGTTTCCAGCGAGTCGATGGCCGAGACATAGGTCAGCTGGTTCAGCCCCATCCGCCGGGCGATGCCGGGGCCCACCTGCGCGGTGTCGCCGTCGATGGTCTGCTTGCCGGTGAAGACGATGTCGATGGGCGCCTCCTCGGCCAGCTTGGTCAGCGCCGAGGTCAGCGCGAAGGACGTGGCCAGCGTGTCCGACCCGGCAAAGCGGCGGTCGGTGATCAGCACCGCCTTGTCGGCGCCAAGACCCAGCGCGCGGCGCAGCGCGTCCTCGGCCATGGGCGGGCCCATGGTCAGGACGGTGACCGTCCCGCCGTAATCGTCCCGAAGCCGCATCGCCTCTTCGAGCGCGAACAGGTCATAGGGGTTGATGATCGTCGGCACGCCCTGACGCATGATCGTGTTGGTAACCGGATGGACCCGGATCTGGGCCGAATCCGGCACCTGCTTGATGCAGACGACGATGTTGAGGCCCGTCCGGGTCTCGACGGGCTCTTCGGGCGCGTCGATGGCCTCGGCGGCGGGGAAGTCGGGTTCGTGCAGTTTCTCGCTCATTGGACAGACAGCCGAAGCCCCTCCATCGGCACGACATTGCCGCGCGGTTGCGTGTAGATCTTCAGCGCCTTCTGGGCGCGCGGGGTGGAATTGACGAAATCGGCATGGGCCTTTTGCAGGGCCGCGCGGGCGGCGGCGCGCACGCCCTCGTCGTCAAGCTGGCCGAGATCGGAGTCGGCCAGATACTGGCCCATCCGTTTCATCACATGCAGACGCGCCCGGTTCAGGACCGCCTGATCGAAAGGCAGGTCCAGAAAGGCGAAGAGGTCTTCGGCCGAGGACAGTGCGTAGAGCTGGTCGAGCATGCTCGGCCGGGACGCGGGGCGTGTCATGTGAGGCTCCGTTCTTGGGTTTCGGTCGGTCCGGGATGGCGGGCAAGCGCCTCGGCCCGGGCGGTGAGAAGAATGAGATCGGCCGGGGTGGCCGCGCGCTTTTCGCGGTCGGCCCAGTCGCGCAGAAGCGGCAGCACGGCGCGGGCGGTGGTCTCGTCCGAGGGCAGGCCCGCGGCCGCCAGCGCCTGGATCAGGGCTGCCAGCCCCGAATGCTTGCCCAGCACGATTTCGCGGGCGCGGCCGAAGCGGGCCGGGCTCAGCGCCTGGGCCTCGTAGGTACCGGGGTCCTTCAGAAGCCCGTCGACATGGATGCCGCTTTCATGGCTGAAGACATTGGCACCGACGATCGGCCGGGTCGGCGACAGCGGCCGGTTCGAGGCGCGGGCGACGATCTGCGACAGCCCGCAAAGCCTATCGAGCGCAACCCCGGTCGGCCGGCCCTGAACGGCCAGCGCCGCCACGACCTGTTCCAGCGCGGCATTGCCCGCGCGTTCGCCAAGCCCGTTGACCGTCACCGACAGGAAGGCCGCGCCGCCGCGATGGGCGGCCAGGGTGTTGGCGGTGGCGAGCCCCAGATCGTCATGGGCGTGAAATTCCAGCGGCAGCGGCCCCGGCGCCAGGATCGAGACCAGCGTATGGGCCGCGAACGGGTCCATCAGCCCCAGCGTATCGGCCAGCCGCATCCGGATCGCGCCCGCCTCGGCCGCGACCTGCGCGAGCTGGGCCAGAAAGCCGATATCGGCGCGCGAGGCATCCTCGGCGCCGACCGAGACCTGAAACCCCGCCCGCGCGGCCAGCCGGACCAGCCGCGAAACCTCTTTCAGAGCCCAGTCGCGGTCGCGGCCCAGCTTGCCTGCAAGCTGGCGGTCCGAGGCGGGCACCGTCAGGTGGATGCGCGACAGCGCGGTCATCGCCGCCAGTTCCAGATCGCTGTCGCGCAGTCGGCACCAGGCGACGCCCCGGGCGCGGGTCAGATGCGCGCCCGCCTCGCGGATCGCCGCAACCTCGGCCATGCCCATGGCGGGCACACCCAGTTCGATCTCGGCCACGCCCGCCCGGTCGAGCGCCACCGCGATCTCGACCTTCTCGGCGGCCGAGAAGGCAACGCCCGCCGCCTGTTCGCCGTCCCGGAGCGTGGTGTCGCAGATCTCGGCCGGGGGCGGGGCGGGGGTGAACTGGTCGGGGACATAGGGGGCAGTCATGGCGGCGGTCCTCAACGGCTGGGGGCGGGAACGACGAAGACCGGCCGGCCGAGTTCCTCGGCAAGTCGTGTCTGCAGGCCGCCGAGGGTCAGCCCGGCCAACTGGCAACCCGAGCAGCTGCCCTTCAGATGCACCCGGACCCGGGGACCCAGAATGTCGTGGAAGGCAACATCGCCGCCATCGGCGCGAAACCGGGGCCGCATTTCCTCCAGCACCGCCTCGACCCGGGCGCGTTCTTCGTTGGCCGAAAGCCTGGGGGCGCCGGCTGTCGAGGGCAGCGCGGGCTTGATCGGGGCAACGCCCAGCGGCTGGGCGACCCGGATGCCCTGGGCGGCCCGGAAGGCCGGGGGCTGGGCGTAGTCCTTCAGCGCGGCGACAAGGCCCTCGGCCGCGACCTCGGCGGCCGAGCGGTCCTCGGCGGGCAGCCCGCCCAGCGCGGCCTCGATGGCATCGGCATCGATCGCGCGCGCCTCGGCAAGCGCCTTGCCGATCACCAGCTCTGTCAGGGCCGAGCCCGCGGCGACTTCGGGCCCGCCGCCGGTCGACTGGAACATCGCGGCAGCGATGCGCCCGGCGTCGATCTTCAGGGTCAGGCGGAAGGCATTGCCGCTGCGCACCGCCCCGGCCTCGCCCAGCGCATTGGCGCCCTCGAGTGTGCCGCGGTTGCGCGGGTTCAGGAAATGGTCGGTGAGGATTTCGGAATAGTCCAGCATCTCTCTCTCCGGGGGCATCAGCAGAAGGATTTGCCGCACCCGCAGCCGCTTTTGGCATTGGGATTGTCGAAGACGAAGCCCGAGCCCTCGAGCCCCGAGACGAAGTCGATGGTGGTGCCGAGCAGGTAGCCCTGGCTGTCCGGATCGATCAGCACGGTGACGCCGCCCGCGGCCTCGACCACGGCATCGGTCTCTTCGCGGGTCAGTTCGAGCGCCATGGCATATTGCAGCCCGGCGCAGCCGCCCGACTGCACCATCAGGCGCAATCCGGCGATCGGGCGTCCGGCGCCCTCGATGGCGCTGGCCATGGCGTCTCTGGCGGCTTCGGTGATCTGGATCATGGCTGTCTCCTGTCGGTCTCGGTCCCTGACAGGAATTAAGCAATGAACGTGCCAAGATTTCAGGGCATTGCTTTAAAAGAGATTTCCTGCCCCGCCCTTTACAGTGTCGGCTTTGTCGGTGGTGTCTTTGGCGGATATGCGACACGAGGGCTGCGACAGATTGTCAGAACCGGGAAGGCTCCCGCGCCCGGCCTGCGCGGGGCTTTCGCCCCGCTTGTCCGGCCTTGGGCCGGGCCGCGCCCCTGCGGGACGCGGCCGCTGCGCGGAGGGTATTTGCACCAAGAAGAACGGGACGTTTCGCATCTTCTTCTTGGCCGAAATACCCCGGGGGTCCGGGGGCAGCGCCCCCGGTTGGCGCGGTTCAGATGGTTTGATGTCGAGAAGAAAAATATCACGCCTTTTCAGTTGTTTGCAATAGGTGGGGGGGTCGCAGGGCTTGATGCCGATGGGGCCGATTTGGGAAGGAAACGCCGCAAGACACCCAAAAGTGCACTGAAAAATGCAATGATATCAATGAGGGCTTGCAAGGATCGTCAAGCAGACCCTCCTGCGCCACGTCCACCTCTACAACACCCGGCTCCCGCACTCAGCCCCGAAGCGGCGCCCCCCCCGTCGCAACCCTCAAGGACTGGCAACGTCACAGACCCGAGCTGTTCAGGCCGCGCGTCCACAATCTCGCGGGATGTGACAGCCAGGCGTCGTCCGCGTCGCGGTCGCGGGCGAATTGCGCGGCATCCGCGACGGTCCGCACCCAGCTTTCGCGGCGAATAGTCCAGGTCTCGTAGCTTGAACGAAAACACCGGGGGTATCGAGCGTGCCCAGATGCACCTCGATCTCATCGCCGCCTATCGCGCAGACCGATGCGCCGCAAACCGGGCAGAAATACCGCCCCCGGTCGTGGCTTGGGTCGCCCTGGATCGCGACTGCCGCCTCGGGAAAGATCGCCGCTGCGTAGAAGACGGCGCCATGATGCCTGCGGCAGTCCGGACAATGGCAGATGCCCACCCGCAGCGGCGGGCCGGAGGCCACAAGGCGGATCGCGCCGCAAAGGCAGCCGCCGGTGATCGGGGGCATGGCCTCTCTCCGTCGGTCCGGTTGCCCTGCGCCCGGGCAGGGGCAGGGGCAGGGGCTTGAACAGATGGCCGGCCCTGCCGCCGATTGACATCGGGTCCGGGCGGCCTGCCCGAAACCGGCCCCCGAGACCGGCCCCCGAGACCGGCCCCCGAACCGGCGTCCGGGGGACCAGCGGGGAACCCGCGCCCGCGCCCGAACGTTGGCCGCCCGTAAGGGAATAATCGGGAAAGCGAGGGTCATGTCCGTCATCATTGCGATCAGTCTTTATCTTGTCACGGCGCTGGTGTTTCTCGCGCTCGATGCGCTGATGCTGCGCAAGGTCATGCAGCCGCTTTTCGCGCGCTATCTCGGCGACTGGATGCGGGACCGTCCGCGCATGGGGGCGGCGGCGGTCTTCTATCTGGCCTATGTGCTGGGGCTGGTCTGGCTGGTGTCCTGGCCTGCGCTGGTGCGCGGCAATCCGGGGCAGGCGCTGATCGAGGGCATGGTGGTCGGTGCGATGGCTTACGGCACCTATGAAGTCACCAACTATGCCACGCTGCGGCGCTGGTCGCCGGTTCAGGTGGCGCTCGATACCTGCTGGGGAACCTTGCTGACCGGGGTCTCGGCCTGCATCGGGGTCTATGTGGCGCGGATCCTCGTCTGACGCGCCGCCTTCCTCCGGCCTCCTCAGGTCAGGTTGTCGGGTAACGGTGGCAGCCGGTGCTGCCACCGCCCAGAGGAGCGATCACAGGGCCCTGAGATCCCCGGCCGACTTGCGTCCGTCGCGGCCTTCGATCATTTCATAGGCAATCTTCTGGTTGTCCGTCAGGCCGGTCATGCCGGCCCGTTCGACGGCGGAAATGTGCACGAAAACGTCCTTGCCGCCATCGTCGGGCGCGATGAAGCCGTAGCCTTTGGTGGTATTGAACCATTTCACGGTGCCGGTGGGCATCGTCTGTCTCCTCGGTCGTTTCCGCGCCCGCGGGATTGCGGCGCGGCAGGTCACAGCCAGGTCTTCCAGTCTCCCGGCTGCCCCTGAAGGAGGAGCGGTCGTCCAGGTCGTCTGCCGTCACACAAGAAACAATGCAGTAAGATTCGTGAAAAAATCAAGAGCCCTGTAGATTGCGCCGTAATCTCGGCTAGGTTGCGCCCGGAAACAATCGAGGTTTGGAATGGTAATTTACGGTTTAAAAACCTGCGACACTTGCCGGAAAGCAAAGGCGGCGCTGGAGCGGACGGGCAAGCCGGTCGTATTTCACGACGTGCGCGACGCGCCATTGCCGCGGGCCGACATCGCGCGGTTTCTCCAGACGCTGGGGCCGGGGCTCGTGAACCGGCGGTCGACCACCTGGCGCGAGCTGGACGCGGCGGCGCGGGCGGCCGATCCGCTCGATCTGCTCTGCGCGCATCCGACGCTGATGAAACGCCCGGTGATCGAAGCCGAGGGTCGGCTTTTTCTGGGCTGGGACGCCGCGACCGCGCTGACGCTGGCAAGCTGACGCGGACCGTCCGCGTCCCTGGGCAAGCTGACGCGGACCGTCCGCGTCCCTGAACAGCAAAAAGGCGCCGGTCGTCCGGCGCCTTTCTCAGTGGTATGCCGCGCGGCTCAGGCCAGATCGGGCGCGCGCGCCTCGGCGGCCAGGTGCGCCAGCAGGCCGTCGAAGGCGGCGGTTTCGGTCCGGGTGTCGCCCAGACGGCGCACCGAGACGGTCCGCTCCTCGACCTCGCGCTGGCCGATGGCCAGGATCACCGGCACCTTCGCCAGCGAATGCTCGCGGACCTTGTAGTTGATCTTCTCGTTGCGGATATCGGCCTCGGCCCGCACGCCTGCCGCGCGCAGGGCCGCGACCACCTCCTGCACATAGGCATCGGCATCCGACACGATCGAGGCAACGACCACCTGCCGCGGCGCCAGCCAGAAGGGTAGCTTGCCGGCGTAGTTCTCGATCAATATGCCGATGAAGCGTTCGAACGAGCCCACGACCGCGCGGTGCAGCATGATGGGCCGGTGCTTTTCGCCATCGGCGCCGATATAGGAGGCATCCAGCCGTTCGGGCAGGTTCGGGTCGACCTGCAGCGTGCCGCATTGCCAGTCGCGCCCGATGGCATCGCGCAGCACGAATTCCAGCTTCGGCCCGTAGAACGCGCCTTCGCCCTCGTTGATCTCGTACTCATACCCCGCAGCACGGCAGGCAGAGCCCAGCGCGGCTTCGGTGCGGTCCCAGCTTTCGTCGCTGCCGATGCGTTTCTCGGGCCGGGTCGACAGCTTGACCCGCCAGTTCTCGAAGCCGAGATCGGCATAGATCTTCGCCAGGAAGTCGATGAACTTCTTCGCTTCGGCCTCGATCTGGTCCTCGGTGCAGAAGATATGCGCGTCATCCTGGGTAAAGCCGCGCACCCGCATGATGCCATGCAGCGCGCCCGAGGGCTCATAGCGGTTGCAGGACCCGAATTCGGCCATCCGCAACGGCAGGTCGCGATAGGATTTGAGCCCCTGGTTGAAGATCTGCACATGGCAGGGGCAGTTCATCGGCTTGAGCGCGTTGACGGCCTTCTGGCGGGCATGGTCCTCGTCGACTTCGACGATGAACATGTTTTCCTGATAATTGTCCCAGTGGCCCGACTTTTCCCACAGCTTGCGGTCCACGACCTGCGGGGTGTTGACCTCGACATAGCCGTCGCGTTCCTGCTGGCGGCGCATGTAATCCTGCAGCGTGGTGTAGATCTTCCAGCCGTTCGGGTGCCAGAAGATCTGGCCCGGGGCTTCTTCCTGCAGGTGGAACAGATCCATCTCGCGGCCGAGGCGCCGGTGGTCGCGCTTTTCGGCCTCTTCGAGGAAGGTCAGGTAATCCTTCAGCTCCTGCCGGGTGCGGAAGCCCACGCCATAGATCCGCTGCAGCATCGGCCGGTTGGAATCGCCCCGCCAATAGGCGCCCGCGACCTTCATCAGCTTGAAGGCATCGCCCGGCACCTGGCCCGTATGTTGCAGATGCGGCCCGCGGCAGAGGTCCTGCCACTCGCCATGCCAGTACATGCGGATCTGCTGATCCTCGGGGATCATGCCGACGAGTTCGACCTTGTAGGGCTCGTCATTGTCCTCGTAATGCTTGATCGCGCGGGCGCGGTCCCAGATCTCGGTGCGGACCGGGTCGCGGGCGTTGATGATCTCTTTCATCTTCGCCTCGATCTGGCCCAGATCCTCGGGGGTGAAGGGCTCGGCGCGGTCGAAATCGTAATACCAGCCGTTTTCGATGACCGGGCCGATGGTGACCTTCACATCGGGCCACAGCGCCTGCACCGCGCGCGCCATAATATGCGCCAGATCGTGCCGGATCAGCTCCAGCGCCGGGGCGTCGTCCTTCATGGTGTTGATGGCGATCGAGGCATCTTCGGTGATCGGCCATTGCAGGTCGAAATGGCGGCCATTGACCTGCGCCGAAATCGCCTTCTTGGCCAGGGAGTTGGAGATGCTCGCGGCAATCTCGGCGGGGGTGGTCCCGGCCTCGACCGCGCGCTGATTGCCATCGGGGAAAGTGAGAGTGATCTGGCCCATGATCGGCCTCCTCGTCGGTTTGGCGCCCACGGAACGCCCGGTTGCGGGTTATGTCGGTTGGTCTAGTGAACCTGCGCGGGGCTCAAGTCAAGCCGCCCGGGCTGCGGCAGGGCAGCCCGGGCGGCAGGGGAGCCGCATGCGGCTCGGATCAGGCGAGTTCGGCCAGCCTTTCGAGCGCGACGCGCAGTTTCGCGGCCTCTTCGGTCTTGGCGGCAGCCAGATCCTTCGTTTCCTCGACCACGTCCTCGGGGGCGCTTTCGACGAATTTCGGGTTCTTCAGGCGGCCTTCGAGCCCCTTGAGGTCCTTTTCGAGCTTCGACAGCGTCTTTTCCAGCCGTGCCTTTTCCTCGGCCACGTCGATGATGCCCTCAAGCGGCAGCGCGAATGCGCCGCCCTCGACGGCGATGGTCACGCAGCCCTTGGGCAGGGTCTTCGCCTCGGTCAGGCTTTCGATCCGGGCCATGCGCTGGATCATCGCCTCGTTGCGCGCCCAGGCGGTTTTGCCCGCCTCGTCCAGCTCGGTGTAAAGCATCGCGATCTTGGCGCCCGCGGGCACGTTCATCTGAGCCCGGGCCGAGCGGATTTCCTCGATCAGCGCGATCACCCAGTTCATTTCGCGGTCGGCGCCCGCGTCGATCAGATCGACGCCGTAGGCGGGCCAGTCGGCATGGACCAGCATCTTGCGCCGGTCGGCGGTCGTGCCCCAAAGCTCCTCGGTGATATAGGGCATGATCGGGTGCAGCAGGATCAGGCACTGGTCGATGACCCAGGCCATGGTCGCCCGCGTCTCGGCCTTCTGCGCCTCGGTGCCGTCCATCAGCAGCGGTTTCGAGAATTCGACATACCAGTCGCAGACCTTGCCCCAGACGAAGGCGTAAAGCGCATTGGCCGCGTCGTTGAAGCGATAGGCCGCCAGCGCCTCGTCGACCGCCTCGCGGACGCGCGCGACCTCGCCCACGATCCATTTGTTCACGGTCTCGCCGGGGGCGGGAATGTCCCCGGTCGGCGCATAGCCTTGGAAGACGCCGTTCATCTCGGCAAAGCGGGTGGCGTTCCAGATCTTGGTGCCGAAGTTGCGATAGCCCGCGATCCGGCTGGTCGACAGCTTCAGATCGCGCCCCATGGCGGCCATGGCGGTCAGGGTGAAACGCACCGCATCGGCGCCGTATTCGTCGATCAGCTCCAGCGGGTCGAGCACGTTGCCCAAGCTTTTCGACATCTTCTTGCCCTTCTCGTCGCGGACGAGGGCATGGACATAGACGGTGTGGAACGGGATCTGATCGACCACGGCCAACTGCATCATCATCATCCGGGCGACCCAGAAGAAGATGATGTCGAAGCCGGTGATCAGCACGTCGGTCGGGAAGTATTTCGCCAGTTCCGGCGTGGTCTCGGGCCAGCCCAGCGTGCCGATGGGCCAGAGCCCCGACGAGAACCAGGTGTCGAGCACGTCGGGGTCGCGCCAGATCGGATAGACCAGCCTGGTCGGGTCCTGGCTGAGATTGTAGTCCGCGAGGCTTTCGGCCAGCACCTCTTCGGCGGCGGTGCGGCCGGAGACTTCGATCACCCGCATCGCATGCAGCGGCGCCGGCAGACCGGCGAGCACGTCCTGGAACTGTGCCGTGACCGTCTCGAAATCGGCGGCACAGTGATGGCGCGCGCCCCGCTGGACGAAGCCCTCGTTGAGCAGGCGGTAGAGTTCCACGTCGTCGAGCGCGTTGTCGCCCTCATCGTCGGCAAAATGGGACGCGTCGAGGTCGAGCCCGTACCAGACCGGGATCTGATGCCCCCACCAGAGCTGGCGGCTGATGCACCAGGGCTCGATATTCTCCAGCCAGTGGAAGTACGTCTTGGCGTCGCGTTCGGGCAGGATGCGGGTATATCCGGCCGTCTTGTCGAAGCTGCCCGCTTCCTGGGCCGCCATGCCCTTGCGGACGGCGTCGAGCGCGGGGCCGACGATCTTCTGGGTGTCGACGAACCACTGGTCGGTCAGCATCGGCTCGATCACCTGCTTCGAACGGTCGCCGAAGGGCTGCATGATCGGTTTGGCCTCGACCAGCGGCACAAGCGCGTCCGCGCCCTCCGCACCCGGCTCGAGGGCCGCCTTGCCCAGCCGGGGATCGTCGGCGCGGGTCATCACCGCCAGCATCTCGGCCGTGATCTCGTCGATCACGCGCTTGCGGGCCTCGAACCGGTCGAGCCCGCGCAGATGGTCGGGCACGAGGTTGATCGCGTCGATTTCCGCCTCGCTCGCCTCGGCGCCGCCGAGGATCGCCTGAGCCTGCCGCGCACAGTCGGCATAGGGGGCGCCGTCCTCGCGCAGATGCGCCCGGGTGTCCATCAGCCGGTATTTCGGGATGCCGTTGCGTTGCGCGACGCCGTAGTCGTTGAAATCATGCGCCCCGGTGATCTTGACCGCACCCGACCCGAAGGCGGGGTCGGGATAGTCGTCGGTGATGATCGGGATCAGGCGGCGGTGCTCCTTCGGCCCCACCGGGATCTCGCAGAGCTTGCCGACGATGGGCGCATAACGCTCGTCCGAGGGGTGCACGGCCACGGCGCCATCGCCCAGCATGGTCTCGGGCCGGGTCGTGGCGATCGAGATGTAGTCGCGTTCCTCCTCAAGGATAACGGTCCCGTTCTCGTCCTTCTCGACATAGGTATAGGTTTCGCCGCCGGCCAGCGGGTACTTGAAGTGCCACATGTGGCCGGGAACCTCGATGTTCTCGACCTCGAGGTCGGAAATCGCGGTCTCGAAATGCGGGTCCCAGTTCACCAGCCGCTTGCCGCGGTAGATGAGCCCATTGTTGTACATGTCCACGAAGACCTTGATGACGGCGTCGTGGAAATTGCCGTCCTCGCCCTCGGGCGCGCCGGGGGCGCCGGACATGGTGAAGGCGTTGCGCGACCAGTCGCAGGAGGCGCCCAGGCGCTTGAGCTGGTTGACGATGGTGCCGCCCGACTGGCCCTTCCAGTCCCAGACCTTTTCAAGGAATTTCTCGCGGCCCATCTCGCGGCGGCCGGGATTGCCTTCCTTCGCCAGTTGCCGTTCCACGACCATCTGGGTGGCGATGCCCGCATGGTCCTGACCCGGCTGCCACAGCGTGTCGAAGCCGCGCATCCGGTGCCAGCGCACCAGGATGTCCTGCAGGGTGTTGTTGAAGGCGTGACCCATATGCAGGCTGCCGGTCACGTTCGGCGGCGGGATCATGATGCAGAAGGTCTCGGGGCGCGAGGCGTTCGCCCCGGCGGTAAAGCAGCCGGCCTTTTCCCAGGCCTCGTAGAGGCGCTGTTCGGCTTCGGCGGCGTCGAAAGTCTTTTCCATGGGCATCGGAGATCCCTTGCATCGAATTGGGCTGCGGCGTGATTAGCGAAAGGCGGCGCCAAGGCCAAGCCCTCTGGACAGATGCCCCGCCGCCGCTACCCTCGCCGCAACAGGGAGGACAGGACGGATGGACAGCAAATTCGGCAAGAGCCAGACCGGCGCGCGGTTCGAGGATCTGCGCTTTCTGACGGGGCAGGGGCGCTATGTGGACGATATCGCACCGGCCTCGGCATTGCATGCGGTGTTTCTGCGCAGCCCCGTCGCCCATGCCGAGATCCGCGCGCTGGATGTCGGCGCTGCGGCCGCAGCGCCCGGGGTCGTGGCGGTGCTGACTGCGGCCGATCTGGCGGCGGCGGGGGTCGATCTGTCGATGCGCGCGACCGTGGTCACCAATCGCGACGGCAGCAAGGGGGCGGCGCCCGCGCGGCCCGTGCTGGCCCGGGACCGCGTGCGCTTCGTCGGCGAGGCGATGGCGGTGGTGATCGCCGAGACCCCGCTGGCCGCGAAGGACGCCGCCGAAGAGATCGAGTTCGATCTGCACGACCTCGATCCGCATCTGGCGCTGACCGTGGGCGGGCCGCAGATCCATCCCGAGGCGCCGCTGAACCTTGCCTATGACTGGGCCATGGGCGACGAGGCGGCGGTGCATGAGGCGTTTCGCGCGGCGGCGCGGACGGTGCGGCTGGAGGTCTCGGACCATCGCGTGATCGTCAATTCCATGGAACCGCGCGGGGCCTGGGCCGAGTGGTCGGACGGGCGGCTCCATCTTTGCGTGAACGGGCAGGGGGTCTGGGGCCAGAAGGCCAAGCTGGCTAGGATGCTGGGGCTGCCGGAAGACGCGGTGCGGGTGACCAACCCCGATGTCGGGGGCGGTTTCGGCATGAAGGCGATGAGCTATCCCGAATATTATGTCATCGCGCATGCCGCGCGGGCGCTGGGCCGGCCGGTGCGCTGGATGTCGGACCGGACCGAGGCGATGCTGACCGACAATGCCGGCCGTGATCTCGTTTCGATGGTCGAGATGGCCTTCGATGCCGGCCACCGGATCACCGGCTACCGGGTCGAGACCCTCTCGAACCTTGGCGCCTACAATTCCGAATATGCCCAGCCGATCCAGTCAGAGCTGTTCTCGAAGGTGCTGACCGGCGTCTACGACATCCCGGCGGCCTATCTCGCGGTGAAAGGCGTCTATACAAACACCACCCAGGTCGATGCCTATCGCGGCGCCGGGCGGCCCGAGGCGATCTATGCGCTCGAACGCATGATGGATGTCGCGGCCCGCGAGCTGGGCGTCGATCCGTGGGATCTGCGGCGGCGGAACTTCATCGCGCCTGCAGCCTTCCCCTACCGCACCCCCACGGGCGAGACCTATGACGTGGGCGATTTCGCCCGGGTTCTGGCGCGGGTCGAGGCGGTCGCCGACCGGGCGGGCTTTGCCGCGCGCAAGGCTGAAAGTGCGGCGCGCGGGCGGCTTCGGGGGCTTGGGCTATGCTGTTACATCGAGGCGATCCTCGGCGATCCGACCGAAGGCGCCGAGATCGAGTTCTGCGCGGAAGGCACGGTCAATCTCTATGTCGGCACCCAGTCGAACGGGCAGGGGCACGAGACGGTCTATGCCCGCTTCCTGGCCGAACGGACCGGGCTTCCGGTCGCGGCGATCCGGGTGATCCAGGGCGACAGCGACCGCATCGCCACGGGTGGCGGCACCGGCGGCTCGCGCTCGGTCACCACCCAGGCCAGCGCGACGCTGGCGGCGGTCGAGGTCATGGTCGCGGCCTTCACGCCGTTCCTGGCGGCCGAGATGGGGGTCGATCCCGGAGCCCTCGGCTTCGACGAGGGCCGGTTCCGGGCGCCGGGTTCGAACCTGACGCCGGGGCTGATCGAGGCGGCGGCGATGGCGCGGGCGGCGGGGCGGACGGATCTGTTGCGCCATCGCGCGGATTATACGCTGCCGGGACGCTCCTATCCCAACGGCGCCCATGTCGCCGAGGTCGAGATCGACCCCGAGACCGGCGAGACGCGGGTGCTGCGCTATGCGGTGACCGACGATTTCGGCAATCTGGTCAATCCGCGTCTGGCCGAGGGCCAGGTCCATGGCGGGGTGGCGCAGGGGCTTGGGCAGGCGATCTGCGAACGGGTGGTGCATGATGATTACGGCCAGCTTCTGACCGCGAGTTTCATGGATTATGCCATGCCGCGTGCCGCCGACTTGCCTTTCGTGACCTTCACGACCGAACCCGTGCCTTCGACGACGAATCGCCTGGGCATGAAGGGCTGCGGCGAGGCCGGGACGGTGGGGTCGATGGCGGCGGTCGGCAATGCGGTGCTGGACGCGCTCTGGGAAAAGGGGGTGCGCCGGGCCGACATGCCGTTCACCCCGGAACGGGTCTGGCGCCTGCTGCAGCCCGCAGCCTGACGCCCTCCCCGCGGGGCCACGAATTTTCGCAGAAAATTCGGACCGGTCGTCCGTGCCGGACGCCCGGTACCGCCACGCTCAGGCGACCTTTTCCAGATGCGCCTCGGGCAGCACACCCAGCGCGTGACAGATGTCGCGCGTCAGGTGCGGCTTGTTCAGCGTGTAGAAATGGAAATCCCGCACACCCCCCTCCATCAGCTCGCTGCAAAGCTCGGTCGCCATCGCCTTGCCCAGAAGCTCTTCCCGGCCGTCGCGGATCGCGGTCTGGAAGGCCGCGTCGATGCCCGGCGGCACATGCGCCCCGCAGCGCTCGGCAAAGCGGCGCACGCCCGCCCATTTCTCGATCGGCAGGATGCCGGGGATGATCTTCGCGCCGTCGATCCCCTGCTTCTCGCAGGCATCGCGGAACCGGAAGAAGGTCTCGGCCTCGAAGAAGAACTGGGTGATGGCCGAATCCGCGCCCGCCTCGAACTTGCGTTTCAGCCAGAGCACATCGGCGTCGGCCGATCCCGCCTCGGGATGCGGGTCGGGATAGGCGCCGACGCGCAACCGGAAACTGCCGGTCGCGGCCAGCGCCTCGATCAGCTCGCAGGAATTGGCAAAGCCCTCGGGATGCGGACGGAACGCGCCCTGGTCCTTCGGCGGGTCGCCCCGCAGCGCGACGATCTCGGTCACGCCCGCCGCCGCATAGGCCTCGGCGATCTCCAGCGTTTCGGCCCGGGTCGCGTCAACGCAGGTCAGATGCGCCGCCACGTTCAGCTTGTAATGCGTATGGATCGTCTGCACCGCCTCATGGGTCAGCTTGCGGGTGGTCCCGCCCGCCCCGTAGGTCACCGATACGAAGGCGGGTTTCAGCGGCGCCAGCGCCTGAGCGGCCTCCCAGAGGCGAAAGCTCGCCTCCAGCGACTGGGGCGGAAAGAACTCGAAGGATACGCGCGGGGCAGTCATCGGCAGGCACTCCGTGGGGTCTCGAAGGGTGCAGCCTTGTCGCACGGCCGGGACTGTGAAACAAACTCATAGTTCTCAAGATCAATATGAGCCGGGCAACAGGATGTATCTGGAACTGCGCCATCTCAGGACCATCAAGGCCATCCATGACGCGGGCGGGCTGGCGCGTGCGGCCGACCGCCTGAACATCACCCAATCGGCCCTCAGCCACCAGGTGAAGGGCCTTGAAGAGCAGGTGGGCATGGAGCTTTTCGTGCGCCGCACCAAACCCTTGCGGCTGTCCGCGGCGGGGCTGAAACTCCTGCGCACCGCCGAGCGCGTGCTGCCCGAGATCGCCGCCCTGCAGGCCGATTTCGCGGGCATGACCTCGGGCCGGTCCGGGCGGCTGCATATCGCGCTTGAATGCCATGCCTGCTATGACTGGCTGCTGCCGGTGCTCGATAGCTTCCGCAAGGCCTGGCCCGAGATCGATGTCGACATCCGCCCCGGCCTGTCCTTCGACGCGATGCCCGCCCTCGCGCGCGAGGAGGTCGATCTGGTGCTGTCCTCTGATCCCGAGGACATCGACGGCATCGGTTTCGTGCCGCTTTTCGACTATGAACCGGTCTTCCTCTGCGCCGCCGGCCATCCGCTGGCCGAGAAGCCCTTCATCGAGGCCGAGGATTTCCGCGGCGAGACGCTGATCACCTATCCGGTCGAACGCGCGCGGCTTGACATCTTCACCGGGCTCCTGACGCCCGCCCGGGTCGAGCCGCTGGCCCAGCGCCAGGTCGAGCTGACCGCCGTGATCCTGATGCTGGTCGCCTCGGGCCGGGGCGTCACCGTTCTGCCCGACTGGGTGGTGCGCGAGGCCCGCGCCAGCGCCGATTTCGCGGTGCGGCCGCTGACCGGGACCGGGCTGACCAAGCGGATGTATGCCGCGACCCGGGCCGAGGATGCGGCGCGGCCCTTCATGGCGCATTTCGTGCGGCTGGCGCGCAGCGAGCCGGTCAAGCTGCAACGCGGCACGGCCGGCTAGCGCCGCCTGACAGGGCCGGACGGGGCCGGACGGGGCCGGACGGGGCCGGACGCGAGGCAGGCGCTTGCCATTTTCCTTGGCACCGGGCGCGCCCGCGTGTATGGCCCGCGGCAAGACCGAAGGAGACCCCCATGCAAGGCAGTGCAAACCTCAACATCATGATCAAGGCCGCCCGCAAGGCGGGGCGTGCCTTGGTCAAGGACTTCCGCGAGGTCGAGAACCTGCAGGTCTCGATGAAGGGGGCGGGCGATTTCGTCAGCCGGGCCGATACCGCCGCCGAGGACATCCTGCGTCAGGAGCTGCGCGGCGCGCGCCCGACCTATGGCTGGCTCGGCGAAGAGACCGGCGGCGAGGATGGCGACGACCCGACGCGCCGCTGGATCGTCGATCCGCTGGACGGCACGACCAACTTCCTGCACGGGCTGCCGCACTGGGCGGTGTCGATCGCGCTGGAACACAAGGGCGAGATCGTCTCGGGCGTGGTCTTCGATGCCGCCAAGGACGAGCTTTTCTTCGCCGAGAAGGGCGCGGGCGCCTGGATGAACGACCGCCGCCTGCGGGTCTCGTCGCGCGCGCGGATGATCGAGGCGATCTTCGCCACCGGCGTCCCCTTCGCCGCCAAGCGCACGTTGCCCGCGACGCTGCAGGATCTGGCGCGGCTGATGCCCAATTGCGCGGGCGTCCGGCGCTGGGGGGCGGCATCGCTCGATCTGGCCTATGTGGCGGCCGGCCGCTACGACGGCTACTGGGAACGCGAACTGCACGCCTGGGACATTGCCGCGGGGCTTTTGCTGGTGCGCGAGGCGGGCGGCTTTGTCGGGCCGATCCATGAAGGGCGCAATCCGCTGGATCACGGCGAGCTTCTGGTCGCCAACGAGGCGATCTACGATCAGTTCGCCAAGGTCATCCGGGCCACCTGAAAGACCCGGCAGCGTCATTTTCCGGTCAGGTTTCAAGGCCATCCCTGACCCCCTGAACCGGGGGCAGAGGAGGCAGGCCATGACCCAGGACAAAGCGCGTCGGCAAAGCCGCAAGCGTGCGATGCGCCGTTTCGCGGCGTTCGCGTCCGACCGGTCGGGGGCCGTGACCGTCGATTGGGTGGTGCTGACCGCCGCCCTCGTCGGAGCCTGCATCGCGATGGTCTCGTCGATCCAGTCGGGCCTCGTGTCGCTGGGCGGGGATGTCGGCGGCGCGCTGACCAGCGCCAATGTGCAGACCCTCGACACGCTTGGCGGGACCGAGTGACGGACCGGGGCCGCGCCCAAACCCGGTGCGACGGCAGCCGGCCTAGGTGCGGTCGCTCGGATGGTTCACGCCGTCGCTCCAGGGCACCTCGCCCAGATCGCGCGGATTGACGCCCGCGAGCGCGCCGACATTGACGCCATATTCGTTGGGATCGGACCGCCTGCGGTGATGGGTGTAGATGCCGCAGGTCGGGCAGAAGTAATGCTTGGCGGTGCAGCTGCCCCATTGATACAGGCTCAGCCGGTCGGCGCCGCGCACCACCCGCAGCTTGTCAAGCGGCACCGTGGCCATGATCGCGCCGCGCCGTCGGCAATAGGAACAGTCGCAGCGTCGCGCCGTGGCCAGCCCCTCGGACAGCTCGACCTCAAGCTCGATGGCGCCGCAATGGCAGGTCAGGCGGGTCATCGGCGTCTCCGGACACGGGGGATGCTGGTCGGGCTGTAGACCGCGACCGGGTGGGGCGGCGACCCGGACGTACGGCCCCAGAACTCCGGGCCGCCCAGCCTCAGCCACAGCGGCAGCGTCAAGGCGAGCCCGGCGAGAAACCCGCCCGAATGCGCCCAGTAGGCGACCCCGCCTTCACCTGTCGGGGCCGAGACCCCCGAATAGAGCTGAAGCCCGAACCAGAGCCCCAGCATCAGCCAGGCGGGCACGGGGATCACCCGGAAGATCACGACGAGGATGATCAGGATATCGACGCGGGCCTTCGGGAACAGCAAGAGATAGCCGCCCATCACCGCCGCGATGGCCCCCGAGGCGCCCACCACCGGCACGGGCGAGCCCGGGTCGATGACATATTGAAACAGCGCCGCCGCGACCCCGCCCGCGAGATAGAACAGCAAGAAGCCCAGATGCCCGAACCGGTCTTCCATGTTGTCGCCGAAGATCCACAGAAACAGCATGTTGCCCGCCAGATGCAGCACCCCGCCATGCAGGAACATCGAGGTCAAAAGCCCGGTCCAGTCGCCCGATTGCGACATCAGCGCGGGCACCATTCCCCAGGTCTGGAAGAAGGCGTTCACCGCCCGCGGGTCGGAAAAGAGCGGCAGATAGGACAGGAACACAGCCACATTCACGCCGATCAGCGCCAGGGTGACGATGGGAAAGCGGCTCGACGGGTTGTGGTCACGCAACGGGAACATGGCTCAAGGCTAGCGGGCGCGCCGGGGCCGTCAAGCCGAACCGGCGCGCGCCAGCAGCGCGGCATTGCCGCCCGCCGCGGTCGTGTCGACGCAAAGGTGCCGCTCGTGCCGGGCATGGGCCGGATCGGGCATCCCGGCGATCAGCGGCAGGATCGGCCCGTCGCGCTGGGCCAGGGCCTGCGCATAGGCGCGCCCGGTCTCGGCATCGCCCCACCAGAGCGCCCCCGAAATGCCCTCGGCCGCCGTCAGCGCGGCCGGATCGAGCCGCCCCTCGACCGCGGCCGCCGCCCCGCCGAGCGCATGCACCGCCTCGGCCTGTGCTGCCGCCGCAGCCTCCCCCGGCCCGAGGCACAAAAGCGGCGGCCGCGCCCGGGTCGTCAGCCGGTTCGCTTCGCCGGTCGGTCCGGGCAGATCCAGCGTCTCTGGGCCGCGCGCCGGGCTGGCCGCGCGCAGGGCGGCCTCGACCGCCTCGGGCGCGGCCGGAATGCCGCCTGCGGGCTCGGACGTGCTCAGCGCCTCGGGGGCCGCGCGTTCGGTGAAGCGGGGCAGGTAATGCGGCCCGCCCGCCTTGGGGCCGGTGCCCGACAGCCCCTCGCCGCCGAAGGGCTGGCTGCCGACCACCGCGCCGATCTGGTTGCGGTTGACGTACAGGTTGCCGACGCAAAGCCGGTCGGCCAGATGCTGCACGCGGTCGTCGATCCGGCTGTGCAGCCCGAAGGTCAGGCCATAGCCGGTGGCGTTGATGGCCGCGATCACCCGGTCGAGATCGGCGCCCGCGAAGGTCGCCACATGCAGCACCGGGCCGAACACCTCGCGCTCGATCGCCTCGATGCCTGCGACCCGGATCGCGACCGGCGCCTGGAAATGTCCCTCGCGCGGGGCGGCACCCTCCCAGATCACCCGGCCCTGGCCCCGGGCGGCCGCCACATAGGCCGCGATCGCGGCATGGGCCTCGTCGTCGATCAGCGGGCCCAGATCGGTCGAGAGCGCCCAGGGATCGCCGACCCGCAATTCGGCCATCGCGCCCTTCAGCATCTCGAGAAAGCCGGGCGCGATGTCTTCCTGCACGTAAAGACAGCGCAGCGCCGAACAGCGTTGCCCGGCCGACTGGAAGGCCGAGGCGAGGACGTCGCGGACCGCCTGTTCGGGCAGGGCGGTGCTGTCGACGATCATGGCGTTCAGCCCGCCGGTCTCGGCGATCAGGGGCGTGCCGGGCGCCATGTGCTCTGCCATCGCGCGCTGGATCAGCCGGGCGGTCTCGGTCGAGCCGGTGAACGCCACGCCGGTGACGCGCGGGTCCGAGGTCAGCCGCGCGCCGATCTGCCCGTCGCCGGGCAGAAGCTGCAGGCATTCGGGCGGAACGCCTGCCTCGTGCAGCAGCCTGACCGCCAGATGCGCGATCAGCGGGGTCTGTTCGGCGGGCTTCGCGATTACCGCATTGCCCGCGGCCAGCGCCGCGGCGACCTGGCCGGTGAAGATCGCCAGCGGAAAGTTCCAGGGCGAGATGCAGACGAAAATCCCGCGCGCCGGGGCATCGAGCGTCTCGATCCGCGAGGCGTAGTAGCGCAGGAAATCGACCGCCTCGCGCAGCTCGCCCACTGCGTCGGGCAGGGTCTTGCCGGCCTCGCGCGCCAGAAGCGCGAAGATCTCGCCGAAATGCACCTCGTAAAGATCGGCCGCCTGGCGCAGGATCTCGGCGCAGCGGGTTTCGGGGATGTTCCAGGGCCGGGCATGGGCCAGCGCCGTGCCGACATCGCGCAGCGAGGCGTCCTGCACCCAGCCGACCAGATCCTTCGGGTCCGAGGGGCTGTGGCGCGGCCGGCCGGGCTCGGCGCGGACCGGTCCGGCAATCAGAGGGGCGGCATTGACATGGGTGGTGCGATGGGCCGCGCGCGCCTCCTCGATCCGGGCCAGATGCGGCCCGTGCGCCAGATCCCAGCCGCGCGAATTGCGCCGCTCGGGCGCGAACAGCGCAGGCCCCGGCAGGATCTCGGGGTTGGCGGGCTCGTCGAGCCGCGCCTCGATCTCGGACAGCGGGTCGGCCACCACCACCTCTGGCGGGACGCTGGTATCGACGATGCGGTTGACGAAGGACGAATTGGCACCGTTTTCCAGCAGCCGCCGCACCAGATAGGCCAGCAGGTCGCGATGCGCGCCGACCGGGGCATAGATCCGGCAGCGCGTGCCCAGCCCCTTGTCCATGACGATCTGATGCAGTGCCTCGCCCATGCCGTGCAGGCGCTGGAACTCGAAGCTCTCGGGGTCGGGATCCATGTCGAGGATCGCCGTGACCGTATGGGCGTTATGGGTCGCGAATTGCGGATAGATCCGGTCGGTCATCCGCAACAGCTTGCGGGCATTGGCGATATAGCTGACATCGGTCGCGGCCTTGCGGGTGAAGACCGGAAAGCCCTCGACGCCCGCGACCTGGGCGCGCTTGATCTCGCTGTCCCAGTAGGCGCCCTTGACCAGCCGCACCATCAGCCGCCGGTCGTGCTTCTGCGCCAGCGCGTAAAGCGCGTCGATCACCAGGCCGGCGCGCGGACCATAGGCCTGCACCACCACGCCGAACCCGTCCCATCCCGCCAGCCGCTCGTCGGCCAGCACCGCCGCGATCACGTCCAGCGACAGCACCAGCCGGTCGGCCTCCTCGGCGTCGATATTGAGCCCCATGCCCATCGTCCGTGCCTTCAGCGCAAGCTCCAGCAGGCGCGGCGCAAGCTCCGCCATCACCCGGTCGCGCTGGGCGAGCTCGTAGCGGGGATGCAGCGCCGAAAGCTTGATCGAGATGCCCGGATCGGCGCGCACGTCGCCCCGGGTCGCCGCCAGGCCGATGCGCGCGATGGCGCCGGAATAGGCGGTCATGTAGCGCCGGGCGTCGGCCTCGGTGCGGGCGGCCTCGCCCAGCATGTCGTAGGAATGGGTATATCCCTTCGCCTCCATCTCGGCAGCGCGGGCAAGCGCCGCGTCGATGGTTTCGCCCAGCACGAACTGGCGGCCCATCTCGCGCATGGCGCGGGCGGCCGCCGCGCGGATCACCGGCTCGCCCAGCCGCTTGACCGCGCCTTTCAGCGTCTTCACAAGCCCACGCTCGTGGCGTTCCAGCACCCGCCCGGTCAACAGCAGCGCCCAGGTCGAGGCATTGACCATCGGCGAGGCCGACCGGCCCAGATGACGGCCCCAGTCCGAGGGCGCGATCTTGTCCTCGATCAGCGCGTCCATGGTGGCCTCGTCGGGCACCCGCAGCAGGGCCTCGGCCAGGCACATCAGCGCGATGCCCTCGTCGGTCGACAACCCGTATTCGGCCAGAAACACCTCCATCAGCCCGGGCCGGTCCCCGGCGCGGATCTGGTGCACCAGCTCGGCCGCCGCCGCCTCGATCCGCGACCGGTCCTCGTCATTCAGCCCGGCCGCGGTCAGCAGCGCGTCAAGCGTCGGACCCTCGGGCGCGTAGGTGGCCGCCTCGATCCGGTCGCGCAGCGGCAGGGTGTCGTCCAGCATGGAAGTCTCTCCGTTTTCCGGCCATGATAGCGGGAAAACAGCAGGCCGTTCGCCTGCATTTATCTGCGTTCTTGGGCGGTTCGCCCAAAGATGGGGTTTCGTTCATGCCGGATGGCCCGCTGTCCCTCGACCGCTACGACCGCGCGATTCTGCGGATTCTCTCTGCCGAGGGGCGGATCCCGGTGGCCGAACTGGCCCGCCGCATCGGTCTGTCCAAGACCCCGACCCAGGCCCGGCTGCGCCGGCTCGAGACCGAGGGCATCGTCACCGGCTACCGCGCGATGCTGAACCCCAACCGGCTGGGGCTGGCCCATGTGGCCTTTGTCGAGCTGCGGCTTTCCGATACACGCGAGGCGGCGCTGCGCGACTTCAACGCGGCCGTCCGCGCCATCCCAGAGGTCGAGGAATGCCACATGATCGCGGGCGGGTTCGACTATCTGCTGAAGGTGCGCACCGCCGACATGGCCTCCTATCGCGAGGTCATGGCCGAACGGATTTCGGCGCTGCCCCATGTTGCCAACAGCTCGACCTTCGTGGCGATGGAGGCGGTCAAGGACGCGGCCTTCTCCACGCTGCCCTGACCGGGACGGCCGGAGAAACGCAGGCGTCTCGCAGCAAGGCGCCCGGTGGCTTCGATCCCGCGCGACCCGACTCAGGGGCCGGGCGGCTGTTGGCCCAGCAGAACCGCGCCCCGGCCGGTCGCCGCCAGTCGATCCGCCGGATTGCGCAGCGGGCAGTCGTCATGGGAAAGACAGCCGCAGCCGATGCAGCCGTCGAGCTTGTCGCGCAGCTCGGTCAGCCCGTCGATCCGCGCCTGCAGCGCCGCGCGCCATCCGGCGACCATGGCGCGGACATCGGCCGCGGTCGGCTGGCGCCCCGGCGGGATCGGTTTCAGCAATCCGGCGATTTCGGAAAGCGAAAACCCCAGCGACTGGGCGGTGCGCAGGATCGCGATCCGGCGCAGCACGTCGCGCGAATAGCGGCGCTGGTTGCCGCTGCTGCGATGCGCGCCGATCAGCCCCTTCGCCTCGTAGAAATGCAGCGCCGAGACCGGAACGCCGCTGCGTTCGGCCACCTCTCCGACGCTGAGGAAGCTGGGCGCATCTGTCGCTTTTGCCATGTCGATCCGGCCTTGACCTCAATTTAAGTTGAGGTTTTATACCGGCGGTCGGCTTGCCCATGCAAGCCCCCCGGCCGGGTCGGTGCGGGGTGTTTCCGGAGCCGACGCCGCCCTTTTCCGGCCGCTGCCGCTTCGGTCGGAAGGAGCAGACAAACAAATGGAACCAAAGAAGAAAATCGCGCTCGTCAGCGGCGGCAATCGCGGCATAGGGGCGGCGGTCGCGGCGCGGCTCGCCGAAAGCGGCGTGCTGGTCCTGATCGGCAGCCGGGATCTGGCGGCGGGGCAGGCCGTCGCGGCGCCCCTGGTCGCCGAGGGGGGCGAGGCGGTGGCGGTTCAGCTTGACGTGACCGACGATGCCAGCGTCGCCGCGCTGGCCGGGCGGATCGCCGAGACCTGGGGGCGGCTCGACATCCTTGTGAACAATGCCGGGATCGGGCTCGACCACGACACGCGCCTGACCCCGGTCGCGCGGATCGCGCGCACGCTGGAGGTGAACGTGACCGGCACGCTGCGGCTGACCGAGGCCATGGTGCCGCTGCTGGCCAGGGGCGTGTCTCCCAGGATCGTCAACATTTCATCGGAACTCGGCTCGTTCGCGCTGCGGCAGGACCCCGACTGGGAGCATGCCGACAAGATCATGCCGACCTATGCCGCCTCGAAGGCCGCGGTGAATGCGCTGACGGTGGGCTATGCGCAAAGCCTCGCGGGGCAGGGGATCAAGGTCAATGCGATCTGCCCGGGCTATACCGCGACGGCCGCGACCAATTTCGGCCCCGACCGGACGCCCGGCGAGGCCGCGTCCGCGATCGCTGCGCTGGCGCTGGCGGACGCGGACGGCCCGACCGGCGGCTTCCTCAACGAGGCCGGTGCTCTGCCCTGGTAGGCGACGGCCCCGACAAGGCCCGCCCCGGTTGCGGGGCGGGCGAACCCGGTCGCCCCCCGGCGCGGGAAACTCGCACGGTCCCTGCACCCGCCGGGCGGCAATTTCGCGGAACGCTTCGCGCCCTCGGCAGTTGCGTGCTGGCCGGGGAATGGTAGACAGGTCGAAGGGACCGAGGGAGGCCGCCACCGGGAGATGCGGGTGCTGCCCTGTCCCTGCAACCGCCAGCCAACGCCAGGGAAGCGTCATGGTCTCACGCGTCATACCGGTCGATCCGTTCGATCTCGTCATCTTCGGCGCGACCGGAGATCTCTCTACCGGGAAGATCCTGCCCGGGCTTTTCCGCCGCGATGCCGACGGGCAATTGCCGGAGACCGCCCGGATCGTTGGCGCGGCCCGCAGTCCGATGGACGACGAGGGGTTCCGCACCCTGGTGCGCGCCGCGATCCATGCCGCGATCCCCGAGGGGCGGCGCGACGCCGAGGCCGTCGACCGCTTTCTGACGCGGCTGTCCTATGTGGCGGTCGATGCCACGGGCGAGGGCGGCTGGCCCGAGCTCGCTGCCAAGATGCGCCCCGAGGTGGTGCAGGCCTATTACTTCTCGGTCGGGCCGGGGCTTTTCGGGGCGCTGGCCGAGCGGTTGCATGCCCATGGCATGAATACCGAAGGCTGCCGGATCGTGATCGAGAAACCCTTCGGCCATGACCTGGCCTCGGCCCGGGCGCTGAACGCCACGCTGGCCGCGCATTTCGACGAACACCAGATCTACCGGATCGACCATTATCTGGGCAAGGAGACGGTGCAGAACCTGATGGCGGTCCGCTTCGCCAACATGCTGTTCGAACCGCTCTGGAACGCGCAATACGTCGATCACATCCAGATCACCGTGGCCGAGACCGTGGGCGTCGCGGGCCGGGGCGGTTATTACGACAAGTCGGGCGCGATGCGCGACATGGTGCAGAACCACATGATGCAGCTTCTGTGCCTGATGGCGATGGAGCCGCCCTATGCCTTCGAACCCGATGCCGTGCGCGACGAAAAGCTGAAGGTGATCCGCGCGCTCGATCCGGTGCGCCCGGCCGATATCGTGCGCGGCCAGTATCGGGGCGCGAACGGCAAGACCGGCTATCACGAGGATGTCGAGGACCCGTCAAGCCGCACCGAGAGCTTTATCGCGCTCAAGGCCCATGTCTCGTCCTGGCGCTGGAAGGGCACGGCCTTCTACCTGCGCACCGGCAAGCGGCTCAGGACCCGCACCTCGGAAATCGCGATCACCTTCAAGGATCCGCCGCATTCGATCTTCGGCGAACAGGAAGGCCACCGCGCCAATGTGCTGGTCATCCGGCTGCAACCCAATGAGGGCATCAAGCTGAAGGTCACCATCAAGGAACCGGGACCGGGCGGCATGCGTCTGATCGAGGTGCCTCTGGACATGTCCTTCGCCGAGGCACTCGGTCCCAGTGCGCAAGAGATCCCGGATGCCTATGAACGGCTCATCATGGATGTGATCCGCGGCAACCAGACGCTTTTCATGCGCGGCGACGAGGTCGAGGCCGCCTGGGCCTGGACCGATCCGATCATCGCCGCCTGGGAGGCGCGCGGCGACCGGCCCCAGCCCTACGATCCGGGCTCGTCGGGGCCCGAGGATGCGCTGATGCTGCTGCATCGCGACGGTCGGCGCTGGCGGGAGATCCGGCCGTGAAGCTGCACGCCTATCCCGATCTCGAGATGATGATGATCGCGCTGGCCAATGTGCTGGCGGGCGAATTGAACAACGCGCTGTTCCACGAGGACCGGGTCAGCATCGCGCTGCCCGGCGGCACGACGCCGGGGCCGCTTTACGACGATCTGTGCGCCAGCAGCCTTGATTGGTCCCGGGTCCGGGTGCTGCCAACCGACGAACGGCTGGTGGCGCCCGATCATCCCCGCTCGAACGAGGGCATGATCCGGGCGCGGCTGTTGACCGGCAAGGCGGCCGAGGCGCGGTTCATCGGGCTGAGGCCCGGCGCCGACGGCATGGACGGGCTGACCGAACGGGTGCGCCGCGCGCTGCCGCTGAACGTGCTGGTGCTGGGCATGGGGGACGACATGCATACCGCCTCGCTTTTCCCCGGCGCGCCCGAACTGGACGCGGCCCTCTCGCCCGAGGCGCCGCCGGTGATGCAGATCACCCCGCCGGGCCAGCCCGAGCCGCGCATCACCCTGACCGCGCCGGTTCTGCAGGGCGCGCTCAGCACCCATATCCTGATCACCGGGGCCGCCAAGCGCGCCGCGCTCGAACAGGCGGCCGAGCTGGCCGATCCGCATCTGGCGCCGGTCTGCACGGTGCTGAAGGACGCAACGGTCCATTGGACGGAGTAACGACGTGACCCTTTCGACGATCTGGGACCGGCTCGACGCCCAGGCGGGCCGGGTATCGGCACGCGCTATCGCGACGCTCTTTCACGACAGGAACCGTGCCGCGGCCTTCTCGGTCCGCTTCCCGGGTCCGTCTGCCGCCGCCGTCCATGGCGAAGAGATGCTGTTCGATTTCTCGAAGACCAATATCGACGAGGATACGCTGGAACTGCTGATCGAACTGGCCATCGCCGCCGGTGTGCAGGCCCGGCGCGACGCGATGTTCGCAGGCCGCCGGATCAACGAGACCGAGGGCCGGGCGGTGCTGCATACTGCGCTGCGAAATCCCGAGGGCAAGGTCGCGCTGGATGGCCAGGACGTGATGCCCGGCCTGCGCGAGACGCTTCTGAGGATGCGCGGCTTCGCGCGCGAGGTCCGGGGCGGCGGGTTCGTGGGGCAGGGCGGTGCGATCACCGATGTCGTCAATATCGGCATCGGCGGGTCGGATCTGGGTCCGGCCATGGCCTGCCTGGCGCTCGCGCCCTATCACGACGGTCCGCGCTGCCATTTCATCTCGAATGTCGACGGGGCCCATGCTGCCGACACGCTGAAGGACCTCGACCCCGAAACGACGCTGGTCATCGTCGCCTCGAAGACCTTCACCACCATCGAGACCATGACCAATGCCGAGACGGTGCGCGGCTGGATGGCGGCGCGGGTCTCGGACCCGGGCGCGCAATTCGCGGCGCTGTCCTCGGCGCTGGACCGGACGGCCGATTTCGGCATCGCGCCGGAACGGGTCTTCGGCTTCGAGGACTGGGTCGGCGGGCGCTATTCGGTCTGGGGGCCGATCGGGCTTTCGCTGATGATCGCCATCGGGCCCGAGCGCTTCGACGACTTTCTTGCAGGCGGCGCGGCGATGGATGCGCATTTCCGCAGCGCGCCGCTGCGGGCGAACCTGCCGGTCCTGCTGGCGCTGGTGGGGATCTGGCATGCGCAGGTGCTGGGCCATGCGACGCGCGCGGTGCTGCCCTACGACCAGCGGCTGGCCCGGCTTCCGGCCTATCTTCAGCAGCTCGAGATGGAAAGCAACGGCAAGAGCGTGACCATGAGCGGCCAGGACGTCGCCCGGCCGACCGGCCCGGTGGTCTGGGGCGAGCCCGGCACCAACGGCCAGCATGCTTTCTATCAGCTGATCCATCAGGGCACCCAGGTCGTGCCGTGCGAATTTCTGGTCGCGGCGAAGGGCCATGAACCCGAGCTGGCCCACCACCACCGGCTGCTGCTGGCCAATGTGCTGGCCCAGTCGAAGGCATTGATGGAGGGGCGCGGGATCGAGGCCGCGCGCGCCATCGCCGAGAAGGCAGGCTTCGTGGGCGACGAGCTGGACCGGCAGGCGCGCCACCGGGTGTTTCCCGGCAACCGGCCTTCGACCACGCTGATCTATCCGCGGCTCACGCCGCGGATGCTGGGCCAGATCGTGGCGCTTTACGAACACCGGGTCTTCACCGAAGGGGTGATCCTCGGCATCAACTCCTTCGACCAATGGGGGGTCGAGCTTGGCAAGGAACTGGCCAGGTCGCTGGAGCCTCTGCTGGCGGGGGGGGCGCGTCCCGAGGCGCTGGACGGCTCGACCGCGCAGCTTCTCGATTTCGTCGCGGCAGTCAGGCTGAGCGTCTGACGCGGCGGGGGCCGTCCGGCGGGCGGCCCGGGATGGGGAAAGGATTCGTTTACGTTTTCGACCTAAGCTCGGCCCGGGTTGTGAGCGGAGCGAAGATGTCCACCTGTCGGGAATGCGGGAAAGTTCTGAGCGTGTTCGGTTCGGATGGCGACACGCTTTGCGAGCTTTGTGCCATGGTCCAGGATGCCGAGGTTCTGTTCCGCCAGATCCGGTCGCTGGAGGATGACGGCAAGACCCGCGCCGAGATCACCGAGGCCGTCTGGGACCGCTGGACCGCCGAAGAGCGCGCCGCCGGGTCCGAGGACCGCGCAAGGAAGGCGTTGACCGAGGCCGAACCGGCGGATCCTCCCCGGCGCCGCTGGCCGCGCCTGTCGCTGCGCTAGGGCGGTCTGCCCGTTATCCCTCAGATTTCCGGCGGGCTGTGCCGCCCGTGGCGCCGGTCAGATCCAGTCGCGCGGCGCAAGCCCGCGGCCGGGTCCCGCCGTCGCGCCCGGTCCGAGGGCTTCGGCCCCCGCGGCTCGGGCAGGCTTCTGCCGAGGTCCGGCCCGGCTTCAGCCCGGGCTGCGGCGGCGGATCGGGTCGGCCAGCAGCCGCAGCCCGTTCAGCACCACCAGCACGGTGCCGCCCTCATGGCCGACCACCGCCACCGGCAGCGGCAGATCGAAGAACAGCCCCGAGGCGACCAGCACCGCCATCGCCCCCATGGCGAAGATCAGGTTCTGGCGAATGATCCGCGCCGTGCGCCGCGCCAGCGCATGGGCGGCGGCAAGCTGGCCCAGATCCTCGGACAGCAGCGCGACATCGGCGGCCTGCAGGGCCACCTCGGACCCGGCCGCCCCCATCGCGATCCCGACATCGGCCCGCGCGAGCGCCGCCGCGTCGTTGACCCCGTCGCCGACGAAGGCGACCCGGCCCGCCTCGGTCAGCCCGGCCACGATCCGCACCTTGTCCTCGGGGCGCAGATCGGCATGGATCTCGGAGGGCGCGATGCCCAGATCGCCGCCGATCCGTTCGGCCACCGCGCGCCGGTCGCCGGTCAGCATCGCGACACGCGCGACGCCCCGCGCGCGCAGCGCCGCAAGCCCGGGCCGGGCGGTCGGGCGCGGCTGATCCTCGACCGTGACAGCCCCCAGAAGCCGCGCGCCCCGTCCCAGCAGAACCAGCGTCTGGGTCCCGCGGTCGAGACCGCCGACCGGGGCGGGCCGGTCGTCCGGCGTGTCCCTGGCCCCCATCCGCGCCGCGAGCCGGGCGTTCCCGGCCCAAAGCACGCCCTCGTCGTCGACCCCCACCATGCCCTCGCCGGGCACCGCACGGGCCTCGCGCACGGGGACCGGCTTGAGCCCCCGAGCGGCGGCGGCGCGGCGGATCGCATCGGCGATCGGGTGTTCGGAATGGGCCTCGAGCCCGGCCAGCCGCGCGAGGAAGATATCGGGATCGCCCTCGCAGGCCAGGTCGACCACCTCCTGCCGCCCAGTGGTCAGGGTGCCGGTCTTGTCGAAGGCGAAACTGTCGACCCGGGCCAGCGTCTCGAGCGCGGCGCCGCCCTTGAACAGGACGCCGCCCCGCGCCGAGGCCGACAGCGCCGACAGGATCGCGGCCGGAACCGAGATCACGATGGCGCAGGGGCTGGCCGCGACCAGCAGCGTCGCCGCCTTGTAAAGTGCCGCGTGCCAGCCAAGGCCCAGCCAGACGAAAATCGCGAAGGCCAGCACCGCGCCCGCGAGCACGGCCACCGTATAGCGCTGGCCGAACCAGTCCGAGAAGCGTTCGGACGGCGCGCGGGCGGCCTGGGCCTCGGTGACCAGCGCGATCATCCGCGCGACGGTGCTTTCGGCCAGCGGCCGGGCGACCTCGATGGCCAGCACGCCATGCAGGTTCACCGTCGCCTCGAAAACCTGCGCGCCGGGCTGCTTGTGCACGGGGACGGATTCGCCGGTGATGGTGGATTCGTCGATCGCCCCCTCGCCCTCGCGGATCGTGCCATCGACCGGCACACGGGCGCCGGGGCGCAGGATCACGATGTCGCCCGGCATCAGATCGGCCACCGCGATCTCTTCGGTGCCGCCCGAGGCGGTGCGGCGCAAGGTGCGGTCGGGGCGCAGTTCCATCAACGCCTCGATGGCGCGGCGGGCGCGGCCCATGGCGCGGTGTTCCAGCGTGGTCGACAGGCTGAAAAGCGTCAGCAGCACCGCGCCCTCGGCGGTCGCGCCGACCGCCGCAGCCGCCAGCGCCGCGGTCACCATCAGAAGGTCGATATCGAGTTCGCGCTCGGTCCAGAACGCCCGCAGCGCCCGCATGGCCGCCGGAATGCCGCCCGCGGCATAGACCAGCGCCAGCGCCGCGGTGCCCGCGACCGCAGGCCAGCCGGTGTCGGGAAAGGGACCCCATCTGAGTGCGGCGGCCGTCAGCATCCCGGCCAGGGTCAGCCCGGTCAGGGCCAGGCGACGAAGGTCTTCGGTCGGCAACGTCATGATCGGGTCTTCCGGTCTGGCAGGCGCCCGGCCGCAGGTCGTGTCCCTGCGGCCCGGGCGGCCCATGGCTGGTCCGCGCCCGGGATATATCCTGTCGTGCGGCCTGCGTCAGCGGCCTTGAACGCGACGCGACCATGCGCCTCTTCGGGGCCGCGGGCGTCGGAGGCGGGGCGAAAAAGACATGCGGCCGGTCCTTTCGGACCGACCGCATGCCGGGGGAGACGCCCTTGGGAAGCTGCGGTCCCGGCGAGGGACTTGGGATTGGGACAGGATCGCCGGAACCGTCGAGGGGCGTCAGCGGGTGAGATCGAAGGAAATGTCGGTCTCGCCCAGGGTCCCCGTCTCGGTGTCGAGCTTGTCGAAAATCGTGTCGAGGATCTTGACCAGAACGGTCAGGCCGCCCTGATAGCCGAAGGTCGGGAAGCGGTGATGGTGGTGACGGTCGAAGATCGGGAAGGTCAGCCGGATCAGCGGGATGTTCAGGTCACGTTCCAGATACTTGCCGTAGCTGTTGCCGATCAGCAGATCGGTCGGCTCGGTCGCGAGGATCGAGCGCAGGTGCCACAGATCCTTCCCGGCCCAGACCTGGCAGCCCTGCCCGTAGGGTGAGGAGCCCAGCAGCTCTTCCATCTTCTTGGCCCAGTCCTTCGAGCCGTTGGTGGCCAGGCAATGGGTCGGCTCGCCGCCGGTTTCCATGACGAACTTGGCCATCGCGTAAACGAAGTCCGGATCGCCGTAGATCGCGTAGGTCTTGCCGTGCAGATAGGCCTGGCTGTCGGCCATCGCGTCGACCAGGCGGCCGCGCTCCAGCGTCAGGCAATCGGGAACCGCCTTGCCGGTCAACTCCGAGACCGTCATCAGGAACTCGTCGGTGCCGGACACGCCCATCGGATAGTGCAGGGCGGCGGTTTTCTGGCCCTTCTCTTCGCAGAATTCCAGCGTCCGGCGGGTGCAGTATTCCTGCAGCGACAGGGTCGCCTTGGCGTTGATCGCGGCCTTGACGTCATCCAGCTTGGTGCCGCCGGCATACATCTGGTAGTCGCCGTCCGAGGGGGTGTCGTAGACATCCGACACGTCCGACAGGATGGTGTATTCGACGCCCATGGCGGCCAGCATGCGGTTCATCTCTCGGATGTTGGCGACCGCGAAGCCGTCGAAGCCGGGAATGATGTTGATGCTGTCGGTCTCGGCGCGCTCGGCATCCTTCCAGAAGTGGGTCAGGATCCCCTTCTGCATGTTGTCGTAGCCGTCCACATGGCTGCCGACGAAGGCGGGGGTGTGGGCGAAGGGCACGTCGAAGTCCTCGGGCACCGAGCCCTTTTCCTTCGACTGGATGATGAACGAGTTGAGGTCGTCCCCGATCACCTCGGCCATGCAGGTGGTCGAGACGGCGATCATCTTCGGCTGGTAAAGCGCATAGGTGTTGGCCAGCCCGTCGACCATGTTGGTCAGCCCGCCGAACACGGCCGCGTCTTCGGTCATCGACGACGACACCGCCGAGGCCGGTTCCTTGAAGTGGCGCGACAGATGCGAGCGGTAATAGGCGACGCAGCCCTGCGAGCCGTGCACGAAGCTCATGGTGCCTTCATAGCCCGCGGCGGCGAAGACCGCGCCCAGCGGCTGGCAGGCCTTGGCGGGGTTGATGACCAGCGCCTCGCGGGCGAGGTTCTTCTCGCGGTAGTCCCAGGACTTGGTCCAGTCGAGGATCTCGGTCACCTGGGGCGCGGTCGGCGCATTCTCGAACGTCGCCCGCTTGTTCTTGAACATTTCCTTGTATTCGGGCTCGTGGAACAGCTTGTTGTGGTCGAGCACCTTGTCTGCCGATTGGGGCATGGCTTGGGATCCTTCTTCGGGCCGTCCGCATTCCGAGACGCGGCCGAAAGGGTTGAGGGAGCTGGCGGGAGGTCTCGGCCCCCCGCCGAAGGGCGTCAGGCCGATTTCTTCCAGGGCGCGTCGAACAGGCCCCAGACCGGGTTGTTGATCGCCAGATCCATGTCGCGGGCGAAGATCGCGAAGCCGTCATAGCCGTGATAGGGGCCGGAATAGTCCCAGCTGTGCATCTGGCGGAACGGGATACCCATCTTCTGGACCGGGTACTTCTCCTTGATGCCCGAGCCCACCAGGTCGGGGCGCATGCCTTCGATGAATTTCTCGAGCTCGTAGCCGGTCACGTCATCGTAGATCAGCGTGCCTTCCTTGATGTACTCGCCGGTCCGCTTGTAGTCGTCGCCATGGGCGAATTCGTAGCCGGTGCCGACGATCTCCATGCCGAGGTCGTGATAGGCGTCGACCACGTGGCGCGGCCGCAGCCCGCCGACGTACAGCATGACCTTCTTGCCTTCGAGGCGGGGCTTGTATTTCGCCAGCACCGCGTCGACCAGCGGCTGGTACTTGGCGATGACCTCTTCGGCCTTGTCCTGGATGGTCTTGTCGAACTTGGCGGCGATGGCGCGCAGGCTTGCGGCGATCTGGGAGGGCCCGAAGAAGTTGTATTCCATCCAGCCGACGCCGTAATTCTCTTCCATGTAGCGGCAGATGTAGTTCATCGACCGGTAGCAGTGGATGAGGTTCAGCTTGGCCTTCGGCGCGTTCTCGATCTCGGCAAGCGTCGCGTCGCCGGACCAGGACCCGACCACGTTCAGGCCGATTTCCTCCAGCAGCATCCGCGAGGCCCAGGCGTCGCCGCCGATATTGTAGTCGCCGATGATGTTGACGTCATAGGGGCCGGGCTGGTAGCTCGACTCCTCGCCGCCGTTGAACACCCAGTCGCGGATCGCGTCGTTGGCGATGTGGTGGCCCAGCGACTGCGACACGCCGCGGAAGCCTTCGCAGCGGACCGGCACGATGGTCTTGCCGATGTCCTTCTTCTTCTTCTTCGAGACGGCCTCGATATCGTCGCCGATCAGGCCGATCGGGCATTCCGACTGGACCGAGATGCCCTTGGCCAGCGGGAACAGCTCGTTGATCTCGTCGATCGTCTTTTCAAGCTTCTTGTCGCCGCCGAAGACGATGTCCTTTTCCTGGAAGTCGGTCGTGAACTGGAAGGTCACGAAGCTGTCGACGCCCGTGGTGCCGGTATAGTAGTTGCGGCGCTGGGACCAGGAATAATGACCGCAGCCCACCGGGCCGTGGCTGATATGGACCATGTCCTTGACCGGACCCCAGACCACACCCTTCGAGCCGGCATAGGCACAGCCGCGGATGGTCATCACGCCGGGGACCGACTTGATGTTCGATTTGACCGTGTCGCATTTCGACACGATCTCGGTTTCTCCTTCGGCCACGGGGGCCGCCACGCCCAGGTGCTTGGCGCGTTTCTTGGCCGACTTGGCGGGATAGGCGGAGAGGACCTCTTCGATCAGCTTTTCGGGCGCGATCGGATCGGGAATGTCTTTAGCCATCTGGCAGGCTCCTTGGGGCGGGGTGGGGGGGG